>NZ_JBIWAE010000003.1:0-517488 GCF_044759865.1 Streptomyces sp. NPDC099050 | reverse complement strand
CAGATGTGGAAGCCCGGTAACGGGTGGAGCTGACTGGTACTAATAGGCCGAGGGCTTGTCCTCAGTTGCTCGCGTCCACTGTGTTAGTTCTGAAGTAACGAACTGTGTTCATATCCGGTTTGGTTAACTTCATAGTGTTTCGGTGGTCATAGCGTTAGGGAAACGCCCGGTTTACATTCCGAACCCGGAAGCTAAGCCTTTCAGCGCCGATGGTACTGCAGGGGGGACCCTGTGGGAGAGTAGGACGCCGCCGAACAACCCGCCCTTTTAGCTCAGTCGGTAGAGCGTCTCCATGGTAAGGAGAAGGTCAACGGTTCGATTCCGTTAAAGGGCTCCAAAACGAGAAGGCCCCCGCCATTGGCGGGGGCCTTTTTGCGTTTCCCGGGTTTCCTCTGCCTATCCTTCGGGTTGATCTTGAGGATGTTGTTCATGGGGAGGAATGTGTGATGTCGGATCAGACGCCGGCCGAGGCCGAGTTCGAGCAGGCCTGGGGCGACGAGAGGTACACCCGGGCGGTTCTGCCAGCCGTGGACGTGAACCGGATCCTGAGGGAGCGGTACGTCTCCGCGGAGCCCGTGGCCCTGGACCGGGCGGGGATCTGGGACATGGAGGTCCGGAAGGCCGGCAATCCGGGTGCCTTCATTCCGTACGTCATCAAGGAGGGCTCTGCCTCCGCCTGGGTGCCGGGGCGGACGGGTGCGGACCTGGGGGCCGAGTTCGTCCGGCAGTCGCAGCAGCGGCTGTGGCTGGAGCCGGACGCGTACGGACTCGTGCTCGAGGAGACCTATCTGAACCATGACCGGCAGGTCGTCACCTTCCTCGGCCGGGAGACCTTCGCCGACGAGCAGGGCGTGCCCCTGCACGCGGACGACCGGCAGCCGCTGTTCCACGTACAGCACGGGGTCGCGGGTACGGACGAGCAGCCGCTCAACACCTGGCGGGTCGTCCTGCTGACCGATGAGCCGGACGACCGGCTGGTGAAGGTCTTCGACCGGATGGCCGGTGATCCCTGGCTGCCCGAGTTCGTCGAGCTGTACGTGACGGACGTGCTCGGCATCGCGCTGACGCGTCGGGACGACGTCTGAGGGACGGAGCGGGAGAGGGCCCCTGCCTTGTGGTGGGGGCCCTCTTGCGTGTGATGGGGGTCCGGGGCTTCTCGTCAAGCCCCGAATCTTCGGGCGGTGACCAGGGGCGGGGTTCGGGGCGCAATGGGAGCAGCAGGAGTTCCCAGGCCCTCGATCCGATCCACGGGAGGAACGCTCATGAGTACCGAACGGATCCGACACTTCGCCTACACGTTCATGACGGCGCTGGCCGGCGACGGCGCCTCCCCGTCCCCGTCCGTACCGCCGTCCACGGCCCCTTTCCGGTCCGATACCGGCCGTGACGCGGTCGTCGAGACGGGCCATGCGCCCTGGACCGGGGAAATGGCGGCCCCGTCGTTCATGATCCTGGTGCCGGGGCCCCGCCGGTAGGGACAGTGGCGCGGCGGTACTCAGTCGCCGTCGCGCTGCCGGGGGATGCGGAAGGCGAGGATGGCCATGTCGTCGGAGGCCGGTTCGGCGGCGAAGCGTTCCACCGCGCGCAGGACGCGGGAGGCGACGGCGCCGGCGGTGAGGCCCGTACAGGTGGTGAGGACCTCGGCGAGGCCGTCGTCGCCGAGCATGCGGGTGCCCTCGCGGCGTTCGGTGACGCCGTCGGTGACGCAGAGGAGGACGTCGCCCGGGTCCAGGGTGAGGGTCTGCTCGTAGAGCTCCAGGTCCTCGAGGACGCCGAGGAGGGGCTGCGGGTCGGCGGCGGGGATGACCTCGCCGTTCGGGCGCAGGCGCAGCGGCAGCGGGTGGCCCGCGCAGACGACCTTCATGTGGGCGCCGCCGTCGGGCTGCGGGTGCAGCTCGCCGTAGAGGAGGGTGAGGAAGCGGCTGCGGTCGCCCTCGTCGAGGATCGCCGCGTTGAGGCGTTCCAGTACGGCCGGGCCGCCGAGGCCTTCGCGGGCCAGGAGGCGCAGGGCGTGGCGGGCCAGGCCGGTGACGGCGGCCGCCTCGGGGCCCGTACCGCAGACGTCGCCGATGGCGAACCCGTAGACGCCGGGGCGGATCGGGAAGACGTCGTAGAAGTCGCCGCCCACCTCGTTTCCCTCGCCCGCCGCGCGGTAGATGACCTCGACCTCGATGCCGGGGATGGTGGGGGAGCCGGGCGGCAGCAGGCTGCGCTGGAGGGAGCGGCTGATGGCGGTGCGCTCGGAGTACAGGCGGGCGTTGTCCAGGGCGAGGGCGGCGCGGCGGGAGAGGTCCTCGGCGAGTTCGAGGATCTCCTGCCGGAAGTGCTCCTCGGAGGGCTTGCCGAGGGTCAGCATGCCGATGACGCGGTTGCGGGCGAGGAGCGGGAGGACCACGGTCTCGCCGCCGACCGCCAGGGAGGTCTCGGGCCAGGGACGGGCGCCGGACTCGCGGACCGGCTCGGGCGGGCTGACCTGGGCGAGCAGGGCCTTGAGGCCGTCGATGCGCTCCTCGTCCTCGTGCAGGACGTACGAGAGGAACGGGTCGGAGGCCTGGTCGGCGATCGTGTAGACGGCGCACCAGGTGGCGAGGGTGGGGACGGTCATCTGGGCCATGAGGGCCAGGGTCTGGTCCCGGTCGAGGGTGCCGGCGAGCAGGTCGGAGGCTTCCACGAGGAAGGAGAGGGAGCCGCGGCGCAGTCGTTCGAGTTCGCCCAGGCGGGCGGATTCCACGGCGAGGGCGATGCGGTCCGCGGCGAACTGCAGGCGCAGGGCGTCGTCGTTGGAGTAGCGGCCGGGGATTTCGGCGGCGACTCCGAGGGAACCGGTGAGGCGGCCCTCGACCTTGAGCGGGACGGTGATGGCGGAGCGCATGCCGGTGGCTTCCAGGAGGGGTACCGCGCCGGGGACGACGACGAGGTCCTCGTGGACGGCGGGCATGCGGGCGCTGCCGTACCGGTTGGTGCCGGCTTCGACGGGGACGCGGGCGAAGCGCTGGCGGGTGGAGGGCAGTCCGGTGGTGGCGCGGACTTCGAGCTCGGTCTCGTCGTCGGTGGCGAGGAGGAGGAAGGCGGAGTCCGCGTCGAGGAGGTCGCGGGCGCGTTCCACGGTGCGCTGGAGGAGGCCGTCGAGGTCGTCGGGGGCGGGGGAGCCGATGAAGATCTCGAAGGGGTCCGTGGGGCGGGGCTCGGTGAGGTGGCCGCCGTCCATGGGGGCCCGTACCGGGCTCTGCAGCAGGGCGCGCTCGTCCTCGTGCACGAGCAGGCAGACGATGGAGGGCTCGCCGTGGGCATCGCGGACCCGCAGGTGGGAGGCGTAGATCGGGATGACGCGGCCGTCGGCGCCGCGGATGCCGTAGCTGCCCTCCCAGCGGGACAGGCGCAGGGCCTCGGCGATGCCGGTGCCGGTGCCGGGGGTCTGCGGCCAGGCGGCGAGCTCGGCGAGCGGGCGGCCGACCGCCTTCGAGGCGAGGTGGCCGAAGATGATCTCGGCGTCCTCGTTCCAGGCGGAGACGATGCCCGCGGAGTCGACCTGCAGGACGGCGACGCGGACCCGGCTGTCGGCCAGGGGGAGGAGCTGGTCGGGGACGACGGGTCCCGCGGATCGGGTACCGACCGGGCGGTCCGGCATGTCGAGCCGGAACCAGACGTGCTTGTGCGCGGCCGTGTACTCGACGCCCCAGCGGGTGGCGAGGGCGGCGCAGAGCATGAGTCCGCGGCCGTTCTCGCGGTCGGGATCGGCGTACGGGCGGTCGCCCGGGTGCTGGAGGGGGAGCTCGCGCTCCGGATAGCGGTCGGCGACCTCGATCCGTACGCCGTCCTCGGTGCGCAGGCACAGGACCTCGGCGCGGGTTCCGGCGTGGACCACGGCGTTGGTGACGAGCTCGCTGGTGAGGACGACCGCGTCGTCGATGATGTCCGAGAAACCCCAGCCCTGGAGGGTGTCGCGGACGAATGCGCGGGCAGCAGCGACCGAACGCCCCTGTGGATCGAAAGTGGCAGCCGCCCGTGCCGTGATCACAAGTCTCCTTCGACGCGGTGGACAACGGATGCCAGGTTACTTACCTTCGCGGTCGCCATGGTGCCGTCGTCCGGGATTCCACCCGCGGGGTGCGGACGGTGTGCGATGGTGCCGGAGTGTTATGGCCGGGTTCGGCCGGGGTGAAACACTGGGCGGGCTTGGAGTCACGCAGTAAATGGGCACGGCGTAAGTGGGCGCAGGCTGATGAACAAGATGCCCGGTGGAACAGAGGTCGACCCCTTCGGGAGGGACACGGTGGAGGCTGGCGCGGCGGTGCGGCGTACGGGAACGCGCCCCAAGGGAGGACGCTCCCGGCGGGGCACGACGACGGAGGTCGATACCGCGGCCCTGAACAGGCTGCTCACGGCCCTGGTGTCGATGCGGGACGGGAACTTCCGCAAGCGCCTGACGGTGTCCGGCGACGGGGTGATGGCGGAGATCGCCGCCGTCTACAACGAGGTCGCCGACCGCAATCTCCACCTGACCGGGGAGCTGTCCCGGGTGCGGCGGATGGTGGGCCGCGAGGGCAAGCTCAGCGAACGGCTGGAAACAGGTGCCTGCGAGGGTTCCTGGGCGGCCGCGATCGATGCCTCGAACCAGCTGGTGGACGATCTGGCCCGGCCGGTGTCCGAGGTGGGCCGGGTGCTGTCGGCGGTCGCCGAGGGTGATCTCGACCAGCGCATGGACCTGCGGACCCAGGCCGCGGAGGGTGCCGGGCACCCGCTGCGCGGGGAGTTCCTGAAGGTCGGGCGGACGGTCAACAACCTGGTCGACCAGCTCTCCGCGTTCACCGACGAGGTGACGCGGGTGGCGCTGGAGGTCGGTACCGAGGGCAAGCTCGGCGGCCAGGCGCAGGTGCGCGGAATGTCCGGGTCCTGGAAGGATCTGACCGACTCCGTCAACACGATGGCGTACCGGCTCACCGCCCAGGTGCGTGACATTGCTCTCGTGACGACGGCCGTGGCCAAGGGAGATCTGTCGCGCAAGGTCACGGTGCACGTGGCCGGCGAGATGCTGCAGCTGAAGAACACCGTCAACACGATGGTGGACCAGCTCTCCTCGTTCTCCTCCGAGGTGACCCGCGTGGCCCGCGAGGTGGGTACGGAGGGTGAGCTGGGCGGCCAGGCGAAGGTGCCCGGGGTCGCGGGCGTCTGGAAGGACCTGACCGACTCCGTCAACACGATGGCGGGCAACCTGACGGCCCAGGTGCGCGGCATCGCGCAGGTGACCACGGCGGTGGCCAACGGCGACCTGTCGCAGAAGGTCCGGGTCAGCGCGCGCGGCGAGGTCGCGCAGCTGGCCGAAACGATCAACCAGATGACCGAGACGCTACGGACCTTCGCGGACGAGGTCACGCGCGTGGCCAGCGAGGTGGGGGCGAAGGGCCTGCTCGGCGGGCAGGCGCAGGTGCCGGGCGCGGCCGGGACGTGGAAGGACCTCACCGACTCGGTGAACACGGTCTTCCGCAACCTCACCACGCAGGTGCGCGACATCGCGCAGGTGACGACGGCGGTGGCCAACGGCGACCTGTCGCAGAAGGTCACCGTGAACGTGGCCGGCGAGATGCTGGAGCTGAAGAACACCGTCAACACGATGGTGGACCAGCTCCAGTCCTTCGGTGCCGAAGTGACGCGAGTGGCCCGTGAGGTCGGCGTCGAAGGCGAACTGGGCGGGCAGGCGCAGGTGCCGGGCGCGGCCGGGACGTGGAAGGACCTCACCGACTCGGTGAACACCGCCTTCCGCAACCTCACCGGCCAGGTCCGCAACATCGCCCAGGTGACGACGGCGGTGGCCAACGGCGACCTGTCGCAGAAGGTCACGGTCGACGTCTCCGGCGAGATGCTCCAGCTGAAGAACACCGTGAACACGATGGTGGACCAGTTGTCCTCCTTCGCCGACCAGGTCACGCGGATGGCGCGGGACGTGGGCACGGAGGGCCGGCTCGGCGGCCAGGCGCGGGTCGAGGGGGTGTCCGGCACCTGGAAGGAGCTCACCGACTCCGTCAACTTCATGGCCGGGAACCTGACCTCCCAGGTGCGCCAGATCGCCCAGGTGACCACGGCGGTGGCGCGCGGCGACCTCTCGCAGAAGATCGACGTGGATGCCCGCGGAGAGATCCTGGAGCTGAAGAACACCATCAACACGATGGTCGACCAGCTCTCGGCCTTCGCCGAGCAGGTGACCCGGGTGGCCCGGGACGTGGGTACGGAGGGCCGGCTCGGCGGTCAGGCGCAGGTGCCCGGTGTGGCCGGCGTGTGGCGCGATCTGACGGACTCGGTGAACGGCATGGCCGGGAACCTGACCTCCCAGGTGCGCAACATCGCGCAGGTCGCCACCGCGGTGGCGCGCGGCGACCTGTCGCAGAAGATCGAGGTCGATGCCCGGGGCGAGATCCTGGAGCTGAAGAACACCCTCAACACGATGGTGGACCAGCTCTCGAACTTCGCGGAGCAGGTGACCCGGGTGGCCCGGGAGGTGGGTACCGAGGGCATCCTGGGCGGCCAGGCCGAGGTGAAGGGCGTCTCCGGCACCTGGAAGGACCTCACCCAGTCCGTCAACTTCATGGCGAACAACCTGACCTCGCAGGTGCGCAACATCGCCGAGGTGACCACGGCGGTCGCCATGGGCGACCTCTCCAAGAAGATCACCGTCGATGCCAAGGGCGAGATCCTGGAGCTCGTCACCACCGTGAACACGATGGTGGACCAGCTCTCCTCCTTCGCGGAGCAGGTGACCCGGGTGGCCCGCGAGGTGGGTACCGAGGGCATCCTGGGCGGCCAGGCCCGGGTGCGCGGGGTCACGGGCATCTGGAAGGACCTCAGCGACAACGTCAACACCATGGCCGGCAATCTGACCGCCCAGGTGCGCGGGATCGCGCAGGTGTCGACCGCGGTGGCCAATGGTGACCTGACCAAGACGGTCACCGTCGAGGCGCGCGGCGAGGTCGCGCAGCTGGCCGACACCGTCAACACGATGGTCAAGACCCTGTCCTCCTTCGCCGACGAGGTCACGCGCGTGGCCCGCGAGGTGGGTACGGAGGGCCGGCTCGGCGGCCAGGCGCACGTGCCGGGGGTCTCCGGGACGTGGAAGGACCTCACCGACTCGGTGAACTTCATGGCCTCCAACCTCACCGGTCAGGTGCGGCAGATCGCCATGGTCACGACGGCCATCGCCAAGGGCGACATGACCAAGAAGATCGACATCGACGCGCGCGGGGAGATCCTGGAGCTCAAGACCACGATCAACACGATGGTCGACCAGCTCTCCTCCTTCGCCGACCAGGTGACCCGGGTGGCCCGCGAGGTGGGTACCGAGGGCATCCTCGGCGGCCAGGCGCGGGTGCGGGACGTGGACGGCACCTGGCGGGACCTGACCGAGTCCGTGAACGAGATGGCCGGAAACCTCACCCGGCAGGTGCGCGCCATCGCGGCCGTGGCCACCGCGGTGACGCGGGGCGATCTCAACCTGAAGATCGACGTGGACGCGGCGGGCGAGATCCAGGTCCTCCAGGACAACATCAACACGATGATCGCCAACCTGCGCGACACCACCTTGGCCAACAAGGAGCAGGACTGGCTCAAGGGCAACCTCGCCCGCATCTCCGCCCTGATGCAGGGCCGCCGGGAGCTGGACGACGTGGCCTCGCTGATCATGAGCGAGCTGACTCCGGTGGTCTCCGCGCAGCACGGGGCGTTCTTCCTGGCGCTGCCGACCGGGGGTACCACCGAGATCGGGACCGACGGCGGCGCGGACGGCTCGTACGAGCTGCGGATGCGCGGGAGTTACGCGTACGCCGGCGGGCAGATGCCCATCTCCTTCCGGCCGGGGGAGGGACTGATCGGGATGGTCGCCGAGGAGAAGCGGATGGTGCTCATCGAGAACACCCCGCCCGGCTACCTGAAGATCTCCTCGGGGCTCGGCGAGGCCCCGCCGGCGCACGTGATCGTGCTGCCGGTGCTCTTCGAGGGGAAGGTGCTCGGCGTCATCGAGCTGGCCTCCTTCCAGCCCTTCACGCAGATCCAGAAGGACTTCCTCAGCCAGATCGCCGAGATGATCGGTACGAGCGTCAACACGATCAGCGTCAACTCCAAGACGGAGATGCTGCTCAAGCAGTCGCAGGAGATGACCGAGCAGCTGCGCGAGCGCTCCGACGAGCTGGAGAACCGGCAGAAGGCCCTCCAGGCCGCCAACGCCGAACTGGAGGAGAAGGCCGAACTGCTGGCCCAGCAGAACCGGGACATCGAGGTGAAGAACACCGAGATCGAGGAGGCCCGGCAGGTCCTGGAGGAGCGCGCCGAGCAGCTCGCCGTCTCGATGCGGTACAAGAGCGAGTTCCTGGCGAACATGTCCCACGAACTGCGGACCCCGCTCAACTCCCTGCTGATCCTGGCCAAGCTGCTCGCCGACAACGCGGACGAGAACCTCTCGCCCAAGCAGGTGGAGTTCGCCGAGACCATCCACGGGGCCGGCTCCGACCTGCTCCAGCTGATCAACGACATCCTCGACCTGTCGAAGGTCGAGGCCGGGAAGATGGACGTCTCCCCGACCCGGATCGCGCTGGTCCAGCTCGTCGACTACGTGGAGGCCACCTTCCGGCCGCTGACGGCGGAGAAGGGCCTCGACTTCTCGGTACGGGTCTCCCCGGAGCTCCCGGCCACCTTGCACACCGACGAGCAGCGGCTGCTCCAGGTGCTGCGCAACCTGCTGTCGAACGCGGTGAAGTTCACCGACACCGGGGCGGTGGAGCTGGTGATCCGGCCCGCCGGGGCCGATGTGCCCATCGCGATCCGCGAGCAGCTCCTGGAGGCCGGTTCGCTGCGGGAGGCCGACGCCGACCTGATCGCCTTCTCGGTGACCGATACCGGGATCGGGATCGCCGCGAGCAAGATGCTGGTGATCTTCGAGGCGTTCAAGCAGGCCGACGGGACCACCAGCCGCAAGTACGGAGGCACCGGACTCGGGCTGTCCATCAGCCGGGAGATCGCCCGGCTGCTGGGCGGGGAGATCCACGCGGCGAGCGAGCCGGGCCGCGGGTCGACCTTCACGCTGTACCTGCCGCTGCACCCGAGCGAGCTGCCTCCGCAGGGGTACGCGCCGCCGACGCCCGGCGGGGCGCGCGGGGAGCTGTACCGCCGCCCGGCCGCCGAGGAGGCGCGGCCCGAGCTGCCGGCGGCGCCGATGGCGCAGGGCCCCGTAGGGCCGGCGGCGCCGATGGCGCTGCCGCGGGCCGGGGAAGGGCCCGGGCAGGGGTCTTCGGCGCTGTTCCGGCGGCGGCGCAAGGCGATGGCCGAGCCGCCGCTGCGGGCGGAGGTGCCCGGACAGGGCGAGGCGGACGCGTGGGCCGTGGAGGAGGCGCTGCCGCAGGCGCCGCGGACGTACGACTTCCACGGCGAGCGGGTGCTGATCGTGGACGACGACGTGCGCAACGTCTTCGCGCTGACCAGCGTGCTGGAGCAGCACGGTCTGGCGGTGCTGTACGCGGAGAACGGCCGGGAGGGCATCGAGGTCCTGGAACAGCACGACGACGTGTCGCTCGTGCTGATGGACATCATGATGCCGGAGATGGACGGGTACGCGACGACCTCGGCGATCCGGCGGATGCCCCAGTTCGAGGGGCTGCCGATCATCGCGCTGACGGCGAAGGCCATGAAGGGGGACCGGGAGAAGGCGATCGAGTCCGGTGCCTCGGACTACGTGACCAAGCCGGTCGAGCCCGATTACCTACTGTCGGTCATGGAAGGGCACATGCGAGGGGCCGGAGCGTGACCGGGCGGGCCGAAGGGGACTCCCGGTGGACTCCCGGGGGAACCTTCTGCCCTTCCACCACGTTTCTCCCTCGTGCGCTGTGACATCTTGGTGACAGGGTGTGGCGATCTCGGGACTGGGGCTACGATGACCGGCACAAGGACGGACGGCGCAAGGATGCCGTCCTCTGGGGCGGGGCCCGGCGCACAGGCCGGAGCCAGGAGCCGGGGAGGCCCCATGCCGGGGCGAGGAGGACAGGGCATGGTGCAGAAGGCCAAGATCCTCCTGGTCGACGACCGGCCGGAGAATCTGCTGGCGCTGGAGGCCATCCTCTCCGCGCTCGATCAGACACTGGTCCGGGCGTCGTCGGGGGAGGAAGCGCTCAAGGCGCTGCTGACGGACGACTTCGCGGTCATCCTGCTCGACGTGCAGATGCCGGGCATGGACGGGTTCGAGACGGCCGCGCACATCAAGCGGCGGGAGCGGACCCGGGACATCCCGATCATCTTCCTCACGGCGATCAACCACGGTCCGCACCACACCTTCCGCGGGTACGCGGCGGGCGCGGTGGACTACATCTCCAAGCCCTTCGACCCGTGGGTGCTGCGGGCCAAGGTCTCGGTGTTCGTCGAGCTGTATACGAAGAACTGCCAACTGCGCGAGCAGGCGGCGCTGCTGAGGCTCCAGCTGGAGGGCGGCAGCTCCAACGGCGCGGTGGACGGCTCCAAGGAGACGGCCGGCCTGCTGGCCGAGCTCTCCGCGCGGCTCGCCGCGGTGGAGGAGCAGGCGGAGGCGCTGACCAAGCAGCTCGGCGAAGAGGCGGCCGATCCCTCGGTGGTGGCCACCGCGGCCCACCTGGAACGCAAGCTCACCGGACTGCGGCGGGCGCTCGACGCGCTGGAGCCGGGAACGGGCGGCGGGGCTCCCGTGCTGCCCGCTCAGGGCTGAGCCCGCAACCCGCGCGGACCTGAGGTCCGCGAAGGCCGCTCGTGGTCCGGAAGGGCCGCGTGCGGGACCGGTTGGCGAGCCGTCAGGTCTGGTGGAGCGTCAGGGCGGGCCGCCCGTACGGGCCGAGGGCGCGCGCCTCTCCCACCCGTGACCCGGAACGACACGAACGGGTGAAGGGGTGGGCACGCGTGTCCACCGGCGCGCGCACCGGTAACCTCGGTCGCATGGCCTCACGTACGTCCGGCAAGGGTTCCCAGAGCACGGCGGGCACCGCGAAGGGCCGCACCGGCCGTACGACGGCGCCGGCGAAGAAGGCTGCCCCAGCGCGCAAGCCGCCCGCGAAGAAGGCTGCGCCCGCGGCCAAGCGCGGCCCCGTCAGGAAGGCCGCGCCGAAGCCCGCACCGTCCCCCACCGGGGGAGTGCTCCGGCTGCTGCGCGCCTTCTGGCTCGGCATCGCGCACGCGGTCGGCGCGATCTTCCGCGGCATCGGCCAGGGCGCGAAGAACCTCGACCCGGCCCACCGCAAGGACGGCCTCGCCCTGCTGCTGCTCGCCCTCGCGCTGATCGTCGCCGCCGGGACCTGGTCGAACCTGAGCGGGCCCGTCGGGGACCTGGTGACCATGCTGGTCACCGGCGCCTTCGGGCGGCTCGACCTGCTCGTGCCGGTCCTGCTCGGCGTCATGGCGGTACGTTTCATCCGCCATCCCGAACAGGCCGACGCCAACGGCCGCATCGGCATCGGGCTCTCGGCGCTGGTCGTCGGAGTCCTGGGGCTCGTGCACATCGCCTGCGGTGCCCCCGGGCGCGACGAGGGCACCACCGCCATGCAGAACGCCGGCGGGCTGATCGGCTGGGGCGCCTCGAAGCCGCTGATCTTCACGATGGGCGCGCCGCTGGCCGTGCCGATGCTGGTGCTGCTCACCGTGTTCGGGCTGCTGGTGGTCACCGCCACCCCCGTCAACGCGATCCCGCAGCGGCTGCGGAGCGCGGGCATCCGCCTCGGGGTCATCGCTCCGAACGAACACGACGCCGAGTACGCCGAGTACGCGGAGTCCGGGGACGCCGCGTACTCGGCCGCCGCGGACCGGCACGATGCCGAGCGCTGGCGGGCCCGCTCCGCGGCCGCCGGGCCGGGAGACCCGGCGGACGCCGCCGAGGAGGAGGCGCTCGCCCGGCGGCGGCGCCCCCGCCGGGCCGCGGGCCGGCCGGCCATGGACCGCGGGATGGACGCCGTCGACGTGGCCGCGGCGGCCGCCGCCGCGCTGGACGGGGTGGTGTACGGCGGCATGCCGCCCTCCCCGCTGGTCGCCGACCTCACGCAGGGGATCTCGGTGGAGCGCGAAGGCCGCGAAGGTCGCGAAGGTCGCGAAGGTTCGGAGATCACCACTCCGGTCCCGGCGGCCCGGGAGGAAGGGCCCGCCCGCGAGGAGAAGGCCGCCCGCGAGGAGAAGCCCGCCGCCCCGGCGTCCGAAGCCGCGCCGCACGACACCACCGCGGCGGCCTCCGGGACGCTGTCCGTACCCGACCTGACCAAGACCCCGCCCCAGACCCAGGCGCTGCCGCCCCGCGCGGAGCAGCTCCAGCTGCGCGGGGACATCACGTACTCCCTGCCCTCGCTGGACCTGCTGGAGAAGGGCGGGCCGGGCAAGACCCGCAGCGCCGCGAACGACGCGGTCGTGGCCTCGCTGACGAACGTGTTCATGGAGTTCAAGGTCGACGCGAAGGTCACCGGCTTCACCCGGGGCCCGACGGTGACCCGCTACGAGGTGGAGCTGGGTCCGGCCGTGAAGGTCGAGCGGATCACGGCACTGGCGAAGAACATCGCCTACGCCGTGGCCTCGCCCGACGTGCGCATCATCAGCCCGATCCCGGGCAAGTCGGCGGTCGGCATCGAGATCCCGAACACCGACCGCGAGATGGTCAACCTGGGGGACGTGCTGCGGCTCGCGGACGCCGCCGAGGACGACCACCCGATGCTGGTGGCGCTCGGCAAGGACGTCGAGGGCGGGTACGTCATGGCCAACCTGGCGAAGATGCCGCACGTGCTGGTCGCCGGAGCCACCGGTTCCGGAAAGTCCTCCTGCATCAACTGCCTGATCACCTCGGTGATGGTGCGGGCCACCCCGGAGGACGTCCGAATGGTGCTCGTGGACCCCAAGCGGGTGGAGCTGACGGCGTACGAGGGCATTCCGCACCTGATCACGCCGATCATCACCAACCCCAAGCGGGCCGCCGAGGCGCTCCAGTGGGTCGTGCGCGAGATGGACCTGCGCTACGACGACCTGGCGGCCTTCGGGTACCGGCACATCGACGACTTCAACAAGGCGATCCGCGACGGCAAGATCAAACTGCCGCCGGGCAGCGAGCGGGAGCTCAGCCCGTACCCGTACCTGCTGGTGATCGTCGACGAGCTCGCCGACCTGATGATGGTGGCCCCGCGCGACGTGGAGGACTCGATCGTCCGCATCACCCAGCTGGCCCGCGCGGCCGGCATCCACCTGGTGCTCGCCACCCAGCGGCCCTCGGTGGACGTGGTGACCGGTCTGATCAAGGCGAACGTGCCCTCGCGGCTCGCCTTCGCGACCTCCTCGCTCGCCGACAGCCGGGTCATCCTGGACCAGCCGGGCGCGGAGAAGCTCATCGGCAAGGGCGACGGGCTGTTCCTGCCGATGGGCGCGAACAAGCCGGTGCGGCTCCAGGGAGCCTTCGTCACCGAGGACGAGATCGCCGGGATCGTGCAGCACTGCAAGGACCAGATGGCGCCCGTCTTCCGCAACGACGTCACGGTCGGGCAGAAGCAGAAGAGGGAGATCGACGAGGAGATCGGCGACGACCTGGACCTGCTGTGCCAGGCGGCCGAGCTGGTCGTCTCCACGCAGTTCGGGTCCACCTCGATGCTCCAGCGCAAGCTGCGGGTCGGGTTCGCGAAGGCCGGGCGGCTGATGGACCTGATGGAGTCGCGGGGGATCGTCGGACCGAGCGAGGGATCGAAGGCGCGCGACGTGCTGCTGAAGGCCGACGAGCTGGACGGCGTGCTCGCGGTGATCCGCGGGGAGACTCCCGGGTAATCGGCAAAGGATCGGGGGCAACCGTTTCCCCCGGTCGCGTGTCTAGTTGAGGGAGGTGGCGGTCTGTTCCGGGTCGCCGCACCGGGCGGGAGCCCCTTGGCCATTCGTATGGCGTAGGGAGGCGCCCCTCCGGTTGCTCCACCCTTTCGTCACCCCCCTAGACTGGACATCCAGCAGGTGGCTACACGCTCGAAAGGCGCCCTCGTGTCCATCGGCAACGCCAAATCCCCCGAAGATGAACGGCCTTCGACCGACGACCGGTCCGAGGACCGCCTCGTCGAACGTTCCGTCGAAGAGCCGTCGATCGGGACGGCCCTCAAGAAGGCCCGGATCGCCGCCGGGCTGACCGTCGACGAGGTCAGTTCCACCACCCGCGTGCGCATTCCGATCGTGCACGCCATCGAATCCGACGATTTCTCGCGCTGCGGCGGCGATGTCTATGCCCGCGGCCACATCCGTACGCTCGCCCGTGCCGTAGGCCTCGATCCGGAACCCCTGATCGAGTCGTACGACGCGGCCCACGGCGGCCGGCCGGCACCCACCCCCGCCGCGCCGATGTTCGAAGCCGAGCGGATCCGCCCCGAACGGCAGCGGCCCAACTGGACCGCCGCCATGGTCGCCGCCATCGTCGCCGTGATCGGCTTCGTCGGCTTCACGGCCTTCGGCGGCGCCGACGAGAAGACCAAGCGGCCGGTGGCGGAAGGTTCCGCCGCGCCGAAGCCCGCACCCACCCCCAACGCGTCCAAGCCCTCGGTCCAGGCACCCCCGGCGCCCACGGCTCCCAAGCCGGAGCCTTCGGACAGTGCGATCGCCGCCGCGCCCAAGGACCTCGTCACGGTCGTCCTGACGGCCAACGACGGAGAGAGCTGGATCTCGGCCAAGGACCACAGTGGCCGGCTCCTCTTCGACGGCACCCTCGAACAGGGTCAGTCGAAGACGTTCACGGACAAGGAGTCCATCGACCTGGTGCTCGGCGATGCCGGGGTCGTGAAGCTCTTCGTGAACGGCAAGGAGATCAAGGACGAGTTCCAGCCCGGACAGGTGGAACGTCTCACATACACCAAGGACGACCCGCGTCAGGGCCAGGCCCAGGCGGGCTGACCAGTCGGGCTGACCAGCAGGGAATAAAACGTTCCGGATCCCCGGGGTGCCGCGCCGCACCCCGGGGATCTTGTCGTCCGGGACGGGAGGCGGGGGCCGGTGCCGGGACGAAGTAGTCTTGAGTCCATGCCCGAACGCCGTACCGTCGCCCTTGTCACTCTTGGCTGCGCCCGTAACGAGGTGGACTCGGAGGAGCTCGCAGGCCGCTTGGCGGCGGATGGCTGGGAGCTCGTCGAGGACGCCGCCGATGCGGACGTAGCCGTCGTCAACACCTGCGGCTTCGTCGAAGCCGCCAAGAAGGACTCCGTAGACGCCCTGCTGGAGGCCAACGATCTCAAGGATCACGGCCGCACGCAGGCCGTCGTAGCCGTCGGCTGTATGGCCGAGCGCTACGGCAAGGAACTTGCCGAAGCGCTCCCCGAGGCCGACGGAGTACTCGGCTTCGACGACTACGCCGACATCTCCGACCGCCTCCAGACCATCCTCAACGGCGGCGTCCACGCCTCCCACACCCCGCGCGACCGGCGCAAGCTGCTGCCGATCAGCCCGGCTCAGCGGCAGGACGCCGATGTGGCGCTGCCGGGCCACGCGCAGGAGCCCGCCGAGGCTCCCGCCGACCTTCCGGACGGTCTCGCGCCCGCCTCCGGGCCGCGCGCCCCGCTGCGCCGCCGCCTGGACAAGAGCCCCGTCGCCTCCGTGAAGCTCGCCTCCGGCTGCGACCGGCGCTGCTCCTTCTGCGCCATCCCGTCCTTCCGCGGCTCCTTCATCTCCCGCCGCCCCAGCGACGTGCTGGGCGAGACGCGCTGGCTCGCGGAGCAGGGCGTCAAGGAGATCATGCTGGTCTCCGAGAACAACACCTCGTACGGCAAGGACCTGGGCGACATCCGCCTGCTGGAGACCCTGCTGCCCGAGCTGGCCGAGGTGGACGGCATCGAGCGCGTCCGCGTCAGCTACCTCCAGCCCGCCGAGATGCGGCCCGGGCTGATCGACGTACTCACCTCGACCCCCAAGGTCGTCCCGTACTTCGACCTCTCCTTCCAGCACTCGGCCCCCGACGTGCTGCGCTCCATGCGCCGCTTCGGTGACACCGACCGGTTCCTGGAACTGCTGGACACCATCCGCTCCAAGGCCCCGACGGCCGGCGTCCGGTCCAACTTCATCGTCGGCTTCCCCGGCGAGACGGAGTCGGACTTCGCCGAGCTGGAGCGCTTCCTGACCAGCGCGCGGCTCGACGCCATCGGCGTCTTCGGCTACTCCGACGAGGACGGCACCGAGGCCGTCACGTACGAGAACAAGCTGGACGCCGACACCATCGCCGAGCGCCTCGCCCACATGCAGCGCCTCGCCGAGGAGCTCACCTCGCAGCGCGCGGAGGAGCGGATCGGGGAGACGCTGGAGGTGCTCGTCGAGACGGTCGTCCCGATCGACGAGGCGGAGGACGGTGAGGGAGCCTACGGGCGCGCCGCACACCAGGCGCCCGAGACCGACGGCCAGGTCGTCTTCACGGACGGCGCGGGCCTGGTCCCGGGGCGCATCGTCACCGCGAAGGTGGTCGGCACCCTGGGCGTGGACCTGGTGGCGGAGCCCCTGGGCCTGGACCTTGAGGAGGCGGCCGGATGACCGGAGCCCCGGCATCTGCGGCGGGCGGGACCGGCCGCCGGCCCGCGCCCGGCGCGAAGCTGGGCGCCGCGGCGGTCAATCAGGCCAGTCTGTGGAACATCGCCAACATCCTGACGATGATCCGGCTGGTCCTGGTGCCGGGATTCGTGATGCTGCTGCTCGCCGACGGGGGCTACGACCCCGTCTGGCGGGCCCTCGCGTGGGCGGCGTTCGCCGTCGCCATGATCACCGACATCTTCGACGGGCATCTGGCCCGCACGTACAACCTGGTCACGGACTTCGGGAAGATCGCCGACCCCATCGCCGACAAGGCGATCATGGGGTCGGCATTGGTGTGTCTGTCCTGGCTCGGCGATCTGCCCTGGTGGGTCACCGGGGTGATCCTCGGCCGGGAACTCGGGATCACGCTCCTGCGTTTCTGGGTCATCAGGTACGGAGTGATTCCGGCGAGCCGGGGCGGGAAGCTGAAGACCCTGACGCAGGGCGTGGCGGTGGGCATGTACGTGCTCGCGCTGACCGGGCCGCTGGCGACGCTGCGGTTCTGGGTGATGGCGGCCGCCGTCGTCCTGACCGTCGTGACGGGTCTGGACTACATCCGCGAGGCCGTCGTGCTCCGGCGCAAGGGGCTCGCCGCTGAGCGTGCCGCGCGGTGAACCTGCCGGGGGATGGCGCGGTGCCGCAAGAGACGGGCGGTTCTTCGGTGGCCGGTGAAGCGGTGCGGAATGCGGCGGGGACTGCCGGGGGCAGTGGGGAGGTTGCGGCCGATGTGCTGCGACTCCTCGCGGAGAGTAACGGTACGGTTGCGGTTGCGGAGTCGCTGACCGGCGGCATGGTGGCCGCGGAGCTCACGGCCGTCCCCGGCGCTTCCAGGTCCTTCCGCGGATCCGTCACCGCCTACGCCACCGAGCTGAAGCACCGGGTGCTGGGCGTGGACGCCGGGCTGCTGGAGGCCGAAGGCGCGGTGAACCCGCAGGTCGCGGAGGAGATGGCGGCCGGAGTGCGGCGCGTGCTCGGTGCCTCCTGGGGCATCGCGACCACCGGGGTGGCCGGCCCCGAGCCACAGGACGGGCAGCCGGTGGGCACGGTTTTCATCGCCGTGGCGGGTCCCGGAGGCAGGAAAACGGCCCGGCTGCGGTTGAAAGGCTCCCGTGAGGAAATTCGTAGGGAGAGTGCACGGACAGTGCTCGAGCTGCTCGCGAGCGAACTCCGCGAGAATCTGCGGGGGCAGGATACGGAACAGGACGGGGGGATTTGATGTTTGCAGCCCTGAGTGAACACGACATCGCTCCCCGCACGGCCGCCGCGCGAGGCGGTACGGTGGGGCGTGAAGGTTACGGCTACACGGTCAGAGGAGGGAGCCACCGATGATTCTGCTCCGTCGCCTGCTGGGTGACGTGCTGCGTCGGCAGCGCCAGCGCCAGGGCCGTACTCTGCGCGAAGTCTCCTCGTCCGCCCGAGTTTCGCTCGGCTATCTCTCCGAGGTGGAGCGGGGGCAGAAGGAGGCATCTTCCGAGCTGCTCTCCGCGATCTGCGACGCGCTTGACGTACGGATGTCAGAGCTGATGCGGGAAGTCAGCGACGAGCTTTCGCTCGCCGAGCTGGCCCAGTCCGCCGCGGCGAGCGAACCGGTGTCCGCACCGGTCCGTCCGATGCTCAATTCGGTATCCGTGGCCTCGGTCACGGGTGGCCCGGAACGGGTGACCATCAAGGCGCCCGTGGAAGCGGTGAATGTCGTAGCCGCGTGACGCGTGCGTGCGTGAGCGTCTGCCTGTGCGCGTGAGTCTGCGTGCGCGTGTGCTGAGCGTATGAGTGTGGCCGGAGCCCCGGCCGGTGCCCCTTGGGTGCCGGGCGGGGCTCTTTGCCGTTCCGGGGGCGGGCGGGGCGTTTGCGTGCCGGGGCGACGGGGGTGCGGGTGCGGGCGGGGTGCGGGAGGATGGGCCCGTTCGGGTCTCCGGCCCTGGAGGTGGCCGTGCGGCGGTTGCTGGGTATACCCGTGGGTCTGGCCCTCGCGCTGTCGGTGGGCGTCCTGTGGTGGTGGGCCGTGCTGCGGCTCGTGCTGGCTCCGGCCGAGGCCGGGCCGGTGGAGGGCGCGGTCGCCGTCGGGGGGTGGGGGCTGGGGCTGCTGCCGGTGCACTGTGTGCCGAAGCCGGTGGGTGGCCGCCGCCGCCGTGGGGCGGCGAAGGGCGTGCGTGGTGACGGGGGCGGAGCCGGGGGCGGGGGCGTCGCGGGCGGCGGTGGGGAGTGGGCTGCTGCCGGGTCGGTGGGGGCCCTGGATGCGGGGGCGGGGGCTTCGGAGGGCGGCGAGCCGGGTTCCGGCTGATCGGGGGCGGGGCGGGGCGGGGCGGGGTGGGGCGGGGCGGGTGCGGGCGGGTGCGGGGGCGTCGAGCTCGGGGTGGGTGTGGCCGGGGGTGGGTGGTTACCAGGGCATGGAGACTCCACCGTTCGGGCGAAGGATCTGGCCCGTCATGAAGGACGAGGCGTCCGAGGCTAGGTAGAGCACCGCCTGGGCTATGTCCTCGGGCTCTCCCACGCGGCGCAGCGGGGACATGCGCGTCATCATCGCCTCGGTCTGCTCCTGGACCTCGGGGCTGTGCCGGCCGGTCATCGGGGTGCGGATCCATCCCGGGGCGACGGCGTTGACGCGGATGCCGTGCGGGCCTGCCTCCGTGGCGAGGGTCTTGGTCAGCTGGACGACGGCCGCCTTGGCGGCGCTGTAGCAGAGCAGGCCGGGCTGGGCGGCGTCCACGGCGCCGGAGGCCATGGTGATGATCGAACCGGGCCGGCCGGCCGCGATCATGGCGCGGGCCGCCTCCTGGCAGGTGCGCAGCACCCCCTTGAAGTTGATGTCCAGGACCCGGTCGAGGTCCTCGTCGGAGGTCTCCAGGACGCTGCTGCTGTGCATGATTCCGGCGATCGCGGCGGTGATGTCGAGCGGGCCGGCCTGTGAGATCGCCGACCTGATCGCGGCGCGGTCGGTGACGTCGAGGGGGTGGGCGGTGGCCTGGCCGCCGGCCTTGGTGACGAGTTCGACGGTCTCCTGGAGGCCCTGGGCGTCGCGGTCCGCGCAGTGCACGGCGGCTCCGGCCTCGGCGAGGAGCACGGCGGTGGCCCGGCCGATGCCGCTGGCGGCGCCGGTGATCAGGGCGGTGCGGCCGGTGAGTTCGTACGCGCTGGGTGTAGGCATGCGGGGACGGTACGACTGGAGCTGACGGGCCGTCAACTAACGTGTCGGGCCGGATTGGCAGCGCGGACACCAGTAGGTGGGGCGGTCGTCCTGGGGGGCCTCGCGGACGGGGGTGCCGCAGCGCAGGCAGGGGCGGTGGACGCGACCGTAGACGAACAGCTCCTGGCCGCGGCGGCTGCTGCCCGTGGTGTTGCGGTGGCGGGCCTTGTTCGCGTCGAGGAGCCGGTGTGCGGCGGCGGCCAGGCGGGGCAGGGTGCTGGGCGGCAGATCGCCCACCGGGGTCCAGGGGGTGACCTGGGCGAGGAAGCAGAGCTCGGCCTTGTAGATGTTGCCGATGCCGGCCAGGTTGCGCTGGTCGAGGAGGGCCTCGCCGAGGGGGCGGGCGGGGGCGGCGAGGAGGTTCGCGGCGGCGGTGGCCTCGTCCCAGTCGGGACCGAGCAGGTCGGGGCCGAGGTGCCCGACGGCGCGGTGTTCGTCGGCGGTGCGGAGCAGTTCGACGACGGGGAGGCGATAGCCGACGGCGGTGTGGTCGGTGGTGGCGAGGATGACGCGGATCTCGTGGGCGGGGCCGGGTGGGGTGGTGGGCCTGGTCTTGGTGCCCCCGGTGGCCCCGGTGGCTCCGGTGGTGGGGAGGATGCGCCAGGTGCCGTCCATCCGGAGGTGGGTGTGGAGAGTGAGGAGGGGGTGGGGGGTGGCTCCTGGGCCTGGTCCGGGTCTGATGCCGGGTGCTGGTCCTGGGGCGGTGTTGGGTGCCGGGTGGCCGAAGCGGATGAGGAGGTGTTTGCCCCGGGGGACGACTTCGAGGGTGGTGAAGCCGGTGAGGTCGGCGGTGGCGAAGCGGGGGACGCGGAGGTCGGAGCGGGTGAGTTCCTTGCCCGCGAGGGCTTCGCGGAGGCGGGCCGCGGTGCGGTAGACGCTGTCTCCTTCGGGCATGGGTTCATTCTCCTGCGGAGGCGGGCCGGTGGGGCGCGGTCGGGCGGCGCCGTGCGTGGTGTCTGCTCCCCGCCCCGCCCTTCCTCCGTTCCCCGGGGCTGCGCCCCGGACCCCGGTCTGGTCGGGGGCGGGCCCGGTGGGTGGGGTTGGGCCCGGGCCTCTCTGGAGCTGTGGCCTGGGCCCGGTTTGGTCGGGGGTGGGCCTGGTGGGTGGGGTTGGGCTCGGGCTTTCTCTGGGGCTGTGGCCTGGGCCCGGTTTGGTTGGGGGTGGGCCTGGTGGGTGGGGTTGGGTGCCGGGGCCTGTTTTGGTTCGGGGTGGGACTGGTTGTGGGGTTGGGGCTTGGGGTCGGTTCTGGGTGTTGTTCCGGTTGCGCGGGGGTCTGGCGCGGGCGTGGTTGTGGGCGTCGCTTCGGACCGGGGGCGGCTGTGTGCGCTGGGCCTGGTTCGGGGTCAGTGGCGGAAGCGGAGGCCTTGGGGGGTGGCGTGGAAGCCCGTGGCTTCTGTGGGTGGGGCGTAGGGGGAGGTGAGGGACGGGGCGGCGTTGATGCGTTCCACCGTGAGGGTGGGGAGGGTGCCCTGGCGGGAGGCCGTGGTGAGGGCCGTCAGGGCGGCGGTGAGGCGGGGGTCGTCCGGGTCGGGCCAGGCGAGGAGGGTTTTGCCGCCGCGCTCCAGGTAGAGGGTGAGTTCGCCGTCGACCAGGACCACCAGGGAGCCCGCCTTGCGGCCCGGCTTGTGGGTGGCTCCGGTCGGGGGCTCCGGCCAGGGGAGGGCCGCGCCGTAGGCGTTCGCCGGGTCGGCGGCGGCGAGGACCACCGCGGCCAGTGGGGGCGGGGTGCGCTCGGCCGCGCGGAGCCGGTCGACCGCGCCGTCCATGGCGAACTGGGCCGCGCCCAGGCCTTCGACCACGTAGCCCCTGCGGGCCTGGCCGCTGTCCTCGAAGGCGGAGAGGATGCGGTAGACCGCGCTGAAGCCGCCTTCCACGCCTTCGGCGGCGACCGCGCCCCGGGTGACCACCCCGTGCCGGTCGAGCAGGGTGCGGGCCAGGGCGTGGGCGCGGTGGGTCGGGTCCGGGGCGTGGACCGGGAGCAGGGACCAGCGGCCCGACACCGTGGGCGGGCCCGTACGGGAGGCCGGGGTGGTGAGGGTGCCGTACCGGCCGCGGGGGATCGTACGGCGGGCGCGGTGGGCGGTGGCGCCCGCCGTGCGGCCCGAGCCGAGGAAGGAGCGCAGGGGGGCCAGGGTGTCGTTGGTCAGGCGGCCCGACCACGCCAGGTCCCAGACGGCGGAGGAGAGGTCGGCGTCCGAGGCGTCCGGGTGCAGGGCGCGGGCGCGGTCCGTGAGTTGGCGGAAGAACAGGCCGTAGCCGCCGGAGAGGGCGGACAGCACCGCTTCGTGGAGCGGGCTGAGCTCCAGGGGGTGGGGGGGAGGCAGGAGGAGGGGGGCCGCGTCGGCGAGGTAGAGGGAGACCCAGCCGTCCTTGCCCGGCAGGGCGCCCGCGCCGGCCCAGACGACCTCGCCGGAGGTGGTGAGCTCGTCCAGGAGGGTCGGGGAGTAGTCCGCCACGCGGGAGGGCAGGATCAGCCGCTCCAGGGCGGAGGCGGGCACCGCGGCGCCCTGGAGCTGCTCGATCGCGCGGGCCAGGCCGTCGATGCCGCGCAGGGCTCGCCCCACGTGCTGCCACTGGGGGAGGAAGGTGGCGAGGGAGGCGGGAGGGACCGGTTCCAGTTCCTGGCGCAGCGCGGCGAGGGAGCGGCGCCGTAGACGGCGGAGCACGGTGGCGTCGCACCATTCCTGGCCGATGCCCGCCGGGTGGAACTCGCCCTGGACCACCCGGCCGGCCGCCGCGAGCCGGTGCAGCGCGCCGTCCGTCACGGCCGTGCCCAGGCCGAAGCGGGCGGCGGCCGTGACCGTGGTGAAGGGGCCGTGGGTGCGGGCGTACCGGGCCAGGAGGTCGCCGAGCGGGTCCTTCACCGGCTCGGTGAACGCCTCCGGGACACCTACGGGGAGCGCCGTGCCCAGCGCGTCGCGCAGCCGGCCGGCGTCCTCGACGGCCGCCCAGTGGTCCTCGCCGCCGATCCGGACCCGGATCGCCCGGCGGGAGTCGGAGAGGGACGGAGCCCAGTCCGGTTCGGCGCCGCGGGCGGCCAGGTCCGCCGGGGTGAGCGGGCCCAGCAGGCGCAGCAGGTCGGCCACCGACTCGGCGTCCTTGGCCCGCCGGTCCTCGGTCAGCCACTGGAGCTCCCGCTCCAGTTCCGTCAGCACCTCCGCGTCGAGCAGTTCGCGGAGCTCCGCCTGGCCGAGCAGCTCGGCCAGCAGCCGGGAGTCCAGCGACAGCGCTGCCGCCCTGCGCTCGGCGAGCGGCGAGTCGCCCTCGTAGAGGAACTGGGCGACGTACCCGAAGAGGAGGGAGCGGGCGAAGGGGGAGGGCTCGGGCGTGGTGACCTCGACGAGCCGGACCCGGCGGGCCTCGATGTCCCCCATCAGCTCGATCAGGCCCGGCACGTCGAAGACGTCCTGCAGGCATTCCCGTACGGCTTCCAGCACGATCGGGAACGAACCGAACTCGGAGGCCACCTGGAGCAGCTGCGAGGCGCGCTGGCGCTGCTGCCACAGGGGGGTGCGCTTGCCGGGATCGCGGCGCGGGAGCAGCAGGGCGCGGGCCGCGCACTCGCGGAAGCGGGAGGCGAACAGGGCGGAGCCGCCCACCTGGTCGGTGACGATCTGCTGGACGTCCCCGTGCTCGAAGGCCACGTCGGCCGCGCCCAGCGGGGGTTTTTCGTCGTCGAAGTCGAAGGAGCGGGCGGAGCCGCCCGGCGCCGGGTCGTGGTCCAGCAGGTCCAGGTCCATGCTCAGGAGGTCCGCGTCCGGGAGGCGGAGCACGATGCCGTCGTCGGCGTGCATGACCTGCGCGTCCATCCCGTACCGCTCGGACAGGCGGGCGCCGAGCGCCAGCGCCCATGGGGCGTGCACCTGGGCGCCGAAGGGGGAGTGGACGACGACCCGCCAGTCGCCGAGCTCGTCGCGGAACCGCTCGACGACGATGGTCCGGTCGTCCGGTACGTGGCCGCAGGCCTCGCGCTGTTCGGCGAGGTAGGACAGGACGTTCTCCGCGGCCCAGGCGTCCAGGCCCGCCGCGAGCAGGCGCAGGCGGGCGTCCTCGGTGGTCAGGCCGCCGAGCTCGCGCAGGAAGGCGCCGACCGCGCGGCCCAGCTCCAGCGGGCGGCCCAGCTGGTCGCCCTTCCAGAACGGGAGGCGGCCCGGGACCCCGGGGGCGGGGGTGACCAGGACGCGGTCGCGGGTGATGTCCACGATCCGCCAGGAGGTGGTGCCGAGGGTGAAGACGTCGCCGACGCGGGACTCGTAGACCATCTCCTCGTCGAGCTCGCCGACCCTGCCCCCGCCCTTCTTGGGGTCGGACCCGGCCAGGAAGACGCCGAAGAGCCCGCGGTCCGGGATGGTCCCGCCCGAGGTCACGGCGAGCCGCTGGGCGCCGGGCCGGCCGGTGATCGTCCCGGCGACGCGGTCCCACACGACGCGGGGTCTGAGCTCGGCGAAGGCGTCCGACGGGTAGCGGCCGGCCAGCATGTCCAGCACTGCTGTGAAGGCGGAGTCGGGCAGCGCCGCGAAGGGGGCCGCCCGGCGCACCAGGGCGAGCAGGTCGTCCAGCTGCCAGGTGTCCATCGCGGTCATCGCGACGAGCTGCTGGGCGAGGACGTCCAGTGGGTTGGCGGGGATCCGCAGGGACTCGATCGAGCCCGTGCGCATCCGCTCGGTGACCACGGCCGCCTGGACGAGGTCGCCCCGGTACTTGGGGAAGACGACCCCGGTGGAGACCGCGCCCACCTGGTGTCCGGCCCGGCCCACCCGCTGGAGCCCGGAGGCCACCGACGGCGGCGACTCCACCTGGATGACGAGGTCCACCGCGCCCATGTCGATGCCGAGTTCCAGGCTGGAGGTGGCGACCACGGCGGGCAGCCGGCCCGCCTTCAAGTCCTCCTCCACCAGCGCCCGCTGCTCCTTGGAGACCGAGCCGTGGTGGGCGCGGGCCAGCAGGGGCGGAGCGCCCTGGGCGGCGCCGGACTGGGCCATGATCTCGGCCGGGGGCGGGCCCTCGGGCAGCGGGCCGCCGGTGGCGCGCTCGTACGCGATCTCGTTGAGCCGGTTGCACAGCCGCTCGGCGAGGCGGCGGGAGTTGACGAACACGATGGTGGAGCGGTGGGCCTGGACCAGATCGGCGATCCGCTCCTCCACGTGCGGCCAGATGGAGGGCTTGTCGCCGCCCTCCTTGCCCTCGGTGGCGGGGGAGCCGCCCAACTCGCCCATGTCCTCGACCGGGACGACCACCGAGAGGTCGAACTCCTTGGTGGAGGGCGGCTGGACGATCTCCACCTTGCCGCGCGGGGCGAGGTAGCGGGCCACCTCCTCCACCGGGCGGACCGTCGCCGACAGCCCGATCCGGCGCGCGGGGCGGGGCAGCAGCTCGTCCAACCGCTCCAGGGACAGCGCGAGGTGGGCGCCGCGCTTGGTCCCGGCGACCGCGTGCACCTCGTCCAGGATCACCGTCTCGATCCCGGCCAGGGCCTCGCGGGCCGCCGAGGTCAGCATCAGGAACAGCGATTCGGGCGTGGTGATCAGGATGTCCGGCGGCCGGGTCACCAGCGCGCGCCGCTCGGCTGGCGGGGTGTCGCCGGAGCGGATCCCGACCCGGATCTCCGGCTCGGGCAGGCCCAGGCGCACCGATTCCTGCCGGATGCCGGTCAGCGGGCTGCGCAGATTGCGCTCCACGTCCACCGCCAGGGCCTTCAGCGGCGAGATGTACAGCACCCGGCAGCGCTTCTTCGGCTCCGCCGGGGGCGGGGTCGAGGCGAGCTGGTCGAGGGCGGCGAGGAAGGCGGCCAGGGTCTTGCCGGAGCCGGTGGGGGCCACCACCAGGACGTCCGAGCCCGCCCCGATGGCCCGCCAGGCGCCCTCCTGGGCGGAGGTGGGCGAGACGAAGGCCCCCGTGAACCAGGAACGGGTCGCGGGGGAGAAGGAGTCGAGCGCGGTACCGGACATGCCCCCATCGTGCACCCGCCCACTGACAACCGGCCGGACCTGTGGAAACACCGGACCTGTGGAAACACCGGGCCTGGGGACACATCGGACCTGTGGACACACCGGGCCGCGGAATCGCCGGTCCTGCGGAAACCGCCCGGCCGGGACGGGCGCAGAATGGGGGGATGGGCACGGGGACGACCGGAGCGGGCGAGGGCCGCCGGGAGTGGGCGCGGCACTGGCAGTACGCGGAACTGCCCGGGCTGGACCTCCTGCGCGCCCACTACGTACGCCACACCTTCCCGCGTCACGCCCACGACGGGTACGTCATCGCGGCGGTGACCGGCGGCGTCGAGGAGATCGGCCTGCCCCGGGACACCCTGCGCGCCGGGCCCGGCAGCGTGGTCCTGATCAACCCCGAGGTCCCGCACACCGCCCGGGCCGGGGTCCCCGAGGGCTGGGCCTACGCGACCCTCTACCCCTCCCGGGCGCTGATCACCGAGGTCGCCACCGAGATCGGGACCCTGCGCGGGACCCCCGGCTTCACCGCCGACATGGTCGCCGACGCGCAGGCCTCGCGGGCCATCACCGAGGTCCACCGGGCCGCCGAGGCCGGCAACGCGCTGGCCGCCGACACCCTGCTGCGCGGGGTGGTGGCCCGGATGCTGACCCGGCACGCCGGGCCGCTGCCCGCCCGTGCGGCGGGCCGCGCGGGCGCCGCGGACGCGGAGCGGGCCCGGGCCGTACTGGAGGAGCGGATGGGGGAGCCCCCGTCGCTGGAGCAGCTCGCGGCGGAGCTGGGCACGAGTCCCTTCGCCCTGCTGCGGGCCTTCCGGGACCGGTACGGCATGCCCCCGCACACCTGGCTGACCGACGCCCGGGTCCGGCGGGCGCGCCGGCTGCTCGACGCCGGGGTTTCGCCGGCGGAGGCGGCCGTCACCGTCGGCTTCACCGACCAGCCGCACCTGAACCGGCACTTCACCCGCATCGTGGGGGTGCCGCCGGGCGCCTACCGGCGGGGGCGGGCGGCCGGTTAGGGTCCGGATCATGGACCGGTTGCGGCAGGCCGCGGTGTGGGGCGCGTAGGCGGAGCAGGTGCGCGGGCGGGTGCCCGAGTGGGCGCCGCCGGGCCCGGTGGTGGAGCGGGACGGGCCCCTCGTACGGACCCACTACGGCACGCACGGGCGTACGGGGCCGATCCGCCGGGCCTGGCCGAGGAGCTGCTTGCTCGGTGAGCCGCTGCGGCGGCGGGACGGCTAGGACGCGAGGCCCGCGCGGGTCTCCTCGATCAGGGTGCGGGCCTCGGCCACCGTGGCCGTCAGGGACTCGGGCGTCGTGCCCTGGGCGCCCAGCAGGGTGCGGACGCGGTCGCCGAAGCCCGCGGGAGCGGAGGGCAGTCGCTCGGCCGAGGCCAGGGCGCCCTTCTCGTTCAGGCACCAGCGGCGGTCGGCGGCGTACAGGGCCTGGACGAGGATGCCGAAGGCCTTGGACAGGCACAGGGAGACGTACAGGGCGTCCCCGCGGGCCGCGCCCTTCGCGGCGCCCGCGGCGAGGAACTCCGCCTCCCAGGCACCGGCCAGCAGGGCCTCGCGGAGCGGCTCCGGATAGGACGAGGCCGTGGTGCGCAGGGCCGTCAGCTCGCCCGTCGGGTCCGCCAGGACCTGGCCCAGGGCCACCTCGCCCGGGTAGCAGGGGGACCAGAAGCCGAGCGGGTGCCCCGGCTGCACACCCACCTCGTAGCGGCCCTCGCGGCACTCCTGCCACACCCGCTCCACCCGGTCCAGGTCGCGCAGGATCCAGTCCACCGCCACCCCGTCGACGCGCAGCCAGGCGCCGCCGTTGACCCAGGGGCCCCAGCCGCCGGGCCCGGCCACCTCCACGTCCGGGCCGGCCAGCGCGCCCAGCGCGGCGAGGTCGAGGGGGCCGCGGTAGTAGACGCCGAGGTCCCAGTCCGACTCGGGGCGGTGCTCGCCACGGGCCCGGCTGCCGCCGAGCATGACTCCGCGTACGCCGGTCACCTCGGCCAGCCGCTGGGCCATGTCCTTGATCACTTCGTGCATGGTGCAAGAACGTACAAGACCGGGATGGCGTGGGCCGCGTAATTTTCGGGCGTGGGAGAACAGCGGATGGTCATACGAGAAGAACCCGAGCGCGAGGTGCCCGCCCGAGAGGTTCCCGGCGCGGCGGCGGTTCCCGGCGGGGTGCCCGCGGGGGACGAGCCGCGCGCCTCCGTGGTCCGGGACGCGCTCGGCGTCGGAGTGGCGGTCGGGCTGTCCGGCTTCGCCTTCGGGGTGACCGCCGCCGGGTCCGGGGTCAGCACCCTCCAGGCGTGCGTGCTGAGCCTGCTGGTGTTCACCGGGGCCTCGCAGTTCGCGCTGGTCGGGGCACTGGCCGCGGGCGGGAATCCGTTCACCGCCGCCGCCGGGGCCTTCTTCCTCGGCACCCGCAACGCCTTCTACGGGCTGCGGCTGTCCCAGCTGCTCGCGCTGCCCAAGGGCGTACGCCCGTTCGCCGCGCACTGGGTGATCGACGAGACCACCGCGGTGGCCCTGGCCCAGCCCGACCGGAAGTCCGCGCGGCTCGGGTTCACCGTGACCGGGCTGAGCCTCTACGTCCTGTGGAACCTCACCACCCTGCTCGGCGCGCTCGGCGCCGAGGCCATCGGGGACACCCGCGCGTGGGGGCTGGACGCCGCCGGGCCCGCCGTGTTCCTGGCGCTGCTCGCGCCGATGCTGAAGACCGGCACCGAGCGGGCCGTCGCCGCGCTCGCCCTCGTCCTCGGGCTGGGCCTGCTGCCCGTACTGCCCGCCGGGGTGCCCGTGCTGATCGCGGCGCTGGCCGCGCCGATCGTGCTGTGGATGAAGGGAAGCCGTCCGTGAACGTCTGGATCGCCATCGGACTCACCGTCGTCGGCTGCTACGCCGTAAAGCTCGCCGGACTGCTCGTCCCCGCCGGAGCCCTGGAGCGGCCCGCGGTGCGCAAGCTCGCAGCCCTCCTGCCGGTCGCGCTGCTCGCCGCACTCACCGCGCAGCAGACCTTCGCCACCGGGCAGGAACTCGTGCTCGACGCCCGCGCCGCCGGGCTCGCGGCCGCCGCGGTCGCGCTGCTGCTGCGGGCCCCGTTCCTCGTCGTGGTCGTGGCGGCCGTGGCCGTCACCGCGGGGCTGCGGGCCCTGGGAGGTTAGCCGCGGCGGGGAGGCGGCCGTACGCGCGCAGGGTCAGCAGGGCCTCCAGCGTGGCGATCGGGCGCCTCTCCAGCGAGCTGCCCGGCGCCCACGCCGCGCGGCCCACCGGCCAGCCGCCGTCCGGCTGCTGCAGGCCGGCCAGGAAGCGCAGCGAGCCGTACAGCTCCGCGTCCGTGAACCAGCCGCGGGCGAGGGACTCCGGGCGGCGGGCGAAGTCGTACGGATACAGGTGCTCGCCCGGCGCCGGGGCCGGCGTGGAGTCCGGTACGGGGTCCGGCACGGGATCCCGTACGGGGTCCGCTACGGGGTCCAGTACGACGAGCCGCTGCTCGCGCACGAGCCGCCCCAGCCGGTCGGCGGCCGCCGCGGCCCGGGCCCGGTCGGGGGCCCCGTCCAGGAAGGCCACCGCGCCGCGGACCTCGTACGGGTGCCAGTGGCGCAGGTTCTCCACCCGGTCCCAGCAGAAGTCCGTCGCACGGAACAGCCACGCGTGCCACACCCGGTTGCGGTGCAGGATCCCGACGACGGGGCCGGTGGCCAGCAGGTCGCCCGGCGGGTCGTCGTGCAGCGGGTGGTAGGGGGCCGCCGGGTAGCCGCCGGAGCCCGGGGCGGTTGCCGGGAGCGCCCCGTCCGGGGTGGAGACCCGGGTCAGGTGGCGCAGAGCCGCTCGATGCGCTGTCCGGCGCAGCGGCCCAGGCCGTCCAGGACGCGCAGGGCGTGGGCGCTGTGCAGCGGGTGGCTCAGCGGACCGCGCAGATCCGGGTCGAGGGCGTGGCCGTAGCCGCCGTCGCCGCCCAGGTAGGCACCGAGGGCGGTGTCCACCGGGTCGGCGTCCCCGCCGAGGAAGTGGAACGCGAACCGCCGCTGCTCCAGCACGCGGGCCGTGAGCCAGATGAACCGCTCGGCACGGGCGAGCGCGCTCGTCGCCGAGGCCGCCGCGGTCGCTGAGGCCGGCGCCGTCGCTGTGGCCGCCGCCGGGGCGCGGCCTTCGTCTCCAGGCATGCCAGGAACCGTAGGGGCCCGGGCCGCACCGAGGGGGCCCGAACCGGGAGGGTGCACTCTCCGGGGCGGGATACTGGAGGCATGCGGTTGACGATTTTCTGGGAGCGGATGGCCGAGCACTTCGGCGCGGGCTACGCGGACTCCTTCGCGCGGGACCACGTCATGACGGAGCTCGGGGGACGCACGGTCCACGAGGCGCTGGACGCGGGCTGGGAGGCCAAGGACGTGTGGCGCGCGGTGTGTTCGGCGGTGGACGTGCCCGCCTCGCTGCGCTAGTACGGCGCGCCCGGCGGGTCCCGTACACCCGCCGTCGGCAGATCCTTCCGGCTCCCGGACCGCCTCGTCGGGACGGGACCGGGGCGAACGCTTCGTGGTTCGCGGCGCCGGTGGGACAGACTGGTCGGCGTGGCAGCCAGTGATGAGACGACCGACCGGCCCGAAGCCCTCCGGAGCGCGCCGCCGACCGGCCCGGCGACCGCCGCGGACGCCTCGGCCGCAGGCCCCGTAAGGGGAGGATCCGACGCGCCGGGTCCCGCCCGTGAACCGGCTCCGTCGGATGAGCGGATGCCGCGCTGGCTGCCGCGCGCGGTGATCCTCGTACTGGCCCTGGTGGCCTGTTTCCAGCTCGGCAGCTGGGCCTTCCACCAGCTCATCGGGCTGCTCGTCAACATCCTGATCGCGTTCTTCCTCGCGCTCGCGATCGAACCGGCCGTGGCCCGGATGGCGGCCCGCGGCATGCGCCGCGGACTCGCCACCTTCCTGGTGTTCCTCGGGGTGTTCGTCGGCGCCGTCGGATTCGTCGTCCTGCTCGGCTCGGTCCTCGCCGCACAGATCATCGACCTGGTGGAAGGCTTCCCCGGCTATCTCGACTCGCTGATCGGCTCGATCAACGACACCTTCCACACGGACCTGTCCCGGCTGGACATCCAGGACAGCCTGCTGCACTCGGACTGGCTGCAGAAGTACGTGCAGAACAGTGCCAGCGGCGTGCTCGACGTGTCCGCCACCGTGCTCGGCGGGCTGTTCAAGCTGCTGACGATCGGCCTGTTCTCCTTCTACTTCGCCGCCGACGGGCCGCGACTGCGCCGCGCGCTGTGTTCCGTACTGCCTCCCAGGAAGCAGGCGGAGGTGCTGCGCGCGTGGGAGATCGCCGTCACGAAGACGGGCGGATACCTCTACTCGCGCGGGCTGATGGCGCTGATCTCCGGGATCGCGCATTACATCGTCCTCGCGGTGCTGGACGTGCCGTACGCGCCCGCGCTCGCGGTGTGGGTGGGGCTGGTGTCGCAGTTCATCCCCACCATCGGCACCTACCTGGCGGGTGCGCTGCCGATGCTGCTCGCCTTCACGGTCAACCCCTGGTACGCGCTGTACGTCCTCGGATTCGTGGTGGTGTACCAGCAGTTCGAGAACTACGTGCTCCAGCCGAAGCTCACCTCGAAGACGGTGGACATCCACCCGGCGGTGGCCTTCGGATCGGTCATCGCCGGCACCGCCCTGCTGGGCGCGGTCGGGGCGCTCATCGCGATCCCGGCCGTCGCCACGATGCAGGCCTTCCTCGGCGCGTACGTGAAGCGGTACGCGGTGACGGGGGAGGACACCCCCGGCGGGAGCGTCGCGGGCGCTACCGCGCCCCGGCGTCGCCGAGTACGGATTCCAGGGCGTCGGTGACGGCCGCCTCGGTGGCGGCCTTGTCGATGCCGAGGGAGGACAGCACGCCTTCGCCGTCCTCGAGTTCGAGGAGCGCGAGCAGGATGTGCTCGGTGCCCACGTAGGCGTGGCCCAGGCGCAGGGATTCGCGGAAGGTGAGCTCGAGGGCCTTCTTGGCGGCTGCGTCGAAGGGCACGAGCTCGGGCACCTCCCCGGCGGCGGCCGGCAGGGAGGCGGTCGCGGCGGCGCGCACGTCCTCCAGGGCGACCCCCTGGCCCCGCAGGACGAGCGAGGCGAGGGACTCGGTGTCGGCGAGCAGCCCGAGGATCAGGTGGGCGGCGACGATCTCGGGGTTGCCGGCCGCGCGGGCCTCGTTCTGGGCGGTGACGACGACGTTGCGGGCGCGCGGCGTGAACCGGCCGAAGCCCTGCGCGGCGTCGGCGTCGGCGCCGTCCCCGGCCTTGTCGGCCTTGGGAACGAAGCGCTTCTGGGCGGCCTGGCGGGTGACGCCCATGCTGCGGCCGATGTCGGTCCAGGAGGCTCCGGAGCGGCGGGCCTGGTCGACGAAGTGGCCGATGAGGTGGTCGGCGACGTCCCCGAGGGCCTCGGCGGCGACGACCGCGCCGCTGAGCTGCTCCAGGGTGTCGGTGTGGACCTTCTTGATGGCCTCGATGAGGTCGTCGAGGCGTACCGGATTGGTCATGCGAACGGGTTCCACCGAAGGGTTCGTCATAGAGGCAACCCTAGGTTGACAGTCGAAAGGGTGTCAACCTAGGGTTGTCACTTTCCTGGCTCCCGCAGCGTGAAGCTCGCGCGCTCGCGCCAGGCCGTCCCGTCGTAGGCCACCAGGTCGACGGCGCGGGCGCGGGCGGCGAGGGGGAGCCGGCCGGTCAGGTCGGCCTCGGCGGCGTCCAGGTCCGCCTCGGAGGCGCGCTGGGCCACCGTGAGGTGCGGGACCGGGTCCGGATAGCGGCCGCCGTAGGGCAGGACGTCCGGCCAGCGCCCGGTGATCGCGCGGGTCAGCCGGCGCAGCGGGGCGTCCGGCTCCGGGGTGAGGTAGAGCATCCCGGGGAACCGGCCGGTCCGCTCGAAGCGCAGGTCGAAGGCGTGGTGGGGGCTCAGGGCCGCGGCGATCCCGGCGAGGATTGAGGCGTCGATCAGGCTCTCCTGGAGGAATGGGTACAGCACGCTCACGTGCGCCGGCACTCCGGCCCCGGCCCGGGTCGCGGGGTCGATCCGCTCCTGCCAGTCCCGTACGACGGGTTCCGCTTCTGGTATCCGCACGATGAGCGCGGTGCGGCCGGTGGGGAACATGCTGGAGGTGTCGTCCGTCATGAGAGTGGATCATGCCAGCCGCCGGTGGGGCGCACGGGTCCGGCGTGGCGCGCTTGACAGGGAAATCGAACACGCATTCTCATGGGTTATCCACAGTCAAACCGGACGTGGGACCGCGTTGTCAGTGGCAGGCGTTAGCGTCAATGGCGTGAAGCGATCGACTCAAGCAAATCGGGTGGAACCCATGGCAGCAGGCAACGACCGCGAGAAGGCTCTCGAAGCCGCGCTCGCACAGATTGAACGGCAGTTCGGCAAGGGTGCCGTGATGCGTCTCGGCGACAAGCCGAACGACCCCATCGAGGTCATCCCCACCGGATCGACCGCGCTGGACATCGCGCTCGGCGTCGGTGGACTGCCGCGCGGCCGTGTGATCGAGGTGTACGGGCCGGAGTCCTCCGGTAAGACGACCCTGACGCTGCACGCCGTGGCCAACGCGCAGAAGGCCGGCGGCACCGTGGCCTTCGTGGACGCCGAGCACGCGCTCGACCCCGAGTACGCCAAGGCCCTCGGCGTCGACACCGACAACCTCATCCTGTCCCAGCCGGACACCGGTGAGCAGGCGCTGGAGATCGTGGACATGCTGGTCCGCTCCGGTGCGCTGGACCTCATCGTCATCGACTCCGTCGCGGCGCTCGTACCGCGCGCGGAGATCGAGGGCGAGATGGGTGACTCGCACGTGGGTCTCCAGGCCCGCCTGATGAGCCAGGCCCTCCGGAAGATCACCGGTGCGCTCAGCCAGTCCAAGACCACCGCGATCTTCATCAACCAGCTCCGCGAGAAGATCGGCGTGATGTTCGGCTCGCCGGAGACCACCACCGGTGGCCGCGCGCTGAAGTTCTACGCCTCCGTGCGCCTCGACATCCGGCGCATCGAGACCCTCAAGGACGGCACGGACGCGGTCGGTAACCGCACCCGCGTCAAGGTCGTCAAGAACAAGGTCGCGCCGCCCTTCAAGCAGGCCGAGTTCGACATCCTCTACGGCCACGGCATCAGCCGCGAGGGCGGCCTGATCGACATGGGCGTGGAGCACGGCTTCGTCCGCAAGGCCGGTGCCTGGTACACGTACGAGGGCGACCAGCTCGGCCAGGGCAAGGAGAACGCGCGGAAGTTCCTCTGCGACAACCCCGCCCTGTCCGACGAGATCGAGCGGAAGATCAAGGAGAAGCTGGGCGTCGGTATCCGCAAGGACACCGCTGCCGCCGCCACGGCCGAGGCCGGCGCGGACGCGTCCGCCGAGACCGCGGCCGTGCCCGCTCCCGCGTCGAAGGCCAAGACCGCGGTCAAGGCCGCCGTCGCCAAGAGCTGACCCGTGTGGGAGCAGGAAAGGGGCGGCGCGGACGGCGCGGACGGCACTGAGGACCGCCGCGAGGGCAGTCGCCGGGGCCGCCGCGAGGTCGGCGGCCGGGGCGGCCGCCGCGCGGAGGGTCGGGAAGGCCGGGAGGGCCGGGAAGGCCGGGAGGCCCGCCAGGAGCTGCCGCCCCAGAGTCCCGAGGAGCAGGCGCGGGCGATCTGTCTGCGCCTGCTCACCGGGATGCCGCGCACTCGGCGGCAGCTCGCGGACGCACTGGCCAAGCGGGACATCCCCGAGGAGGTGTCCGAGCAGGTCCTCTCCCGGTTCGAGGAGGTGGGCCTGATCGACGACGCCGCCTTCGCGGGGGCCTGGGTCGAGTCCCGGCACCGGGGACGGGGGCTGGCCCGCCGGGCGCTCGCGCAGGAGCTCCGGACCAAGGGGGTGGCGCCCACCCTCGTCCAGGAGGCCCTGGAACAGCTCGACTCCGACCAGGAGGAGGAGACCGCCCGGGAGCTCGTGGAGCGCAAGCTCCGCGCGACCCGGGGCCTGGAGCGGGACAAGCGGATCCGGCGCCTCGCCGGAATGCTCGCCCGCAAGGGGTACCCCGAGGGCATGGCCCTGCGGGTGGTCCGCCGCGCACTGGAGGCGGAAGGCGAAGATCCTGATGGCCTGATGGCCTGACGAGGTGACCCGCGCCCCCGGGGGCAGGGGGGCGCGGCACGTAGGCGGGGCGTGCGTGGGGTTAGCCCCCGGTCGAGGACGAAGGCGCCGAGGAAACCGGCTTCGCGGTCCCTGACGGTCTGGAGTGCGTAGCGCAGCATCATGGGGAAAACTCCGCCGCCGGGGCCGCCTTGGGACATTGGAGTGCCCCGGCGTTGCGTCAAAAAGATGCGCGTCGAGAAGGGGTGCTCCGCGTCACGAAGGAACAACGGGGAGGCCCGCGGCCTTCCAGGCCTGGAACCCGCCCGTGAGGTCCGTCGCGCGGGGGAGGGACAGGGCGTGGAGGGAGGCCGCCGCGAGGGTGGAGGCGTAGCCCTCGTTGCAGATGACGATGACGCGGATGTCGTGGTCCACCGCCTCCGGGAGGCGGTGGGAGCCCTCGGGGTCGAGGCGCCATTCCAGCTCGTTGCGCTCGATCACGAGCGCCCCCGGGATGAGTCCGTCCCGCTCGCGCAGGGCCTGGTACCGGATGTCGACCAGCAGGGCCCCGGTCAGGGACTCCGCGTGCGCCTGGGCCGGGTCCACGCGGGTGTACGTGGTCCGCAGCCGGTCGATCAGCGCGTCGATGCCGCTCACTGCCAGTCCGCCGGACGCTCGACCTGCTCCAGCGTGAGCACCGGGCCGGTGCGGCTGTAGCGGCGGATCAGGGGGAGCGGCGGGTAGTACGCGTGGACGGAGATGGCGTGCTCGGTCGCGGACTCGTTGAGCACCTCGTGCACGTGGTGCTCGCCGAAGGCCCGCCCGGTGCCGGCGTCCAGGGCGCGCGTGCGGTCCACGTCGGGGGCCAGGGAGAGGGACTGCCAGCCCTCCGAGGGGAGGCGGACCGCCAGGGAGTTCTCCGTGAGGCGCCCGCGCGCGGTGGTGAACGCGCCCCGGGACTCGGCGTGGTCGTGCCAGCCGGTGCCGGTACCGGGCGGCCAGCCGATCAGCCAGGCCTCGCTGCCGCCCGGGCCGTCGAGCCGGATCCACGTCCGGCCCTCGGGGTCGAGGGGGAGGGCGGCGATCAGCTCGGGGTCGGAGGCGATGCGCCGGGTGAAGGCGAGGAGATCCGCCGCCGAGACGGCTGAGACGGCTGAGACGGCTGAGACGGCTGAGACGGCTGAGACGGCCGGGGCGGCCGCGGCGGAAGCCGGAGCCGTCGCCGGGGCAGGGGCGTGCGTGGGTGCAGACATGGAGGGTGACCGTCCTGGGGGTTCGCGAGAGTGCGCGGCACATCCGCATGGGGGCGCGCGAGGGGAAGGCGAATCAGCAGGAAGGGCGACATACGCAGCCCGCGTAGCGGAGCAGGTCCATATGGACCCTCCGCCACAGGCGTACGTCGTTGCCGGTCATGTCCGCGAGTGAAGCACGACTCGGCCGGAGGGTCAATCGATCACGGGTGCGGCGGCGGGCAGGGCCCTGGGAGCCGCCCTGGTCGGGGGAGCTTCGGGCGCGCCGTGCCGGATCGCGTCCGCGGCCTCGTACAGCTCGGCCGGCTGGACTCCGGCGAAGGTGGCGGCGAGATGCCCGTCCGGTCGTACGAGGAGCACCGTGTGCGCCGCCGCACCCGGGTAGCCGTCCGCCACGAGCAGCTCCGCGCGGGCCGGCAGCGCGGAGACGGCCGCCGCGAGGCGGGGCATCAGCCCGGCGCCCATCCAGTGCCGCCGGTCCCAGACCCCGGTGCCCGGGGCGACGAGGACGACGAGCAGCCGGCCCCGCCCCAGCTGGTCGCGCAGCGGCACCGTCGAGCCGTCGGGCGCGGTCACCGGGACGTTCTCCACGGGCCCGCCCGGCTCGGTGGCGGTGGGCACGTCGTGGACGGCCACGGGCGGGGCGTACACCGGCTCCGCGCCCAGCGGGCCGCGGCCCAGGTGGCCGTCGGTCAGCAGCAGTTCGGCGGCGCGCGAGGCTCCGGGGAGGTAGGCGCGCAGGCCGCCCCCGGTGCGCAGGACGGGCATGGCCTGGTCGGCGGCGCGCAGCCGGGCGGCCACCGCCCTGCGGCGCTCGGCCTCGTAACTGTCGAGGAGTTCCTCGGAAGCCCCCTGGTGCCAGGCGAGGGAGAGCTTCCAGGCGAGGTTCTCCGCGTCCCGGAGCCCCTCCTCGACGCCCTGGGTGCCGAGCGCGCCGAGCAGGTGCGCCGCGTCCCCGGCGAGGAAGCAGCGGCCGTCGCGCCAGCGCCGGGCGAGCCGGTGGTGCAGGGTGTGGACCCCGGTGTCGAGGAGCTCGTACGGGGGTGTCGTGCCCCCGCACCACAGCGCGAGGCTGTCGCGGATCCGGGTCACCAGCGCGTCGGGGGTGACGAGGTCGCCGCGCGCCGGGAGCAGCCAGTCCAGTCGGTACACCCCGTCGGCCAGCGGCCGGGCGGTGACCTCCTCGGGCGGGTTCCGGTGCAGCAACGCTTCGCCGGGCCACGGCAGTTCGGTGCGCAGGGCGGCCACGGCGTGCCGTTCCACGGCGGTGCGGCCGGGGAAGCGGATGCCGAGCAGTTTGCGCACGGTGGAGCGGGCCCCGTCGCAGCCGACCAGGTGGCTCCCGCGCCACCACGTGGTCTCGGCGCCCCGGGTGTGGGCGGTGACCCCGCGGTCGTCCTGCTCCAGGGCGTCGATTTTGCTCTCGGTGATCAGCTGGACCAGCGGGTGCGCGGCGGCGGCGTCGCGCAGTCCGCGGGTCAGTGCGTGCTGGGGCAGGTGGATCGGGGCCGGGCCGTCCTCGAAGGTGATCCGCTGGGACTCGCGGCCGCCGCGCATGGTGCGCCATGCGGTGAAGTACGCGCCCTCGTCGCGCAGGGTCGTACAGCCCAGCCGGTGCACCATCGCCGCGGTGTCGGAGTGCAGGGCGACGGTGCGGGCGGGGCGGAGCTCGTCCTTGCCGGACCCCTCGTCGAGCACGACGCAGGGCACGCCCTGGCCGGCCAGGGCGAGGGACAGGGACAGCCCGACGGGCCCCGCGCCGACGACGATCACCGGGTCCATGATGTGGCTCCCGGTGTCCGGTATGTGATCACAGAACGTATGCAACCCACTGGAGGTGCCTGCGTCAAGTGACGCCGGGCCGGACAATGCCGAGTGGTGCGACGGATGAGTTCCGCCGCACCACACGTGTCCCGCCAGTGTACTGACCGGCTGTCAGGCCGGATGCCGGACGCGGGTTCGAGCGCATGTCCGATGCCGCGCCGGGAGGAGGACGGTCAGCTGCCGCCGGTGTTCTCGCCCGCGTTGATCTGGTCCGCCGGGACCACCGCGCCGGTGCTCCGCTTCGACTTGCGCAGTCGGCCCTCCATCCAGGAGGCGAAGCTGGTGAGGGCGAAGTTCACCGCGATGTAGATCGCCGCGATCACGATCAGGGTCGGGATGATGTTGCTGAAGTTCGCCGAGATCTGCCGGTACGTGGACAGCAGCTCGGCGAGGCCGAGGACCGCACCGCCGATCGCTGTGTCCTTGAGGATCACCACGAGCTGGCTGACCAGCGCCGGCAGCATCGCGGTCACGGCCTGCGGGATGAGGACGTAGGTCATGACCTGGCCCTTGCGCATGCCGATCGCCTTCGCTGCGTCGGTCTGGCCCCTCGGCAGCGAGTCGACGCCGGCCCGGACGATCTCGGCGATGACCGCGGAGTTGTACAGGACCAGGCCGGTGATCACGGCGTACAGCGGCCGCACCTCGGAGTCCACGCCGGTGTACTGCACGTAGAAGGCGGAGCCGAAGAGCATCAGCATCAGCACCGGGATGGCCCGGAAGAACTCGACCCAGGCACCCACGACGCTGCGTACCCACGTGTGGTCGGAGAGCCGGCCGATGCCGAGCAGGGCGCCGAGCGGCAGGGCGATCACCATGGCGATGGCGCCGGCCCGCAAGGTCTCGCCGAGTCCCGGGAGCAGGAACGTCGTCCACACCTGGCCGTCGAGGAAAGGGCTCCACTTGTCGGCGTCGAGCTGGTTCTTGTCCGCCAGGGCGGACAGCACCCACCACAGGACGGCCGCGGCCGCGACGAGGAATATTCCGCTGTAGATCCAGTTGCGCGCCTTGGCCTTGGGGCCCGGGGCGTCGTACAGCACCGAGGTCATCGCTTCACCGCCACTCGCTTGGCAACCCAGCCCAGGAGCAGGCCGGTGGGCAGGGTCAGAAGGACGAATCCGAGGGCGAAGACGCCGAAGACGGCGAACAGGTCCTGCGGCTCGTTCTCGACCATCTCCTTCATCAGCAACGCGGCTTCGGCCACGCCGATCGCCGCGGCCACCGTGGTGTTCTTGGTGAGGGCGATCAGCACGTTGGCGAGCGGTGCGACGACCGCCCGGAACGCCTGGGGGAGCACGATCAGGGTGAGGACCTGGAAGAAGCTCAGGCCCAGTGCGCGGGCCGCCTCGGCCTGTCCGACCGGGACCGTGTTGATGCCCGAGCGGATCGCCTCGCACACGAAGGTTCCGGTGTAGGCGATGAACCCGAGGACCGCGAGCCGGAAGCCGATCTCCTTGAAGGTGTCGCCGCCGAGCTCGACGCCGAGGGTCTGGCTGAGGCCCAGCGAACAGCCGATGATCAGCACGGTCAGCGGGGTGTTGCGCACGAGGTTGACGTACGCGGTGGCGAAGCCCCGCATCAACGGGACCGGGCTGACCCGCATCCCGGCCAGCACGGTGCCCCAGATCAGGGACCCGACGGCCGAGTAGAGGGTGAGCTGAACCGTCACCCAGAAGGCTCCGAGCACGTCGTACTGCCCGGAATCAAGAAAATCGAACACGATGGCCTGCGCTCTCCCCAGGATGGCCAGGTTGGCCGGTGGGGAACGGCGCCGCCCGCGGCAGGCGGGCGGCGACGCTCCTCACCGATGGATCGGCCGGCGGACCGGCCGCCGGGTCAGCTGCCTTCGGTGACCGCGGGGGCCGGCTCGGCCTTGTAGCCGGACGGGCCGAAGTTCTTCTCGATGGCCGCTGCCCAGGCGCCGTCGGCCTGCATCTTCTTGATGGCGGCGTTGACCTTGGTCTGGAGCTCCTTGTCGCCCTTCTTCAGACCGATGCCGTAGTTCTCGTTGCTCAGGCTCAGCCCGACCAGCTTGAACTTGCCCTTGTTCTTGTCCTGCGCCGCGTAGCCCGCCAGGATCGAGTTGTCCGTGGTCAGGGCGTCGACCTTCTTGTTCTCCAGGCCGGTCAGGCACTCGGAGTAGCCGCCCTGCTCCAGCAGGTCGGCCTCGGGGGCCAGCTTGTCCTTGACGTTCTGCGCGGACGTGGAGCCGGTGACCGAGCAGAGCTTCTTCTTGTTGAGGTCCTCGACCTTGGTGATCGAGGTGTCGTCGGCGCGGACCAGCAGGTCCTGGTGCGCGAGGAAGTACGGGCCGGCGAAGTCGACCCGCGCCTTGCGCTTGTCGTTGATCGAGTAGCTCGCGACGACCAGCTTCACGTCGCCGTTGGAGATCAGGTTCTCGCGCTCGGCGCTGACGGCCTGCTTGAACTCGATCTGCTCGGGCGCGTAGCCGAGCTCCTTGGCCACGTAGGTCGCCACGTCCACGTCGAAGCCCGTGAACTTGCCGTCGGTGGTCTTGAGGCCCACACCCGGCTGGTCGAACTTGATGCCGATGACGATCTTGTCCTTCTTGGCCCCGCCCGACGCGCCGGCGTCAGAGGCGCCCTTGTCGCTGGAGCCGCCACAGGCGGTCGCGGTCAGGGCGAGAGCAACGGCGATGGCGGCGGCCGCGCCGACCTTGGAGAGCTTCATGGTGGACTTCCCTCGAAGTGAGACGTGAGACAGCAGTGAAGTGAGACGTGCGACGAACGACGTGCGTGCTGGACGACGATCCGTCACCGGATCACTACCAGATACGAAGGTCAGTGGTGCAGGATCTTCGAGAGGAAGTCCTTGGCCCGGTCGCTCCGCGGGTTGCTGAAGAACTGCTCGGGAGTCGCTTCCTCGACGATCTTTCCGTCGGCCATGAACACGACCCGGTTGGCTGCGGAGCGGGCGAAGCCCATCTCGTGCGTGACGACGACCATGGTCATGCCCTCCCGGGCGAGCTGCTGCATGACCTCCAGCACCTCGTTGATCATCTCCGGGTCGAGGGCCGAGGTCGGCTCGTCGAAGAGCATCACCTTCGGCTCCATCGCGAGGGCGCGGGCGATGGCCACGCGCTGCTGCTGGCCGCCCGAGAGCTGCGCCGGGTACTTGTCGGCCTGCGAGCCGACACCCACGCGGTCGAGGAGGGCCTTCGCCTTTTCCAGAGCCGCCGCCTGGTCCGTCTTGCGGACCTTGAGCTGGCCCAGCATCACGTTCTGCAGCACCGTCTTGTGGGCGAAGAGGTTGAACGACTGGAAGACCATGCCCACATCGGCACGCAGCTTCGCCAGTGCCTTGCCCTCCGACGGCAGTTGCTTGCCGTCGAGGGTGATGCTGCCCGAATCGATCGTCTCCAGGCGGTTGATGGTCCGGCACAGCGTGGACTTGCCCGACCCCGAAGGGCCGATCACGACGACGACCTCACCGCGGGCAATGCTCAGATCGATGTCCTGAAGCACGTGCAGCGCGCCGAAGTGCTTGTTGACGTTGCTCAGCACGACCAGGTCGTCCGCGGCACCGGCCGCGTCCTGCACGTCCTTGGTCACTGATACTCCGCTCATCGGCTTGTGGCTCCGTCCTCCTCGGTTGGGAGGACAGTAGTGACGTGGCGCGCACAGCGTCAGTACATCTGAGGGAGAATTGAGCATAACGATCCGGCCTCGCGCCGATACGCTCCGTACTCGCGGGCGTCCCGCGCCGGCCGTGGCCGTACCGGGTCCATAACGGAACCCCCGACGGGCCGGAACCGTCTTGACGTGGGAGTCGCCATCGGCGTGGATGCTTGGGGGCCCATGATGTCCGCCATGCGAACGCGAAGAGATCAAGAGATGGAGAGGGGGACGACATGAGACTGCTGCTCGTCGAGGACGACGACCACGTCGCCGCCGCCCTGTCCGCGATCCTCGCCCGGCACGGCTTCAAGGTCACCCATGCCCGCAGCGGCGAGGAGGCCCTGCAGGCCCTGCTGTCGGCGGGCGCACCGCCGCAGGCCACTCCGTACGGTGTGATCCTGCTCGACCTCGGCCTGCCCGACCAGGACGGGTACGAGGTGTGCGGCAAGATCCGCAAGCGCACCAGCACGCCCGTCATCATGGTCACCGCGCGGGCCGACGTGCGTTCGCGCATCCACGGACTCAACATGGGCGCCGACGACTACGTCACCAAGCCCTACGACACCGGCGAACTCCTCGCCCGCATCCACGCGGTGGCCCGCCGTACCGGCGTCTCCGAGGAGAGCGCCGCCACCGGTCCCGCGGGCACGCCCGGCGTGGTCCGGCTCGGGAGCGTCGGCCTCGAGCTGTCCACCCGCCGGGTCAGCGTGGACGGCGTCGACGTGGCGCTCACCCGCAAGGAGTTCGACCTGCTGGCCCTGCTCGCGCAGCGCCCCGGCGTGGTCTTCCGCCGCGAGCAGATCATCAGCGAGGTCTGGCGCACCAGTTGGGAAGGCACCGGCCGGACGCTGGAGGTGCACGTGGCCTCGCTGCGGTCCAAGCTGCGCATGCCGGCCCTCATCGAGACCGTCCGCGGTGTCGGGTACCGGCTCGTCGTGCCGCCCGCCCCGGCGGCCCCCGCGCCGCCCGCCGCCTCCGCCCCGCCCGCCGTCTAGCGGCCACCCGTCGTGCGCGCCCGTCTGCTCCCGCTGCTCGTCGTCCTGATGGCGGGCGTCCTGCTCGCCCTCGGCTTTCCGCTCGCGGTGGCCCTGGCCGCGGGGCAGCAGCAGCGGGTGGTCGTCGACCGGATCGACGACAGCGCCCGCTTCGCCGCGCTCGCCCAGTTCGTCATCGACGCCGAGGGCTCGAAGTCCAGCGGGGCCGACGAACGCCTCGAAACCCTCAAGCAGGAGCTGGCCCGGTACCAGCAGTTGTACGGGATCCGCGCCGGCATCTTCCGCCGGGACGGCAACGCCATCGCCCGTTCCACCGACGGGTGGAAGCTGCCGGTGGAGTGGGAGGCGGACGAAGCCTTCATCCAGGCTCTCGCCGGACGCCGCAGCCATGACCCCGGCCAGGTGTGGCCCTGGCAGAACAACGGCAAACTCCTCGTCGCCTCCCCGGTCGTCCTCGACGGGGACGTGGTCGCCGTGGTCGCCACCGAGTCGCCCACCGACCAGATGCGCGCCCGGACCCTGCACGGCTGGCTGCTCATCGCCGCCGGGCTCAGCGCGGCCATGCTCGTGGCCTTCGGCGCGGCCCTGCGGCTGACCAGCTGGGTGCTCAAGCCCGTGCAGACCCTGGACGCAGCCGCCCACGGCATCGCCACCGGGCGGATGAACTCCCGCGTGGCCGCGGGCGGTGGGCCCCCGGAACTCAGGCGCCTGGCCCGCTCGTTCAACGAGATGGCCGACAACGTCGAAGAGGTGCTGGAACAACAGCGCGCCTTCGTCGCCGACGCCTCCCACCAGCTGCGCAACCCGCTCGCCGCGCTGCTCCTGCGGATCGAGCTGCTCGCCCTCGAGCTGCCCGAGGGCAACGAGGAGATCGCCTCGGTGCGGACCGAGGGCAAGCGCCTGACCCAGGTCCTGGACGACCTGCTCGACCTGGCACTGGCCGAGCACGCCGCCGCCGAGATCAGCCTGATAGACATCGCGGGGCTGGCCGCGGAACGGGTGACCGCCTGGCGCCCGTTCGCCGAGGAGAAGGGCGTGCGGCTCACCGGGACGGGGCGGAGCGCCGCCACCGGCTGGGCCGACCCGATCGCGCTCTCCAGCGCGCTCGACGCCGTCATCGACAACGCCCTCAAGTTCACTCCTGAGGGTGAGGCCGTCGAGGTGGCGCTCTCCGTGGAGGGCGACCGGGTGCTGATCGTGGTCGCCGACCGGGGCCCCGGGCTCACCGAGGAGGAGCTGCTGCGGATCGGGGACCGGTTCTGGCGCAGCGGACGCCACCAGAACATCAAGGGCTCCGGCCTCGGCCTGTCCATCTCGCGGATCCTGCTCGGCGCGGGCGGCGGGTCCCTCTCCTACGAGAAGAACCCGCCGCACGGGCTGCGCGTGACACTGGCCGTCCCGCGCACCGATCCCGCCGCCCTGCCCGATTGAACCGCTCGGGCCTGTCGTCGTACTCCCGCAGTCGCCCGAAGGGGCGGCCGCGACCCGCCGGAGGCGTCCCTCCAGTACTGCCCGGCCGTCCTGCATCAGCGGGTTCCGGTCCAGGTGAGGGTGGTACGGGCGGGGGCGGAGACGGCGTACAGCTCGTCCACGGCCCGGATTTCGAAGACGGCCGCGCTCTCCCGGGCGGCGCGTTCGACGCCCGGGAAGAAGAGGGCGGCGGCGCAGGTGCCGCCGAGGAAGCGGCGGGTGCCGTCGGGCAGGACACGGGACACCTCGTCATGGCGGACGGGCCCGGCGGAACGCTGCCAGGCCAGCCGGACGGCGGCCTTGCCGGACTGCGGGGAGGAGGCGGATACGGCCGGGGTGCCCGGAGTCGCCGGGCGGGGCCGCGCGGCGGCCTCGCGTACCGTCACCGCCCCGAGCCGCCAGCGCACCGGCTCCTTCCCGCGTCGGGTGATCCGTACGGCCAGGGCGTGGGCGGTGGTGCCCGCCAGGTCCGACAGCCGGACCCTGGTCGTGCGCCAGCCCTGACCGCTGCCGAGCGTCTGCGCCTTCAGCCAGGTGTACGGGACCTCCTGTCCCGGGCCGGACGGCCCGCGGATCGCGCACGTCGCGGGGCTGCCGGGGCTCGCCCACACCGAGCGCCGGATCGTCTCGCTGCGCGCCGAGGCCCGGCAACTGGGCCTCGGACCCGGGCAGGTGCGCTCGGTCACCACCGACTACTCCGACGCCGAGGGGGCGGAGGCCACCCGGCGGATCCTCGCCGGACCGGAGCCGCCGACCGCGATCGTCTACGACAACGACGTCATGGCGGTGGCCGGCGTGGCCGGCGTGGCCGTCGCCTCCGAGCTGGGCATCCCGGTGCCGGGCGGGCTCTCCGTCGTCGCCCGGGATGACTCGGCGCTCTGCCGGGTCACCCGTCCCCGGCTCACCACCCTGGTCCGCGACACGGCCGGCTTCGGCCGGCTCGCAGCCGAGGAGCTCCTCGCCCTTCTCGCGGGGGGGTCCGGCGAGGTCCCGCGAGAGCGAGCTGCCCGGGCTGGAGCCCCGCGAGAGTACGGCGCCGCCGCCGGCCGCATACTGAAACCGACCCCTTCCTGGAGCGCCACCGTGACCACTCCCACCCCCACCTCCGCCTTCCCCGCCCCCCGCGCCGGTGCGCCGGCCGACTCCGGCCCGACGGTCGCGATCGACATCGGCGGTACGAAGATCGCCGGAGCGCTGGTGGACTCCGACGGCGCCATGACGGCCACCACCCGCCGGCCCACCCCGCGCGGCGCCGACGGGGACACCGTGTTCGCCGCCGTCGCGGAGGTCGTCGCGGAGCTCGCGAAGTCCCCGCTGTGGCCCTCGGCCGTCCGCTGCGGGATCGGCAGCGCGGGCCCGGTGGACACCGCGCTCGGCACGGTCAGCCCGGTCAACATCGCCGCCTGGCGGGGCTTCCCCGTCCAGGCCCGGGTGGAGGCCGAGCTCGCGCGGCACGGGGCCCGGATCCCGACGGTGCTGGCCGGCGACGGGGTGGCGATGACCGCGGCCGAGCACTGGCTGGGCGCTGCCCGCGGGCACGCCAACGCGCTCTGCATGGTGGTCTCCACCGGCGTCGGCGGCGGACTCGTCCTGAACAACCAGCTCCACACCGGCCCCACCGGGAACGCGGGTCACATCGGCCACATCAGCGTCGCCTTCGACGGAGAGCCCTGTGCCTGCGGAGGCCGCGGCTGCGTGGAGTCCCTCGCCTCCGGCACCGCCATCGCGGCCTGGGCCCTGGCCCAGGGATGGGTCCCGGCCGGGGACGCCACCGCGGCCGGGGTGGCCGCCGCCGCTGCCGAGGGCGATCCCGTCGCCCTCGCCGCCTTCGACCGCGCGGGCCGGGCGCTGGCCGCCGCCATCGCGGCCACCGCCACCCTCGTCGAGACCGACATCGCCGTCATCGGAGGCGGCGTGGCCGCCTGCGGGGACACCCTCTTCGGGCCGGTCCGCGCGCACCTGGCCTCGTACGCGACCCTGTCCTTCGTCAAGGACCTCCAGGTCGTCCCGGCGGCTCTGGGCACCCACGCGGGCCTGATCGGGGCCGCCGCCGCGGCGTCGATGCTGCTGCGCTCCTGAGTACGGCGCTTCGGCTTCAGGGCTTGACGGAGCGGTAGTAGCGGGCCGCGCCCTCGTGCAGTTGCAGGGGATCCGTGTAGATCGCCGTCCGCAGGTCCACGAGCTGGGCCGCGTGCACCTGCTTGCCGATGGGGTCGCGGCTGTCGATCACCGTGCGCGTGAACTGCTCCGTCAGCTCGGCGCCCGCGTCGTCCCGCGTCACCAGCAGGTTCGGTACCGCGACGGTGGACACCGCCGAGTTGCTGCGGACACGGTCGTAGGCGTCCTGGGGCATCACCGCCGCCCGGTAGTACCGCGCGGGGCTGCCGCTGGCCTGGAGCGCCTCCACCAGGTCGCCGAGCTGCACGAGCCGGATCTCGAACCGCTCCGAGAGCTCCCGCACGGCGGTGGTGGGCAGCCCGCCCGACCAGAAGAAGGCGTCGATCCGGCCGGCCTCCAGTTCCGCCGGCACGGTGTCGATGCCGATGGCCACCGGGGTGATGTCGCGGGCGGGGTCCAGGCCCGCGGCCCTGAGCATCCGCTCGGAGATCAGCCGCACGCCCGAGCCCTCCTGGCCGACGGCGACCCGCTTGCCCCGCAGGTCCCGGGCGGACTGGACGGGCGAGCCGGCGGGGACCACGAGCTGGACGTAGTCGTCGTAGAGGCGGGCCAGCCCGCGCAGCCGGTCCGCTCCGGGCTTCCGGTCGACCTGGTACTTGGCCACGGCGTCGGCCGTCGCCACGGTGAAGTCGGCCTCGCCCGCGGCCACCCGCTGCAGGTTCTGCTGCGAACCCTCGCTCGTGTTCAGCCGGACCCGCACCCCGGGCACGTCCTTGGCGAGCGCCTTCTCCAGCAGCAGGCCGTAACGGTGGTAGACCCCCTGCTGGACGCCGGTGCTGAGGGTGATCTCGCCCGTGAGCTCCGGCCGGCCGAAGGGCCTCAGCCACCAGACGAGGGCGCAGAGCACCGCCAGGACGGCCACCAGGGCCCGCAGGGCACGGCGCCTGCTGATCCGGGGCGGTACGAGAGGCATGGCCGCGATCCTGCCACCGACCCGCCGTCCTGTCACGGCCCGCCCGGGCCGCCCGGCCTCCCCCGGCCCGCTCCGGCCCACGCCCGGCCCGGGCCGCCACGCCCGACCCGTACCCTTGCTGGGTGAGTACCGAGAGCGGCGAGGCGACTGTTGTGAAAACGTACGAGGTCCGGACGTACGGCTGTCAGATGAACGTGCACGACTCCGAGCGGCTGTCCGGCCTGCTGGAGGACGCCGGGTACGTCCGCGCGCCCCAGGGCTCCGACGGCGACGCCGACGTCGTCGTGTTCAACACCTGCGCCGTCCGCGAGAACGCCGACAACAAGCTGTACGGCAACCTCGGCCGGCTCGCGCCGATGAAGACCAAGCGCCCCGGCATGCAGATCGCCGTCGGCGGCTGCCTCGCGCAGAAGGACCGCGACACGATCGTGGCCCGCGCCCCCTGGGTCGACGTGGTCTTCGGCACGCACAACATCGGCAAGCTGCCCGTCCTCCTGGAGCGCGCGCGCATCCAGGAAGAGGCGCAGATCGAGATCGCGGAATCGCTGGAGGCCTTTCCCTCCACGCTCCCGACCCGGCGCGAGTCCGCGTACGCCGCCTGGGTCTCGATCTCCGTCGGCTGCAACAACACCTGCACCTTCTGCATCGTCCCGGCGCTGCGCGGCAAGGAGGAGGACCGCCGACCCGGCGACATCCTCGCCGAGGTCGAGGCGCTGGTCGCCGAGGGCGTCTCCGAGATCACCCTGCTCGGCCAGAACGTCAACGCCTACGGCTCCGACCTCGGCGACCGCGAGGCCTTCTCCAAGCTGCTGCGCGCCTGCGGAGCCATCGAGGGCCTGGAGCGGGTCCGCTTCACCTCCCCGCACCCGCGCGACTTCACCGACGACGTGATCGCGGCGATGGCCGAGACCCCCAACGTCATGCCGCAGCTGCACATGCCGATGCAGTCGGGATCGGACACGATCCTGCGCGCCATGCGCCGCTCGTACCGCCAGGACCGCTTCCTCGGCATCATCGAGAAGGTCCGCGCCTCGATCCCGCACGCGGCGATCTCCACCGACATCATCGTGGGCTTCCCCGGTGAGACGGAGGAGGACTTCCAGCAGACCATGCACGCGGTGCGCGAGGCGCGCTTCGCGAACGCCTTCACCTTCCAGTACTCCAAGCGCCCCGGGACCCCGGCCGCCGACATGGAGGGGCAGATCCCCAAGGAGGTCGTCCAGGAGCGGTACATGCGCCTGGTCGCCCTCCAGGAGGAGATCTCCTGGGACGAGAACAAGAAGCAGGTCGGCCGGACCCTGGAGATCATGGTCGCGGAGGGCGAGGGCCGCAAGGACGGCGCCACGCACCGGCTGTCCGGGCGGGCCCCCGACAACCGCCTGGTCCACTTCACGAAGCCCGGGGAAGAGGTCCGCCCGGGCGACGTGGTGACGGTCGAGATCACCTACGCGGCCCCCCACCACCTCCTCGCGGAGGGCCCGACGGGGGCGGTGCGCCGGACCCGCGCGGGCGACGCCTGGGAGAAGCGCAACGCGGCTCCGGCGCAGCCGAAGGGCGTCCTCCTCGGCATCCCGACCCTGGGCGTCCCGGCGCCCCTCCCGGCCACGACCTCGGGCTGCGCCAGCCCCAGCCCCGCTTGACGCGTCGCTCGCGCGGTGCTCGGCACCGCCGTCCCGGCGCGGGCCCGGTGGGCGGGTGCGGGTGGTCCGGCCCTGCGGAGCGAGGCCCCGGCCGCGCCCGGCGGGGGTTACGCTGCGGATCATGCTCGTAGCCGCCGCCGTCTGCCCCGCCCCGCCGATGCTCCTGCCGGAGCTCGCCACGGGCGCCGCCGCCGAACTCGCCGACGCCCGGACCGCCTGTTCCGACGCGCTGTCCGTGCTCGCCGCCTCCCGGCCCGATCTGCTCGTCGTGGTCGGAGCCTGCGATCCCGACCACCACGGCGCGTACCCCCAGGGCGCCCGCGGCACCTTCCGGGGATTCGGGGTCGCGGCCGACGTACGGCTGGGCGAGGGCGAGGAGGGCCCGCGGCTGCTGCCCACCCCGCTCGCCGTGGGCGCCTGGCTGCTCGGCCGGGCGGGCTGGGGCGCCGCGCCCCTGGAGGGGTTCGGGGTCGCCGGGCCGCTGGACACCGGGCGCTGTCTGGAGGCAGGCCGGGAACTCGCCGTACGCGAGGACCGGGTCGCCCTGCTCGTCATGGGCGACGGCAGCGCGCGGCGCACCCTCAAGGCCCCCGGTTACCTCGACGAACGCGCCGCCGGCTTCGACGCCGAGGCCGCCCGCGCGCTCGGCGCCGCGGACCTCCCCGCCCTCGCCGCGCTCGACGCGGGACTCGCCGCCGAGCTGCAGGCCGCCGGCCGGGCCCCCTGGCAGGTGCTCGCGGGCGCCGCCGAGGGCGCCGGACTCGAAGGACGGCTGCTGTACGAGGACGCCCCGTACGGGGTCGGGTACTTCGTCGCCGCCTGGTCGTAGGCCGTAGGGGCGGCGGCACGGAACGCAGAAGGGGCCCGGCACCGAATGGTGCCGGGCCCCTTCCGGGATGCCGGGCCGGTCCCGGGTGTCCGGGACCGCGTCAGGAAGCGGCCGGCGGCGTCGGCCCGCCGGGTGCGTCCTTGTGCGCGATCTTGCCCAGGGCGTCCTTCGCCTTGTCCGCTCCGCTAGAGATCTGGCCGCTGTACTTGCCCTTGGTCTTGGAGTCGACGGCCTTGGCCACCTTCTCCAGATTCTGGCTGATCTTGCCCTCGTGCTGTGCAGCGAGGTCGCCGACCTTGTCCTTGGCGGGCGCGAGCTTGGCCTTCAGATTGTCCAGCAGGCCCATGGGTCACCTTCCAATAGCGAGGCTACGTACGGGCACTCTCTGCGGCCTCGCTGTCCGCGCTGACCTCCGCCGTCTGCTGCTTCGGGATCCCGACGGCCTCGGCCGCCGCGCTCTCCTCCGCCACAGTCTGCTCGGTCCCGGCCTCGTCGGCCGTCGTGGACTCCGCCGTCAGATCCGCGGAAACGGCCTCTTCGGTCGTCGCCTGGGTCTTGCGGCCGAGAAGCCGGTCCAAAATGCCCATGTCTACTCCTATAACGTTACTCGTGTGAGTGAAGTTCCGCCGTGGACGGACCGCCGCACGGCGGGCGCACGCCCGGCCGGAACCCCGTCAGGGCAACGACCCCGGTCAGGTCCCGTCACGTAGCTCGATCGGGTACATGGCGATGCCTTGACGGAGGGCTGCGAGACTGGTGCGGTGAGGAAAGCAGCCCCCGCCCCGCGGGTCATCGCCGTCGTAGGACCCACCGCGGCCGGAAAGTCCGATCTGGGCGTAGCCCTGGCCCGCCATTTCGACGGCGAGGTCGTCAACGCCGACTCGATGCAGCTGTACCGGGGGATGGACATCGGTACCGCCAAACTGACGACGGAGGAGCGCGGAGGGGTCCCGCACCACCTCCTCGACATCTGGGACGTCACCGAGACGGCGAGCGTCGCCGAGTACCAGCGTCTCGCCCGCGCCGAGATCGACGAGCTGCTCGCCCAGGGCCGTACGCCGGTCCTCGTCGGCGGGTCCGGCCTCTACGTGCGCGGCGCGCTCGACGCCATGGAGTTCCCCGGCACCGACCCCGAGGTCCGGGCCCGGCTGGAGGCCGAGGTCACCCTGCGCGGCCCCGGCGCCCTGCACGCCCGCCTCGCCGCGGCCGACCCGGCCGCCGCGCAGGCCATCCTGCCCAGCAACGGCCGCCGCATCGTGCGGGCGCTGGAGGTCATCGAGATCACCGGGCGGCCGTTCACCGCCAACCTGCCCGGCCACGAGTCCGTCTACGACACGGTCCAGATCGGCGTGGACGTGGCCCGGCCCGAGCTCGACGAGCGGATCGCGCTGCGCGTGGACCGGATGTGGGAGGCCGGGCTGGTGGACGAGGTCCGCGCGCTGGAGGCCGCGGGCCTGCGCGGCGGAATCACCGCCTCCAGGGCGCTCGGCTACCAGCAGGTGCTGGCCGCCCTCGCGGGGGAGTGCACGGAGGAGGAGGCGCGCGCCGAGACGGTTCGCGCCACCAAGCGGTTCGCCCGCAGGCAGGACTCGTGGTTCCGCCGGGACCCGAGGGTGCACTGGCTCAGCGGGGCCGCCGAAGACCGGGGAGAACTCGCCGGACTCGCGCAGTCGTTGGTCGAACGAGCGGTCACAGCCTGATCACGTGATGGCATCGGGACGCCCCGCACGCCCGTCCGGGGCCTGACGGCGTGCCATCATCAAACTTCCGCCGGTGCCGTCACCGGCGGTGTACGGCAGCGTACGAAGTCCAACGTGGGGAGGGCGCGTGGCGATGGAGGCCGGCCCTCGTGACATCGGTCGGGACGACACCCGGCCGGAAGCGGATCCGATGCTTCACAGCGCCCTCGCCGACGGCGACGGCCCGCCCGGTGGAGCGCCGGCGGACGCCGACGCCCTCGCCCCGCCCGCAGACGCCCTGGCCCTGCCTGCCGACGGCCTCGGACTGCCCGCGGACGCCGACGCCCTGGCCCTGCCCGCGGACGCCGACGGCCTCGGACTGCCCGCGGACCCCGCGCGGCTGACCCCCGACGGCCCGGACGCGCCCGACTCCGCCGAGGCGGAGGCCGCCGCCGCCCCCGCCTTCGAGGTGGAACTGCGCCCGCAGCGCAGGCTGAGGCTCTGGCAGATCGCCCCCATCGTCATGCTGGCCGCGGCCGGATCCCTGATGTTCGCCTTCCCCCTCGCCTTCGAGTTCGGCGACGGCGGAGCGGTCGTCGCGATGCTCGGATTCCTCATCAGCTGCTGCGCGGGCGGCTGGGGCCTGATGGCCGCGCGCCGCGTGGGCTACGCCCTGCCGGGACTCCCGGCCCGCGGCTCGGGGCAGCGCCCCGACTGGCGCCTCGCCCTGCTGTACGCGCTGGTCGCGCTGGGTGTGGTGGCGCTCGCGGTGTACCGGGTGGCCCGGCTCCGCTAGCGGGGCGGCCCGGCCTGTACGGGGCGCGGCCTCGGTACCATGGGCGGGTGACGCAGACCAGCCTCTCCTTCCTCAAGGGCCACGGCACCGAGAACGACTTCGTGATCGTCCCGGACCCGGACAACGCCATCGAGCTGTCGGCCTCCGCCGTGGCGCGGCTGTGCGACCGGCGCGCCGGGATCGGCGCGGACGGCGTGCTGCACGTCGTGCGCTCCGCCGCGCACCCCGAGGCCGCGCACCTGGCCGACGAGGCCGAGTGGTTCATGGACTACCGGAACAGCGACGGCTCCATCGCCGAGATGTGCGGCAACGGCGTCCGCGTCTTCGCCCGCTACCTCCAGCACGCCGGACACGTGGAGCCGGGCGACCTGGCCGTCGCCACGCGCGGCGGGGTGAAGCGGGTGCACCTCGACAAGGCCGGCGACGTGACCGTCTCCATGGGCCGCGCCGAGCTTCCCGAGGGCGAGGTCACGGTCTCCGTCGGCGAGCGCTCCTGGCCCGCGCGCAACGTCAACATGGGGAACCCGCACGCGGTGGCCTTCGTTGACAGCCTGGACGATGCCGGGGCCCTGCTGGACCCGCCCCCGTACAGCCCGGCGTCCGCCTACCCGACGGGTGTCAACGTCGAGTTCGTCGTCGACCGCGGCCCCCGGCACGTCGCCATGCGCGTCCACGAGCGCGGCTCCGGAGAGACCCGCTCCTGCGGCACCGGCGCCTGCGCGGTCGCCGTGGCCGCCATTCGCCGCGACGGCGCCGACCCGGCCGTCACCGGCGCGCCGGCCACGTACACCGTCGACCTGCCCGGCGGCACGCTGGTCATCACCGAGCACCCCGACGGGCGGATCGAGATGACCGGACCCGCCGTGATCGTGGCCGAGGGCGAGTTCGATCCCGCCTGGCTCACCGAAACGGCTTTCGCCTAAAGCTTCCCTCTAATGGGTGATCCGTTTCACGCTGAGCGAGAGGTGGACTGCGCCACGTGGTGGGGTCGGTAGCATCAGGCACCGGCCCTGAGGGCTCACCCCATGCCCACCACCGCCGGTCGATGCCGTCGGAGGTGCCCATGAGTGCAGAGGCCACGAACCCCGAAGCACGTCCCGAAGCGCTCCCTGAACTTCGCAGACGTGGCAGGACCAGGCTTGACCTGCGGCGACTCGGACGGGCCGCGCTGCTCGGGCCCACGCCCCGGGACCGGCTGCCGGACGCCATCGGGCATGTCGCCGAAGCGCACCGGGCCCATCACCCCGACGCGGACCTGTCGCTCCTGCGCCGCGCGTACCTGCTCGCCGAGACCTCGCACCGCGGCCAGATGCGCAAGAGCGGTGAGCCGTACATCACACATCCGCTCGCCGTCACGCTCATCCTGGCCGAACTGGGCGCCGAAACCACGACCCTGACGGCCTCGCTCCTCCACGACACCGTCGAGGACACCGACGTGACCCTCGATCAGGTCCGCGAGGAGTTCGGCGACGAGGTCTGCTTCATCGTCGACGGCGTCACCAAGGTCGAGAAGATCGACTACGGCGCCGCCGCCGAGCCCGAGACCTTCCGCAAGATGCTCGTCGCCACCGGCAACGACGTCCGCGTGATGTCCATCAAACTCGCCGACCGGCTGCACAACATGCGCACCCTCGGGGTGATGCGGCCCGAGAAACAGGCGCGCATCGCGAAGGTCACCCGCGACGTCCTCATCCCGCTCGCCGAACGGCTGGGCGTGCAGGCCCTGAAGACCGAGCTGGAGGACCTCGTCTTCGCGATCCTGCACCCCGAGGAGTACGAGCACACCCGCGCGCTCATCGCGGCCCACGCGGGCGAGCGCGACCCGCTGCCCGCCATCGCCGATTCGGTACGGGCCGTCCTGCGCGACGCCGGCATCGCGGCCGAGGTGATGGTGCGGCCCCGGCACTTCGTCTCCGTGCACCGGATCTCCCTCAAGCGCGGGGAGCTGCGCGGCTCCGACTTCGGCCGCCTGCTGGTCCTCGTGGGGGAGAACGCGGACTGTTATGCCGTGCTGGGGGAGCTGCACACCTGCTTCACCCCGGTCATCTCCGAGTTCAAGGACTTCATCGCCTCCCCGAAGTTCAACCTGTACCAGTCCCTGCACACCGCCTTCGCCACGCCGGAGGGGTACGTCGCCGAGGTCATCGTCCGGACCCGGCAGATGCACCGGGTCGCGGAGGCGGGCGTGGTGGCGCTGGGCAATCCGTACACGACGCAGCCTCCACCCCCGCAGGCCGAAGCGGCCGACTGCGAGGAGGAGCGCGTCGACCCGACGCGGCCCGGCTGGCTGTCGCGGCTGCTCGACTGGCAGCAGTCGGCGCCCGACCCCGACACCTTCTGGGACGTGCTGCGCTCGGAGCTGGCCCAGGACCGCGAGATCACCGTGTTCCGCGCCGACGGCGGTGCCCCCGGCACCATCAGCCTGCCGGCCGGCGCGAGCTGTATCGACGCCGCCTACGCGCAGTACGGCGAGGCGGCCCACGGCTGTATCGGCGCCCGGGTCAACGGGCGCCTGACCTCCCTGTCCTCCCGGCTCTCTGACGGAGACACCGTCCAGCTCCTGCTCTCGCACGACGTCTCCTCGGGCCCCACCGCCGACTGGCTGGAGCACGCCAAGACCCCGGCGGCCCGGATCGCCGTCAGCAGCTGGCTGGAGGCCCACCCCGACGGGGCCCGGCCCGCCGACGCCGCCCCCAGGCCGCCGCTGTCGGTGATCGGCCTGCGCAGTGGCGGAGGCAACGCCGTCGCCGACCTGCCGGACGCCACCGTGCGGCTCGCGGGGTGCTGCACCCCGGTGCCGCCCGACGCCGTCGAGGGGTTCGTCGTCCGCGGCGGGGCCGTCACCGTGCACCGGGTCCGCTGCGCGACCGTGGCCCAGATGCGGGCGGTCGGCCGCATGCCCGTCGCCGTGCACTGGCGGGCGACCGCGGACTGCCGGGTCACCCTGCTCGCCGAATCGTTCGGCCGCCCGCACCTGCTGGCCGATCTGACCGAGGCCATCGCCCGCGAGGGGGTCGAGGTGGTGTCCGCGACCGTGGAGCCGCCCGTCGAACAGCGGGTCCGGCACAGCTACACCCTGCAGCTGCCCGACGCGACGGGCCTCCCGGCACTGATGCGGGCCATGCGGGACGTGCCGGGGGTCTACGACGTCAGCAGGGCGTGAGCGGTCTAGCCCCCGCCCGACCCCTTTCGGGTGGAGCCGTCGCGCGCCGTTCGCGGGCGCGTGGCGGGCGCTGATAAGCGGTGGGGGATGCAGCTCACCTCCCCGCGCCTGCGCGCCGCCCTGCTGGCCGCGGCCTCCCTCACCCTCGTCGCCGCCGTTGTGCCCCCGCCCAAGGCCCTCGGCATCGGCGACGTGCTGTTCCCCGAGCTCGGGAACCCCGGCTACGACGTGCTCTCGTACGACCTGTCCTTCGCCTACAAGAACAACAGCAGCCCCCTCGACGCGGTCACCGTCATCGACGCGCGCAGCCTCACCCGGCTGGAGACCGTCAACCTCGACTTCACCCACGGCAAGGTCGCCTCGGCCGAGGTCAACGGGGAACCCGCCGCCTTCGCGAGCATCGGCGAGGACCTCGTCCTGACCCCCGCCCGGCCGGTGGAACCGAACCTGCCGCTCCACATCACCGTCCGGCACACCAGCGACCCGCGAGGCCGCGGCGACGGTGGCTGGGTGGTCACCGACGACGGGCTGGCCATGGCGAACCAGGCCGACGCCGCCCACCGGGTCTTCCCGTGCAACGACCACCCCGCGGACAAGGCGTACTTCACCTTCCGGGTGAGCGCGCCGGCCGGGATGACGGCCGTGGCCAACGGGGTGCCGGGCGCGCTCCCGGCCCGCCGGGCGGGCGCCGCGACCACGTGGACGTACCGGACGCTGCACCCGATGGCCACCGAGCTGGCCCAGGTCTCGATCGGCGACTCGGCCGTGATCCACCGCACCGGGCCGCACGGACTGCCGCTGCGCGACGTGGTTCCGGCGGCGGACCGGGAACGGCTGGAGCCGTGGCTGAAGAAGACCGCCGGGCACATCGAGTGGATGGAGGCCCGGGTCGGCCGCTACCCCTTCGAGAACTACGGGGTGCTGATCGCGAAGGCCCGTACCGGCTTCGAGCTGGAGACGCAGACCCTGTCACTGTTCGAGAGCGCGCTGTTCGCGGGCGGTGGCGGCTACCCCGAGTGGTACGTGGAGTCCGTGATGGTCCACGAGCTGGCCCACCAGTGGTTCGGCGACAGCGTGAGCCCGCGCACCTGGTCCGACCTGTGGCTCAACGAGGGCCACGCCACCTGGTACGAGGCCCTGTACGCGGACGGCCTGGGCAAGTACTCCCTGGATCGCCGGATGCGCGAGGCGTACCAGCGCTCTGACCAGTGGCGGTCCGCCGGCGGCCCCCCGGCCGCGCCCAAGCCGGCCGCCCCGGGCGAGAAGATCGGGCTGTTCCGGCCGGCGGTCTACGACGGCGCCGCGCTGATCCTGTACGCCCTGCGGCAGGAGATCGGCGTCAAGGCCTTCGACCGGGTCGAGCGGCGCTGGGTGGGGGAGCACCGGGACGGGGTCGCGGGTACGGAGGACTTCGTACGGCTGGCCTCGCAGGAGGCGGGCCGGGACCTGGGTGCGTTCCTGGAGCCGTGGCTGTACGGGAAGAAGACCCCTGCCATGCCGGGGCACCCGGAGTGGAGCGCCCCGAAAAGCGTGTGACGCCTGCGGAACGGGCATGCCACCATCGACGAGGCCGTTCCGCGGGGTGCTCCGGGAGACTCTCCGGGGAATCTCCGGGGAGTGTCACACGTTGGACGTGACAGTGTTATGTCACGCGCGGGAGTAGCTTTGGCCTTGGCTCCGCTTCGCCTGACGCGGACGCATTCGAAAACGACGTAAGGAACCAATGACCTCCTCTTCTTCCCCTTCCCAGGACGCGCGGGACGACGCACAGGACGCGCCGGATCCGCAGAGCTTCACCGAGAGCCTTCGGGCCGACGCCCTGATGGAAGAGGACGTCGCCTGGAGCCACGAGGTCGACGGAGACCGGGACGGCGCCCAGTACGAGCGCGCCGAGCGCGCGGCCCTGCGCCGCGTGGCCGGCCTCTCCACCGAACTCGAAGACGTCACCGAGGTCGAGTACCGACAGCTCCGCCTGGAGCGGGTCGTGCTCGTCGGCGTGTGGACCTCCGGCACGGTGCAGGACGCCGACAACTCCCTCGCGGAGCTCGCCGCCCTCGCCGAGACGGCGGGCGCGCTCGTACTCGACGGCGTCATCCAGCGCCGCGACAAGCCCGACCCGGCCACCTTCATCGGTTCCGGCAAGGCGCGCGAGCTGCGCGACATCGTGATGGAGAGCGGCGCCGACACCGTCGTCTGCGACGGCGAACTCAGCCCCGGCCAGCTCATCGCCCTCGAAGACGTCGTCAAGGTGAAGGTGGTCGACCGGACCGCGCTCATCCTCGACATCTTCGCCCAGCACGCCAAGTCCCGAGAGGGCAAGGCGCAGGTCGCGCTCGCGCAGATGCAGTACATGCTGCCGCGACTGCGCGGCTGGGGTGCCTCGCTGTCCCGGCAGATGGGTGGTGGCGGCGGTGGCGGCATGGCCACCCGCGGCCCCGGTGAGACGAAGATCGAGACCGACCGGCGCCGGATCCGCGAGAAGATGGCGAAGATGCGCCGGGAGATCGCGGAGATGAAGACCGGCCGCGACATCAAGCGGCAGGAACGGCGCCGCAACAAGGTGCCCTCGGTCGCCATCGCCGGTTACACCAACGCGGGCAAGTCCTCGCTGCTCAACCGCCTCACGGGCGCGGGGGTACTGGTGGAGAACGCACTGTTCGCCACCCTCGACCCCACCGTGCGCCGGGCAGAGACGCCGTCCGGCCGGGTCTACACCCTGGCCGACACGGTCGGCTTCGTCCGGCACCTGCCGCACCACCTCGTCGAGGCGTTCCGCTCCACGATGGAGGAGGTCGGCGACTCCGACCTCATCCTGCACATCGTGGACGGCTCGCACCCGGCGCCGGAGGAGCAGCTGGCGGCGGTCCGCGAGGTCATCCGCGAGGTCGGCGCCGTCAAGGTGCCCGAGATCGTGGTGATCAACAAGGCGGACGCGGCCGACCCGCTGGTGCTCCAGCGCCTGCTGCGGATCGAGAAGCGCTCCATCGCCGTCTCGGCGCGCACGGGTCAGGGCATGGAGGAACTCCTCGCGCTCATCGACGCCGAGCTGCCGCGGCCGGCGATCGAGATCGAGGCCGTGGTGCCCTACACGCGCGGCGGGCTGGTCGCCCGGGCGCACGCCGAGGGCGAGGTGATCTCCGAGGAGCACATCGAGGAGGGCACCCTGCTCAAGGCGCGGGTGCACGCCGAACTGGCGGCGGAGTTCGCTCCGTACGTGCTCGCGAAGCACTGACGCCGACGCGCGGCGGATGAACGACCGAGGGCCCCCGCGGCAGCGGGGGCCCTCAGTCATGTGGTGCGCCGGTGCGGTTACTTGAACTTGCCGCTCACGGCGTCGAAGACGCCCTTCGCCTCCGGACCCAGTCGGGGCCCGGCCAGCCAGCCCGCCTTGGCGGGGCCGATGGAGGTGTTCGACACCAGCGCCGGCTTGCCGTCGCTGCCCGCCGCGACCCAGCCGCCGCCCGAGGAACCGCCGGTCATCGTGCAGCCGATGCGGTACATCGTGGGGTCGGTCGCGTTCAGCGACAGCCGGCCCGGCTTGTCGACGCACTGGAAGGTCTTCTGGCCGTCGAACGGAGCCGCCGCCGGGTAGCCGGTGGCCGTCATCTTCGCGATCTTGGGCGCGGCCGGGGCGTTGAACTCCACCGGAAGCGCCGTACCGACCGTCTCCTCCAGCGACTTGCCGCCACCCTTCTCCGGGGTCACGTGCAGCACCGCGAAGTCGTACGGGGCACCCGCGCCGCCGGTCGGACCGCCGGTCGCGATCCACTGGTCGGAGGTCTGCGCCCAGTCGCTCCACCACACGCCGTACGGGGCCACTTCCTCGCGGGGCGCGCCCTTGAGCGCGGCCGCGGACTTGCCCTTGTTGTTGTACGACGGGACGAAGGCGATGTTGCGGTACCAGCCGCCGGACTTGCCCGCGTGCACGCAGTGGCCGGCCGTCCAGACCATGTTGGACTTGCCGGGGTGCGCGGGGTCCTTGACCACGGTCGCCGAGCAGACCATCGAGCCCTCGGGGCCGTCGAAGAAGACCTTGCCGGAGGCGGGGACGCTCTGGTGGTAGGGCGCGGCCGCGGCCTTTGCCCGCACCGGAGCCGGGGTCGGGTCGGTGACGCCCTGGTCCTTGCCCGCATCGGGCTCGACGGCGGGCGGCTGCGGAGTCTTGGCGGCGTCGCGCATCCGGTCCGGGTCCCAGAGGTCCTCGATGATCGGGTTGACGTAGTCGCCCGCCTCGCGGAGCCAGTCCTCCTTCTTCCAGTTCTTCCACTCACCCCCCTTCCACTTCTCCAGGTCGATGCCGTGCTCCTTGAGCTTGTCCTTCAGCCCGTCGGGGATCTGTACCCCGTCGAGGCTGGTGGGCAGGCTCACCGCCGTGGTCGGCTTCGCGTCGGTCTCACCGTCGCCGGGCCCGCACGCCGCGGCGGTCAGCGCGAGCGCGGCCGAGCACAGGATCGCGGTGACCGGTCGGATCGGTCGCATGTCGTGAGTCCCCCTGGTGGTTCGGTGGTTCGGGTTGGTGCCTGGGTTGACGGGCGCCTGGGTTGCAGCACCCCACTATGCCGCTGCCGTGGGGGACGGCACAGCCCGGGGCGCCGGTTCCGCCGGGGCGGACGGGGATCTCGGGCCGGACGGGGATTTCGGAGCGGGGATCATGCCGGGCCGGGCCGGGGGTGATGCCGGGCCGGCGCGGGGATCATCCCGGGCCGGGCAAGGATCTTGGGCCCACCCGTGATCCGTCGACGCCACCGTCGTTGGTACGTACGGGGGACGGGGGAGCAGCGTGGGTGTTCGAGGCGCACCCCGGAAGAGCAACCGTGCGGGAGGAGCGACACTCGTGCCTTTGACGGCTTGGACGGGCGAGCAGGCCGAGCGGGCCGCGGCCGGGGCGCAGGTCCCGCCGCAGGCGGGCCGGCCCACGGAGACACGGCACTTCGCGGGACAGGGGCCGGCTCCGAGCCCGGGGCCGGACGGGGTTTCGGGGGAGGGGATCCTGCGCAGACAGGCACAACGGGAGTCCGCGGCACGGACGTACGCGCGCTCCCTGCCCATCGTGCCCGTGCGCGCGCGGGGGTTGACCATCGAGGGGGCGGACGGACGCCGCTACCTCGACTGCCTCTCCGGCGCCGGAACCCTCGCCCTCGGCCACAACCACCCGGTGGTGCTCGAAGCCATCCGCGGGGTCCTCGACTCGGGGGCCCCGCTGCACGTTCTGGACCTGGCGACTCCGGTCAAGGACGCCTTCACCACCGAGCTGTTCGCCAACCTGCCCGCGGAGCTGGCCGCCGATGCCCGCATCCAGTTCTGCGGACCGGCCGGGACGGACGCGGTGGAGGCCGCGCTCACCCTCGTCCGCACCGCGACCGGCCGGTCGGGGCTGCTCGCCTTCACCGGCGCCTACCACGGCATGACCGCGGGGTCGCTGGCCGCTTCCGGCGGAGCCCCGGACGTACGGGTGACCCGGCTGCCGTATCCGCAGGACCACCGCTGCCCGTTCGGAGTCGGCGGGGCCGAGGGGGCGGAACTGTCGGCCCGTTGGACACGGAGCCTGCTGGACGACCCCAAGAGCGGGGTGCCCGAACCCGCCGGGATGATCGTCGAACCCGTCCAGGGAGAGGGCGGAGTCCACCCCGCCCCCGACGCCTGGCTGCGCAGGATGCGGGAGATCACGGCGGAGCGGGGGATCCCGCTGATCGCCGACGAGGTCCAGACGGGGGTCGGGCGCACCGGGGCCTTCTGGGGGGTCGACCACGCGGGGGTCGTCCCCGACGTGATGGTGCTCTCCAAGGCCATCGGGGGCAGCCTGCCGCTCGCGGTGATCGTGTACCGCGCGGAGCTGGACCAGTGGGCCCCCGGCGCCCACGCGGGCACCTTCCGCGGCAACCAGCTCGCCATGGCGGCGGGCACCGCGACCCTGGCCTACGTCCGTGAGAACGGCCTCGCGGAGCGCGCGCGGACCCTGGGCGCGCACATGCTCGCCGCGCTGCGCGGCCTGATGCCGGCGCATCCGTGCGTGGCGGACGTACGGGGCCGCGGCCTGATGCTCGGCGTCGAACTTGCCGACCCGGACACGGGGGAGCCCGCGCCCGGCCTCGCGGCAGCCGTCCGCCAGGCCTGTCTGGACCGCGGTCTGATCGTGGAACTCGGCGGCCGCCACTCCAGCGTCGTCCGCCTCCTTCCGCCGCTCACCCTGACCGACGAACAGGCCGCGGCCGTCCTCGACCGCCTCGCCGACGCCATCTCCGCCGCCACCCGCCGCTAAGGACCCCCATGCCCGACCCCCTCCACCCCGCGTCCCCCTTCCCGCCCCCCACCCCCCGCCCCCCGACACCCCCAGACCCGGGCCCCACCCAACCGGCACCCACAACACCGGGCGGCACCCTCCCGCAGCCCACCCAACCGGCACCCGCACCCACAACACCGGGCGGCGTCCTCCCGCAGCCCACCCAACCGGCACCCGCGCCCACGGCACCGGGCGGCGTCCTCCACCCGGCCAGCCCTACGGACCCCCCGCCCCCTCCGGCGACACCGCCGTCCGCAGCGATGGGCGCCCCCTCCACCTTGCCCGCTCCCGGGGTGCCACCGGCGCCTGCACCGGCACCAACCCTTCCCTCGGCCGCTTTCACAGGGTCGTCGGCGGCCAGTCCGGCGGCACCGCCGTCCACGGTGATGGGCACCGCGTCCACCTCGGCTGCGCCCAAGGAGTCCCAGGCCCCGTCCATGGTGCCGCCGCTCACCCCCTCGGGCCCCGCTCTCGGAGCGCCCGTGTCCACCCAGCCACCTGCCAACCCCCCGCAACCACCGCAGACTTTGGCTGCTGCCAGCCCAGCTCCGGCGCCCCCGGCTCCGCTCGGGTCTGTACAACCTCAGACCACCGCCACCGCCACCCCGCCCCCGCGGCTCACCATGATGCCGGCCTCCCCGCAACCTCCCACCGAGTCCGACCCGTCGCCGGCGCGCACCATTCCACTACGGTCTCCGCTCGCTCCGGCTGAGCCCGCACCGCTGATGCCGATGTCCGCCGAGTCACCCCCGTCGCGGGACTCTCCACCGGCGTCCGTCCCCGCTCTGAAGGGTTCTGCTGATCGGCTGGGTTCGCCGCTCCACCCGACTGCATCTGCGTCGTCACTCGCATCGGGGCCTGATGACGCACCACGGTCCCTGTCCGCTCCGGCTGAATCAGCTCCTTCGTGGCTGGCGCCGGGCGATCCGCTGCTGTCGCCCGCTTCCTCGCCCACCCACGCCCCTTCGCCATCGGTGCCCGCTGATCGACTGGGTTCGCGGCTCGCGCAGGCTGCTTCCGTGTCGCCTGCCACGGCACCGGCCGCAGTGCCACGCTCCCTGCCCGCTTCGGCTGAGTCCCTTTCTCCCTCGCCGGTGCCGTCTTCGCCCGCCACCGGACTACCGCTGTCGGCGCATGCCGATCCGCCACGGTCCCCATTGGCCCCGACGGCGGCGCTGCCGACGCCTGCCGCTCCATCGGCGATGTCGGTACCGGCTGTGGCTACGCCACCTGGTGGAGAGGTCGGTCCGGTCCCCTCTCCGGACACCCCGGGCTCCCCCTCTGCTCTCGGGTACGGGCACACGCCCTCGACGCTCCTCCCCGACTGCTCCTCACCGGGGCCTGCGCTGGACGAGCCCGGGATCCCCTCGCCTCATCCCGCCATCCCCCTCATGGTCGGGGCGCCCCCGGCGGCCGTGGAGGGTTCGGCTGCTGCGGCCGGACACCGGCCCTCGCGGCTTCCGAACACAGGCGTCCCACAGTCGCCGCCCGACCCCGGGGCCCGGCCCGTTGCCGAGAGAGCGCCTACGCCATCCCCCGTCAGCCCAGCCGGGGCCAAGCCGCCGTCGCCCCCGACCACCGAATCCGCACCCACTCCGACGCCCGCCCCGACCTCGGGAGCCGCGCCCATGCCGCTGTCGCCCTCAGCTTCCGCAGCCGCGCCCGCGCCCGCGCCGACGGCGGACCCGGCCCCAGGTGTCGGGCCCCTGACGCTGTCGTCCCCGACCTCCGAAGCCGCGCCTATGATGCCGTCGCTCCTGGCCTCGGGGGCCGCGCCTATGCCGCTCTCGGCTCCGGCCTTGGGAGAGGCGCCCATGTTGTCGTCAGCCGCAGCTTGGGGAGCTGCGCGCACGCCGCTTTCAGCCCCGGCCTCGGGGGACGGAACCGTGTCGCCGTCGGCCCCGGAGCCGGGTGCCGGGTTGGCGCCGTCACTGGACGGTGGGCCCTCGCCGTCCCTGGCGGCGTCCGACGGGTACCCGCCGAGCTGGTCGGCGATGCCCGTCGGTACCGAGCCCGCGGCTCCCGGTCCGCTCACGGCCCCGCCCGCCCCGACCGTCCCGGTCAGCGTTATCTCCTCCGAAACGGCTGTTTCGGCATGGCCCACCCTCTCTCCTTCCTCGGCTGGCCGGCCGACTCCGTCGCCTTCGGGTGCCACAGCCGGACCTGAGTCGCCGGCTTCTCCCACAGCACCAGGCAGCGAGAGCCCACTCGCCGCCCCCGCATGGCAGCCGCCACCCGCAGCGGCGGAACGTTCTGCCCGGCCCGCTGCCGAGTCGCCCGTGCTCGGCGGGGCGACATCTCCCCCCACGGCGTGGCCGCCGCTGCTGGCCCCGGAGGGTGGTTCCCCCCGGCCCGCCGCCGGTGCGGCCGTGCCGGGCGGGTCGACGCCTGCCCCCACCGCGTGGCCGCCGCTGCTTGCTCCAGCGGCCCGCCCCCATCAGGTCCCGGCTGATGCGCCCGTCCCCACCGCGTGGCCGCCGTTGGCCGGTGCCTTGGCGCGCCCCGGGACAGCGGCTCTCGGTGACGCTTTGGGCAGTGCGTCCTCGACCGAGGCTTCGCGGTCGGTCCCAGGTGTGGCAGACCCGGCGGAGGGCCGGGCTGCCCAGGGCTCCGCGGACGCGTCGGCGGGCTCCCGCGGGGCGGAGACTCGGGGAGCCGTGTCCGGCCCCGGCTCGTCGGCCGACCCGGCGCCGCCCGGCGGGGGACGTTCGGACGAGCCGTCCTCGGGAGGACAGAGCAAGGCCGCGCCTGAGGGGTCTCCCGTGGCGGCGCCTTCGGCGTCGGGTTCCACCGGCACGCCCACCGCCGCCGCGGACCCGCTGTCCTCGCGACAGAGCGCAGCCGGACCGGGGGAGCGGGCCGCGGCGTCGGCGTCGCCGGGCGACGGTTTCGCCGGTCCTGCCGGTACCGTCCCGGGCATGCCTGCCGCGGGCATGCCCTGGCCGTCGGCCGAGCCGCAGCAACCGGCCGCTGTGCCACGGCAGAAGGACGGCTCCGTCCGCCCCCGCGCGGGAGCGGCCGACCCGTTGGACCACCCCGACCCCAGGGTCGCCGCCGAGGCCGCCTCGGTGGAGAACCTGCTGCGCTGCTGGGTCCGCGAGACCGGACTCGAACAGCCCGTCGGTCCCGTCCTGCGCATCCCCCTCCCCGCGTCGGGCACTGCCCTGCTCGTCGCGGTCCGCTACTGGTCCGCAGCCGGCTGGCACCGCTTCGGCCCGGCCCGCATCGAAGGCGTTCCGGCCGACGCCCCCGCCGTGGACGCGGTCACCCTCGCCGCGCTGATCTCCCGCGAAGGTGAAGGAGCCCACGGGAACGGAGCCCACGGGAACGGACCGCACGCACACGATGACGGCTCCGCACACAGCGCCCCGGGCGCCCCCGGTGGCGCCGACCTCGTCGGACGGGTCGCCGACTCGGTGCGCCGGACCGCCGACTTCATCACCGACCGCCGCCAGCGCCCGGCCGCACCCGTGCCCGTAGCCGGGGACCGGTTCCTCACCGCCGAACAGTCCCTGCTCCTCGGCCACCCGCTGCACCCGACCCCGAAGAGCCGTGAAGGGCTCTCGGAAGCCGAAGTCCGCCGCTACTCACCCGAACTGCACGGCTCCTTCCCCCTGCACTGGGTGGCGGTCGCACCCGCCGCCCTCGCCACCGACTCCGCCTGGACCGAACGCGGTCGCCCGGTCTCCGCCGCCCGGCTCCTGGGCCGCCTCGCCCCAGGTCTCCCGGTGCCCGACGGCGCCGCCCCCCTCCCCCTTCACCCCTGGCAGGCCCGCGACCTGCTCCAACGCCCCGCGGCAGCCGCCCTCCGCGACGCGGGACTCCTGCACGACGTGGGCCCGTACGGGGCCCCCTGGTATCCGACCTCCTCCATCCGCACCGTCCACCAGCCCGGTGCCCCCGCGATGCTCAAGCTCTCCCTGGGCCTGCGCATCACCAACTCCCGTCGCGAGAACCTCCGCAAGGAACTGCACCGCGGCATCGAGGTGCACCGGCTGCTCCGCACCGGACTGGCAGAGCGGTGGCAGGCCGCCCACCCCGGCTTCGACATCGTCCGCGATCCCGCATGGGTCGCCGCCGACGCCCCGGACGGCACTCCCGTCCCCGGACTCGACGTCCTGCTCCGCCACAACCCCTTCCGACCGGGCGACGACGCCCTCTGCATCGCCGCGCTCACCGCACCCCGCCCGTGGCCCGGGCGGACCACGATGAGTTCCCGGCTCGCCGAGACCGTCTCGCGCCTCGCCACCAGCACCGGGCGGACAACCTCCGCCGTCGCCGCCGAGTGGTTCCTGCGCTACCTCGAACACGTCGTCCTGCCGGTCCTCGCCTTCGACGCGCTCGCCGGAATCGCCCTCGAAGCGCACCAGCAGAACACGCTGGTCCTCCTCGACCCGGCCGGCTGGCCGGTCGGCGGCCGCTACCGCGACAACCAGGGCTACTACTTCCGCTCCTCCCGCCGCGCGGAACTGGAGCGCAGGCTCCCCGGGATCGGCGCGACGAGCGACACCTTCGTCTCGGACGCCGTCACCGACGAACGCTTCGCCTACTACCTCGGCATCAACAACGTGCTCGGTCTCATCGGGGCCTTCGGGTCCCAGCGGCTCGCCGACGAGCGCATCCTGCTGGCCGCCTTCCGTCGTTTCCTCGGCAAGAACAGAGGCTTCGGCCCGCTCCCCGAGAGGCTGCTCGACTCGCCCACCTTGCGCTGCAAGGCGAATCTGCTCACCCGCCTCGGAGGTCTGGACGAACTCGTCGGCCCCGTCGACACCCAGTCCGTCTACGTCACCATCGCCAACCCCCTTCACGATTGACGCGTCAGCACCGAAACGGAGAAGAGCCCCCGATGCCCTCCACCGACTTCCACACCGGCGTGCTCCTCACCGATGTGCACCGCACGGTCGCGACCGATGTTCACCGCACCATCGCGCCGCGTCTCAGCGCCGAGTCGCTGCCCCAGCTCGCCGAAGCCGATCTGCTCGACTCCCCGGCGGCCTGGGGTGGCGTCACGACACGGTCCGGCGCCTTCCGCCTCGAACCCGTACGGCTCGACCGCGATCTGGGACTGCTCACCCGGTGGATGAACGACCCGGAGGTGGACGCCTATTGGGAACTCGCCGGCTCGGCAGCCGTCACCGCCGCCCACGTCCGGGCGCAGCTGGACGGGGTCAGCCGCGGCATCCCGTGTCTCGGCCTCCTCGACGGCACGCCGATGAGCTACTGGGAGATCTACCGGGCCGACCTCGACCCGCTCTCCGCCCACTACCCGGCGCGGCCCCACGACACGGGTATCCACCTGCTCATCGGAGACGGCACGAACCGGGGCCGCGGTCTGGGCACGGTGCTCCTGCGAGCCGTCGCCGACCTGGTGCTCGACAACCGCCCCCGCTGCATGCGCGTCATCGCCGAACCGGACATCCGCAACACCCCCTCCGTATCAGCCTTCCTGAACTCCGGTTTCCGCTGCCCCGCCGAGATCGAACTGCCCGGTAAAAGAGCCGCCCTGATGATCCGCGAGCGGGCGCTGCGCAATCTCCTCTGAGGCCTCTGGCACCTCTGACGCCTCTGACGCCTCTGAGTACCGCCCCGCAGTCCCGCGGTTCACGTCTACCTCGTCAGTTCCCGCACCCATCACCCCTAAAACCCTGCGTCGCGCAGCAAAATATTTCCGACCCGAGGAGTCCCGTGCAGATCTTTTCCGCAGCCCCCGACTCCCCGGGCCCCCATTTCCCGGACACCGTGCCCCTGTCGCCCCAGCATCCGTGCACGCCGCCCGAACTGAACCGGCTGACCTGGGACTTCGCCGCCCGCCGCCTGCTCGCCAAGATGCTCGGCGAGTTCGCGTACGAGGAGACCATCACCCCGGTCCCCGCCCCGGTCGCCTCAGGTGATGCCTGGACGCTGACCCTCGACGACGGCAGCAGCCTCGGCTTCCGTGCCCGCCGCCGCGCGTACGGCAGCTGGCACGTCACACCCGACACGATCACCCTCACCCCGCCGGCCGCCCCTTCCGGATGCCCCGCCCCCTCCGGTTCACCGACCCCCTCCGGTTCACCGACCCCCTCCGGTTCACCGACCCCCTCCGGGTCACCGACCCCCTCCGGTTCGCCGACCGCCTTCGGGGACCCGTACGCCTTCCTCATCCGCGCGCACCCTCCTCGGCCTCGACGGCGCCACCCTCGGCCACCTGGTCCGCGAGCTCAGTGCCACGCTCGCGGCCGACGCCCGCATCGACCACACCGCGCTCACCGCGGACGTCCTCGCCGACCTCGACTACGCGGCCCTCGAAGGGCACCAGACCGGCCATCCCTGGCTGGTCCTCAACAAGGGGCGGATCGGACTCTCCGCCTCCGACACCGCCGCCTGGGCGCCCGAGGCCCGTACCGCCCAGCGCCTCCCCTGGCTGGCCGCCCACACCTCCCTCGCGCACTACCGCGGCACCGCCGGCCTGGAAGACCCCGCCCGCCTCTACTCCGCCGAGCTCGACCCCGTCACCCGAGCCCTCTTCGACCGGACCCTGCGCGACCGCGGCCTCGACCCGCGCGGGTACCTCTACCTCCCCGTGCACCCCTGGCAGTGGGACGAGGTCCTCCTGCCCCTCTTCGCCCCGGCCCTCGCCGCGGGCACCCTGGTCCCGCTCCCCGCCGACCCCGACCTGCGCCTTCCCCAGCAGTCGATCCGTACCTTCCTCAACCTCACCCGCCCCGACCGCCACAGCGTCAAACTGCCGCTCTCCGTCTTCAACACCATGGTCTGGCGCGGCCTGCCCTCGGACCTGGCCCTCGCGGCGCCCGCCGTCACCGCCTGGATCCACTCGCTGCGCGACGGCGACCCCTTCCTGCGCCAGGAATGCGGAGTGATCCTGCTCGGCGAAGTCGCCTCCGTCACGGTCCGCCACCCCGTCTACGACGCGCTCCCCGAAGTCCCGTACCAGTACAAGGAGCTCCTCGGCGCGATCTGGCGCGAGCCGCTGGCCGGGCACCTCGCCCCGGGCGAGCGGGCCCGTACCCTCTCCTCGCTCCTGCACACCGACCCCCGCGGCCGGTCCTTCACCGCGGAACTCGTCGCCCGGTCCGGGCTGAGCCCCACGGTGTGGCTCCAGCACCTCTTCGCCGCCCTGCTGCCTCCGCTGCTCCGCTTCCTCTACCGCTACGGCACCGTCTTCTCCCCGCACGGCGAGAACACCGTCGTGATCTTCGACGAGCACGACGTCCGGGACACGTTCTGGTCCCTCGTACGGGCGGAGGTCCTGCGTCACCAGGCCCGCTTCCCCGAGCTCAAGGAGCGCTACGAGCTCTTCGACCTCCTCGGTGAACGCATCGTGAGGCTCTGCCTGAACCGGAACCGCCTCTACGAGGACGGCTACCGCGACCGGCCGGACCGCCCGCACGCCGTGCGGTACGGCACCGTGCCGAACCCCCTCCACCGTTCATGAACGCTCGCCGGTGCGGCCACTGTCGGCGCGGCCCCGTAGGGTTGGCACTGCTATGACGAAGCCCTCCCTCCCCGACCTGCTGCACGCCGCCGTCTCCGCCGTCGGCGGCACGGAGCGCCCCGGCCAGGTGGCCATGGCCGAAGCCGTCGCCGAAGCGATCGACGACAGTTCCCACCGCCTCATCCAGGCCGGTACCGGCACCGGTAAGTCCCTGGGCTACCTGGTGCCGGCCCTCGCGCACGGCGAGCGCGTGGTCGTGGCCACGGCGACGCTGGCCCTCCAGCGCCAGCTCGTCGAGCGCGACCTGCCCCGGACGGTGGAGGCGCTGCATCCGCAGCTCCGCCGCCGCCCGCAGTTCGCCATGCTCAAGGGCCGCTCCAATTACCTGTGCCTGCACCGTCTGCACGAGGGCGCCCCGCAGGACGAGGAGGAGGGCCTCTTCGACCAGTTCGAGGCGGCCACCCCGACGAGCAAGCTCGGGCAGGACCTGCTGCGGCTGCGCGACTGGGCGGACGAGACCGAGACGGGCGACCGCGACGATCTGACCCCGGGCGTCTCCGACAAGGCCTGGGCGCAGATCTCCGTCTCCTCCCGCGAGTGCCTGGGCGCGACGAAGTGCGCGTACGGCGCGGAGTGCTTCGCGGAGGCCGCCCGCGAGCGGGCCAAGCTCGCGGACGTGGTCGTCACCAACCACGCGCTCCTCGCCATCGACGCCATCGAGGGCGCCCCGGTCCTCCCGCAGCACGAGGTGCTGATCGTCGACGAGGCCCACGAGCTGGTGTCCCGGGTGACCGGGGTCGCCACGGGAGAGCTCACCCCGGGTCAGGTCAACCGAGCCGTGAAGCGTGCGGCGAAGCTGGTGGACGAGAAGACCGCCGACTCCCTGCAGACCGCGTCGGAGACCTTCGAACGGGTCATGGAGCTGGCCCTCCCCGGCCGGCTGGAGGAGATCCCCGAGGACCTCGGCTACGCGCTGATGGCCCTGCGGGACGCGTCGCGCAGCGTGATCTCCGCGATCGGCAACACGCGGGACAAGTCCGTCCACGACGAGGACGCCGTCCGCAAGCAGGCGCTCGCCGCGGTGGAGAGCGTGCACGGGGTGGCGGAGCGGATCACGGCCGGCTCCGAGTACGACGTGGTCTGGTACGAACGCCACGACCGCTTCGGAGCGACCCTCCGGGTGGCTCCGCTGTCGGTGTCGGGCTTGCTGCGCGAGAAGCTGTTCGCGGACCGCTCGGTGGTCCTGACCTCAGCGACCCTCAAGCTCGGCGGCGACTTCAACGGCGTCGCGGCATCCATGGGCCTGTCCCCGGAAGGGGTCGAGGGCGAGGACGTGCCGCAGTGGAAGGGCCTCGACGTCGGCTCGCCCTTCGACTACCCCAAGCAGGGCATCCTCTACGTCGCCAAGCACCTGGCCACCCCCGGCCGCGAGGGCACCCGGGGCGACATGATGGACGAGCTCGCGGAACTGATCGAGGCGGCCGGCGGCCGCACCCTCGGACTGTTCTCCTCCATGCGCGGGGCGAAGGCCGCCGCCGAGGAACTGCGAGGCCGGCTGGAGAACCCCATCCTGCTCCAGGGCGAGGAGACGCTCGGCGAGCTGATCAAGGCCTTCGCCGCCGATCCGAAGACCTGCCTGTTCGGGACCCTGTCGCTGTGGCAGGGCGTGGACGTTCCGGGGCCCAGCTGCCAGTTGGTGATCATGGACAGGATCCCGTTCCCGCGCCCCGACGACCCGCTGATGAGCGCCCGCCAGAAGGCGGTCGAAGAGCGCGGCGGGAACGGCTTCATGTCCGTCGCGGCGACGCACGCGGCCCTGCTCATGGCCCAGGGCGCGGGCCGGCTCGTACGGGCCACCGGAGACAAGGGCGTCGTGGCGGTCCTGGACCCCCGGCTGGCCACGGCCAGGTACGGGAGCTTCCTGAGGGCCACGCTGCCGGACTTCTGGTACACCACCGACCGCAACCAGGTCCGCCGCTCGCTGGCCGCCATCGACGCCGCGGCGACGGCCGAGGACAAGTAGAGGACAAGCAGAGGGCAAGCAGAGGCCGAAGGGACGTGTAAGGCGAAGCCCCAGAAGACACGAAGCAGCTCCGGGACCGGCGCAGTAGGTCCCGGAGCTGGATGGGGGCGCGGGCGATCAGAGCCGGCGCAGTACCGCTACGACCTTGCCGAGGATGGTGGCCTCGTCGCCGGGGATCGGCTGGTAGGCGGCGTTGTGCGGGAGCAGCCAGACATGGCCGTCCTCGCGCTTGAAGCGCTTGACCGTGGCCTCGCCTTCGAGCATGGCGGCGACGATGTCGCCGTTCTCCGCGACGGGCTGGCGGCGGACGGTCACCCAGTCGCCGTCACAGATCGCGGCCTCGATCATCGAGTCGCCCACGACCTTGAGGCAGAACAGTTCTCCGTCGCCCACGAGCTGGCGGGGGAGGGGGAACACGTCCTCCACCGACTCCTCGGCGAGGATCGGGCCACCGGCCGCGATCCGGCCGACCAGGGGCACGTACGAGGCTGCGGGCTTGCCCGTGGTGTCCGTGGGCTGCGAGCTGGGCTGGTCGGAGCCGCGGACCTCGTACGCCCGGGGGCGGTGGGGGTCGCGGCGCAGGAAGCCCTTGCGCTCCAGGGCCATCAGCTGGTGCGCGACCGAAGAGGTGCTGGACAGGCCGACCGCCTGGCCGATCTCCCGCATCGACGGCGGGTAGCCGCGCCGCTGCACCGAGTCGCGAATGACCTCGATGACCCTCCGCTGCCGGTCCGTGAGCCCGGAGCTGTCGGCGCGGATGCCTGGAGGTCGCCCTGGCAGCGAGCGTGCGGGGCGTACGGGCTCCGCCTCCGGGTTCAGACTTGCGTCATTCATGGCATGCACCGGCTCAAGTCGGCTCTGGGAGCGGTTCTGGGCAGTGATGGTGGCACTGACACTGTCTGCGGTGGTGGTCACGTCGGCCCCTCTCGAAATGTTCTCCCTAGCTGGACAACGGTAGTTGCTTTCGAAAGGTTGCGCCAAACACACGTTCGAGTGAAAAATCGGAGATCACCCACCGTGTTCACTTCGTGAGGTGTATATGCCGCCGACGGGCCGTCCGGGCCGAACGGGGGTTCGGCTCCGGAGCCGCTGCTTACGGTACCCTTCCGGGTCGGGTCGCCACCGTCCGGGTCTGCGCCCAGTGTGGCACCGCGAGGCCTGTCATCCGGCCATCGGACGCGGCGACACGCGGAGCGGTGTGAATCCACCACAACCCAAGATCTAGTGGTTGGATGAGCGCTGCCACCCAGAAGTTGTGGTCCTCGGTCTGCCGGGGTCCCCGACATCGCATATGCTTGTGGCTGCTTCGAGAGCCTCCGACAGAGCTTCCACTCTGCCGTTCAGGGGTCTCACGAGGTGATTCAGTCGTGCCAAGAGGAGGGTGAGGGAACCATGCACTGCCCCTTCTGCAGGCACCCCGACAGCCGTGTCGTCGACAGTCGCACCACCGACGACGGCACGTCGATCCGCCGGCGCCGCCAGTGCCCCGACTGCTCCCGTCGCTTCACGACGGTGGAGACGGCCTCACTGATGGTGATCAAGCGCAGCGGGGTGACCGAACCCTTCAGCCGTACCAAGGTCATCTCCGGCGTGCGCAAGGCGTGCCAGGGGCGGCCGGTCACCGAGGACGCCCTCGCCAAACTCGGCCAGCGAGTCGAGGAGGCGCTGCGCGCCACCGGGAGCGCCGAGCTGACCACCCACGACGTGGGTCTGGCCATACTCGGCCCGTTGCAGGACCTCGATCTGGTCGCGTACCTCCGGTTCGCGTCCGTTTACAAGGCGTTCGACACACTCGAAGACTTCGAGACCGCCATCGCGGAACTCCGCGTGCCGCGGCCTCACGAAGAGTGCGAGCCCGGTGGGACCGCTCCGGTCCCCGTGCCCGCCTCCGCCGCCGACTGACCGGCCTGCCCGTTCCCCGTCGCCTGCGCGTCGTGGAAGGGCCGGTGGGTCCGGCGAAGAAGACGTAGATACAAGACACACAGCACCGTGCCGCGGAATAGCGCTGGCACTTTAGGGCGTTTTGCCCGCATTGGGAGGAACGGCATGACAGAGACGGCGAGCAGCTCGGCACGAGGTTCCCGCGCCAGGGGCACCAAGACTGCCAAGAGCGGCCTGCGTATCGAGCGCATCCACACCACCCCGGGCGTGCACCCGTACGACGAGGTGACCTGGGCGCGCCGCGACGTCGTCATGACCAACTGGCGCGACGGCTCGGTCAACTTCGAGCAGTACGGCGTCGAGTTCCCCGACTTCTGGTCGGTGAACGCGGTCAACATCGTCACCAGCAAGTACTTCCGCGGTGCGGTCGGCAGCCCGCAGCGCGAGACCGGTCTGAGGCAGCTCATCGACCGGATCGTGAAGACGTACACGAAGGCCGGCGAGGACTTCGACTACTTCACGTCCCCCGCCGACGCGGAGATCTTCGAGCACGAGCTGACCTACGCGCTCCTGCACCAGATCTTCAGCTTCAACTCCCCGGTGTGGTTCAACGTCGGCACGCCCCAGCCGCAGCAGGTCTCCGCCTGCTTCATCCTGGCCGTCGACGACTCCATGGAGTCGATCCTCGACTGGTACAAGGAAGAGGGAATGATCTTCAAGGGCGGCTCCGGCGCCGGCCTGAACCTCTCCCGCATCCGCTCCTCCAAGGAGCTCCTCTCCTCCGGCGGCAACGCCTCCGGCCCGGTCTCCTTCATGCGCGGCGCCGACGCGTCCGCCGGAACGATCAAGTCGGGCGGCGCCACCCGCCGCGCGGCCAAGATGGTCGTCCTGGACGTGGACCACCCGGACGTCGAGGACTTCATCGCGACCAAGGTGAAGGAAGAGGAGAAGATCCGCGCCCTGCGCGACGCGGGCTTCGACATGGACCTGGGCGGCGACGACATCACGTCCGTCCAGTACCAGAACGCCAACAACTCCGTCCGCGTGAACGACGAGTTCATGACGGCCGTCGAGAACGGCACCGAGTTCGGCCTGCGCGCCCGCATGACCGGCGAGGTCATCGAGACGGTCGACGCGAAGTCGCTCTTCCGCAAGCTCGCCGAGGCCGCGTGGGCCTGCGCCGACCCGGGCATCCAGTACGACGGTGTGATCAACAACTGGCACACCTGCCCCGAGTCCGGCCGCATCACCGCGTCCAACCCGTGCAGCGAGTACATGCACCTGGACAACACGTCCTGCAACCTCGCCTCGCTGAACCTGATGAAGTTCCTCGACGACGACGGCAAGGGCAACCAGTCCTTCGACGCCGAGCGCTTCTCCAAGGTCGTCGAGCTGGTCATCACCGCGATGGACATCTCCATCTGCTTCGCGGACTTCCCGACGCAGAAGATCGGCGAGAACACCCGCGCCTTCCGCCAGCTGGGCATCGGCTACGCCAACCTCGGCGCCCTGCTGATGGCCACCGGCCACGCGTACGACTCCGACGGCGGCCGCACCCTCGCCGCGTCGATCACCTCGCTGATGACCGGTACCGCGTACAAGCGCTCCGCCGAGCTGGCCGCGATCGTCGGCCCGTACGACGGCTACGCCCGCAACGCCGAGTCGCACAAGCGCGTCATGAAGCAGCACGCCGACGCCAACGCCGTCGCGCCGCGCACCGAGGACCTGGACAGCATCATCTGGGCCGCGGCCACCGAGGCCTGGCAGGACGTGATCCGCCTCGGCGAGAAGAACGGCTTCCGCAACTCGCAGGCCTCCGTCCTCGCGCCGACCGGCACCATCGGTCTGGCGATGTCCTGCGACACCACCGGTGTCGAGCCGGACCTGGCCCTGGTCAAGTTCAAGAAGCTCGTCGGCGGCGGTTCGATGCAGATCGTCAACGGCACCGTGCCGCAGGCCCTGCGTCGCATGGGCTACCAGGAAGAGCAGATCGAGGCGATCGTCGCCCACATCGCCGAGCACGGCGTGGTCGTCGACGCCCCGGGCCTGAAGCAGGAGCACTACTCGGTCTTCGACTGCGCGATGGGCGAGCGTTCCATCTCCGCGATGGGCCACGTGCGCATGATGGCCGCGATCCAGCCCTGGATCTCCGGCGCGATCTCGAAGACGGTCAACATGCCGGAGACGGCGACCGTCGAGGAGATCGAGGAGATCTACTTCGAGGCGTGGAAGCTGGGCGTCAAGGCGCTCGCGATCTACCGCGACAACTGCAAGGTCGGTCAGCCCCTCTCCGCGAAGAAGAAGGAAGAGGAGAAGGCCGAGGTCACCGAGAAGGCCGAGGAGACCATCCGCACGGCGGTCGAGAAGGTCATCGAGTACCGCCCGGTCCGCAAGCGCCTCCCGAAGGGCCGTCCGGGGATCACCACCTCCTTCACGGTCGGTGGCGCCGAGGGCTACATGACCGCGAACTCCTACCCGGACGACGGTCTCGGCGAGGTCTTCCTGAAGATGTCCAAGCAGGGTTCGACCCTCGCGGGGATGATGGACGCCTTCTCGATCGCCGTCTCGGTCGGTCTGCAGTACGGCGTCCCGCTGGAGACGTACGTCGCGAAGTTCACGAACATGCGCTTCGAGCCGGCCGGCATGACGGACGACCCGGACGTGCGGATGGCGCAGTCGATCGTCGACTACATCTTCCGTCGCGTGGCGCTCGACTTCCTGCCCTTCGAGACCCGCTCCGCCCTCGGCATCCACTCCGCCGAGGAGCGTCAGCGCCACCTGGACACCGGTTCTTACGAGCCCCTCGACGAGGAGCTCGACACGGAGTCCCTGACCCCGGCCGCCCCGGTCGCCGCGGTCCAGACCGTCCCGGTCGTCAAGCCGGTCACGCTCGCCCCGGTCCCGGCCCCCAAGACGGCGCACTCCAGCGCCGAACTGGTCGAGATGCAGCTCGGCGTCTCCGCCGACGCCCCGCTCTGCTTCTCCTGCGGTACGAAGATGCAGCGCGCCGGCTCCTGCTACATCTGCGAGGGCTGCGGCTCCACCAGCGGCTGCAGCTGACACCACGGGTAGCCGTCGGCGCGGGGCGCGCCCGCGCGGACGGCTGACCAGCGGCTCATGAAGGGGACCGGCCATAGGCCGGTCCCCTTCGTCGTGTTCGTCCCCCTCGTCGTGTTCGTCGCGTCCTCGGCCCGGCGGTGATGCGGTCGCGCCGGGGTGGTGCCGTATTTAGCTAATTAGCTCATGTGCTAAAAAGGTCGCATGGCTGAGAACAGTGGGACCGACGACGAGGCCGGCGTCTTCCGGGCGCTCGCCGACCCCACGCGGCGTCAGATCCTGGAGGATCTGCGCGGCGGGGAGCTTGCGGCCGGGGAGATCTCCGGCCGGTTCACGATCAGCGCCCCGTCCGTGTCGCGGCACCTGGGGGTGCTGAAGGCGGCGGGGCTGGTGCGGGAGCGGCGCGACGGGAACCGGATCCTCTACACGCTCGTCGAGGAGCGGCTGGCCGCCTCCGTCGGGCGGTTCCTCAGCATGGTGTGCCCGGAGCAGATCGTGCTGCGGCACCAGCGGCGCAAGAACGAGTCGGGGGAGAGCACGGAATGATCGGTCTGAAGATCTCGAGCGTCATCGAGCGGCGGCTGCTCGTGAACTACCGGGTCGAGCCCGAGGTGGCGGCGGGACTGCTGCCGGCCGGGATGAGGCCGCAGCTCGCCGGCGGCTGGGCCGTCGCCGGGATCTGCCTGCTGCGGCTCGGGGACACCCGGCCGAGGTGGGCGCCGACCGGTACCGGGGTGCGCAGCGAGAACGCCGCGCACCGGATCTCCGTCGAATGGGACGGACCGGACGGGGTCGAGGCGGGCGTCTGGATCCCGCGCCGCGACAGCGGTTCCCGGCTCAACGTCCTGGCGGGCGGCCGACTGTTCCCCGGGGCGCACGGGGCGGCCGTCTTCGACGTACGGGAGACCCCGCAGGAGATCGGCGTCGCGTACGAGACCAAGGACGCCTCCACGCGGGTACGCGTCGCTGCGCGGGTCGTGGACGAGCTGCGCGGAAGCCGGCTGTTCGGCGACCTGGCCGAGGCCTCCGAGTTCTTCCGGCGGGGTGACCGCGGCTACTCGCCGGCCGGTGCCGAGGGACGGCTCGACGGCATGCAATTGCATACGGACGCGTGGCGGGTGGAGGCCACCGAGGTCACCCGCGCCGAGTCCTCCTTCTTCGAGGACCTCGAGCGCTTCCCGGCCGGCACGGCCCACTTTGACTGCGCCCTGCTGATGCGCGACGTACCCGTGGAGTGGCACCCGTTGGGCTCCGCCGCTGCTGCGGGGTGTGCCGCGCCGGCCGCGTGAGAGCGAGTTGGCGTCCGGGGCCGCCGCGCTGATCATTGTGCCGGGGCGATCGCGACCGGGGCGCCCCGTACGGGACGGCGCGGTGTGGGGGAGCAGCCATGTGGAACGGTGACGAGCTGGATCTGGACGCCTATCTGGCGAGGATCGGCTGGAGCGGCGGGGAACTCCGGGCGGACCTCGCGACGTTGAAGGCAGTACACCGGGCCCACGCCGGTGCGATCACCTTCGAGAGCCTGGACGTGCTGCTCGGCCGCCCCGTCGGGCTGGACGTCAAGGCGGTCGAGGACAAGCTCGTGCACGACCGCCGCGGCGGGTACTGCTACGAGCAGAACACCCTGCTGGCCGCCGCCCTGGAGCGGATCGGCTTCGAGGTCTCGGGACGCGGCGCCCGCAACCGCACCCGGGGGGACGCCCTGACCGCGGTGACGCACGCCGTCCTCGTCGTCACCGTCGAGGGGGAGCCGTGGCTCTGCGACGCCGGGTTCGGGTGGCAGGGGCCGCGCGAACCCGTGCCGCTGGCGCGCCCCGGCGCCGAAGTGCGGCAGGGGGAGTGGGTGTTCCGCGTCCGGGAGGAAGCGGACGGGGTCCTCGTACTGGGCGTACCGCGCGAGGGCGTCTGGCGGGACCTCTACGCCTTCTCCCCGCAGCCCTACCACCCCGTCGACTACGTGGTGCTGAACCACTACAGCTCCTCGCACCCCCGCTCCGCCTTCGTCAGCCGGGTCGTCGTCCAGAAGCAGGGCGACTCCGAGCGCCTGGCCCTCGTGGGGCGGGAGCTCTCCCGGCTGCTCCCCGGCGGACGGATCGAGCGCCGGGAGGTGCCCGCCGGGGAACTGCTCGCCCTGCTCGGCCGGGAGTTCGGGCTTCGGCTGTCCGAGCGGGACGCGGCCGAACTCCTTCGGATGTACCGCGCCGAGGACTGACCCGGGCCCCGCCGGGCCCGTACGATGGCGCAGTGCTGGTCAAGTGGATTCGCTGCACGGTGACGGACCGACGCGGGTTCGAGCGCGGGCAGCGCAAATGGGCCGGGCTCCCCGGCGAACCGGGATTCCGGGGGCAGGGCGGCGGCTGGAGCCGAGGTCGGCAGGGGGTGGCGCACGTCTTCACCTTCTGGGAGAGCCGTTCCTTCTACGATTCCTTCATGGCCCGCTCCCACGACCGGCTGGCCGCCTCGCAGAACGGCACCTACACCGACGCGCGGGTCACGCTCTTCGACCACCGCTTCGACGTGAAGACCGGCTTCGAACCGCGCTTCACCGACGCCGACGTCGTCCGGGTCGCCCACACCCGGGTGCGGGAGGGCCGCGTGGACCATTTCGCGCTCATGCAGGAGAAGGTCTGGAACCCGGCCATGGCGGGATCGCCCGGCATGGTCCGGGGCCTCTTCGGCGAGGCTCCGGGCCGCGAGTTCCTGGTGCTGTCGATGTGGCACGCGGCGGCCGAACACGGCAAGTACCGGCAGGAGCGCGTGGAGCGGCTGTCGCTGAGGGCCCAGATCCAGGCCGACGTGGAGGCCCTCACCGGGGACGTCGTCGACCTCGAACCGTCCTGGACGGTGTGACGGGGCCTGCCTGACGACCTGACTGTATGGCCGCCGGGTCCGACCGGCGAGCCCCGGTCGGTGTGCCCGGCGGTGGCCCAATAGGGTCGTGGGATGGTTCGACCACGGCGCATCGTCCTTGTCCGGCACGGGGAATCGGAGGGCAATGCCGACGACACGGTGTACGAGCGGGAGCCCGACCACGCCCTCCGGCTGACCCGCAACGGGCGCGAGCAGGCGGCTGAGGCCGGCGTGCTCCTGCGCGATCTCTTCGGGGACGAGCACGTCAGCGCGTACGTCTCCCCGTACCGCCGGACCCTGCAGACCTTCCGCGAGCTGCGCCTGGACCCCACGCGCGTACGGATGCGCGAGGAGCCGAGGCTGCGCGAGCAGGACTGGGGGAACTGGCAGGAGCGGGAGGAGGTACGGCTGCAGAAGGCCTACCGGGACGCCTACGGGCACTTCTTCTACCGCTTCGCGCAGGGGGAGTCGGGCGCGGACGTGTACGACCGGGTCGGGGCCTTCCTGGAAAGCCTCTACCGCAGCTTCGAGGCCCCGGACCACCCGGAGAACGTGCTGCTCGTGACCCACGGTCTGACGATGCGGCTGTTCTGCATGCGATGGTTCCACTGGTCCGTGGCCGAGTTCGAGGCCCTGTCCAACCCGGGGAACGGCGAGTACCGGGTGCTCATGCTTGGCTCCGACGGCCGCTACCGGATGGACCGCCCGTTTGAGCGGTGGACCACACCCGAGCCTTATGACCTGGACGGCTAGAGTGACGCGCGATGACCGCTGACTCCTCTCCCGAAGGGCGCTACGCACGCGCCATGGCCAGCCTCCGCGGGCTGGCCCTGGGCGACGCACTGGGCTCCCAGTACTTCGTCCCCGTGAACTACCCGCTGCTCAAGCGGCGCGAGCTGCCCCCGGGCAGCGATCCGTGGCAGTGGACCGACGACACCGAGATGGCCTGCTCGGTGGTGGCCGTGCTCGCCGGGCACGGCCGGGTGGACCAGGACGCGCTGGCCGCCTCCTTCGCCCACCACCACGACTTCGACCGCGGCTACGGGCCCGCCGTGAACCGGATGCTGCGCCTGATCCGCGAGGGCGCGGACTGGCGCACGCTCGCCGCGGAGCTGTTCAACGGCCAGGGCTCCTGGGGCAACGGAGCGGCCATGCGGGTCGCCCCGCTGGGCGCCTGGTACGCCGACGACCCGGAGCAGGCCACCCACCAGGCGGAGATCTCCGCCTACACCACCCACCAGCACCGCGAAGCGGTGTGCGGCGCGATGGCCGTGGCCGCCGCGGCCGCGCTGGCGGCCGATCCGGCCGGGCCGCCGAAGGCCGCGGACCTGCTGGACGGGGTGATCGCACTCGTCCCGCGGAGCGCGGTGGGCGCCGGGGTGCGGCGTGCGCGCGACATGCTCGACTACGGCGACGCGACCACCGTCGCCGCCGTACTGGGCTGCGGGCGGCGCACCAGCGCCCACGACACCGTGCCGTTCGCCCTGTGGTCGGCGGCGCGGGGTCTGGAGGACTACGAGCGGGCCTTCTGGACCACCGCCCAGGTGGGCGGGGACGTGGACACGACCTGCGCGATCGTCGGCGGGGTGCTGGGTGCACGCGGGGACGCGGTGCTGCCGGGGGCCTGGCTGGCCCGGACCGAGGCGCTGCCGGCCTGGCTGCCGGAGGCGGCGGGGTAGCAGCCCCCTTCCGTTTGTCACGGTCCTGCCACAGGCGTCTTTTGATCCTGTTCAAAACTGCATAGGGGCGGCCTACCCTGTCGGCTTCGCCTCCCCCGCCCGATGGCCGGGGAGGCCGGCAGGGGAGGGGAACCCGATGTCAGCAGGAAGCACCGGTGCGGAGAACGCCGGGACGGGGAGCGCCACGGAGGCGGGGGCCGCCACGGAGGCCGGGGCCCCCGGGGCCACGCCGCCCGCGCCGCCGGGGTGGGATCCCAAGGCCTGGCAGCGGCACCAAGTGCGCAAGGAACGCGCCGCCTCCGGTGCCTGGTCGATGGCCCCGCTCGCCTGGGCCGAGGCCGCGCGCCCGGCCGCCGTCGGACCGGTGCCGGCCGTCGTGCTGGGCGCCGTACTCGCCTCCGGCGTCGCCGTCTCCCTGCTCCTCGGCGAGGGGCTCGGCCCGGGTCTGCTCCTCGCCGTGCTGCCCGCGCTCGTAGCCGCCCACGCGGCCGCCCGTGCGGCCGGCCGCACGCTGCGTCCGTGGACCGCCCTCTGGGCGCTCGGCTGTCTCGCGCTGCTCGCCGTGCCCGCCCTGCGGGCCTCCGCCTGGCCGGCGGTGGCGGCCCTGTTCGCGGCCCTCCTGACCGGCGCCCTGGCCCTGCACGGAAGCCGGACCTGGCCCGGCATCCTGCTCGGCCCGGTCGGCCTCCTGGACTCGGCCGTCCTCGGGGTGCGCTGGGTCTGGCAGGGCCTGCGCTCGCGCGGTGAGGGGCGCCGGGAGCGGTTGCTGCCGGTGATGAAGGCCGTCGTGGTGGCGGTGGTCCTGCTGGCCCTGTTCGGCACCCTGTTCGCCTCCGCCGACGCCGCGTTCGCGGACCTGCTGAGCGGGCTCACCCCCGACATCAGCGGCATGGGCGGCCCGGTCCGCTTCCTGCTCTTCGCGCTCGGCCTCCTGGTCGCGATCGCCGTCGCCCGCGCGGGCGCCGCCCCGTCCCGCTGGGACCGGATCGAGGTGCGTCCAGGGAAGGCGCGCTCCCGGGTCGAGTGGGCCCTTCCGCTGATCGTGCTGAACCTGCTCTTCGCCGCGTTCAACGCCGTCCAGCTCGCCGTCCTCTTCGGCGGCTACCGCAAGGTCCTGGAGGCCACCGGCCTCACCTACGCCGCGTACGCGCGCCAGGGCTTCTGGCAGCTGCTCTGGGCCACCCTGCTCACCCTCGCCGTCATCGCGCTGGCCCTGCGCTGGGCCCCGCGCGGGGGAGCCGGCGACCGGCGGCTGGTGCGGGTCGTGCTCGGCACGCTCTGCGCGCTGACCCTGGTGGTCGTCGCCTCGGCGCTCCGCCGCATGGACCTGTACGTGGACGCGTACGGGCTGACCAGGCTGCGGCTGTCGGTCGCCGGTATGGAACTGTGGCTCGGGCTGGTGATCGTACTGATCATGGCCGGCGGGCTGTTCGGCGCGCGGTGGCTGCCCCGCGCGGTCGCGGGGAGCGCCCTGGCGGCCGTACTGGCCTTCGGGCTGATGTCCCCGGACGGGGTGATCGCGGAGGGCAACGTCACGCGGTACGAGCGGTCCGGCAAGATCGACCTGGCCTACTTCCAGTCGCTGTCGGCGGACGCGGTGCCCGCCCTGGACCGGCTGCCCGAGCCCCAACGTTCCTGCGCCCTGCGCGGGATCGCCAGGGACCTGGCGGCGGCGGGCCGCACCCCCTGGTACGCGACGAGCCTGGGGGAGCGCCGGGCCCGGGAGATCCTCGGCGGGCGCGGGGTGAGCGCCTCGTACGAGCAGTGCAGGACCCTGGGAACCTTCGGGAGCCGGATCGAGTACTAGCAGCCGACGCGACGGGCCCGGCGCGGAAGGTTCCCCCGCCGGGCCCCTCGTGCGGGACCGCGTGCTCCGGCGGCCGGGCCGGCCATGCGGCGGCTCCGTTCAGGGCCTCCAGGTGAGCGCGATGTTCACGATCGTCGCGTCGAGGACGACCATGAGCCGGCAGGCGGCGATGACGGTGAGCGCCACTCCCGGTCCAGGGCGCCCCCTCGGCCGGCGGCCGCCCCGGGGCCCAGGCGCGGAACTGAACTCGAACGGGCGATTCTCGATGCCGCGTTGGAGCAGCTGAGCACCACGGGCTGGAACGCGCTCACCACGGAAGGCGTCGTTGCGGGAGCGCAGACGGGCAAGGCCGCGCCGTACCGGCGCCGGCCCTCGAAGGCGGACCTCGTGGCCTATGCGCTGGGGACGCGATTTCCCCCGCTCGGCGTGATTCCGGACCTGGGGCCGGCGCGCGAGGACCTGTACGCGCTGTGCGTGCGGATGAGGGACGTGATGCGGTCGCGGGCGGGTCAGGTGCTGAGGGTCGTGCTTCACGAGTGCGATCACGGCCACGCGGAGCGGTTCCGCGACCTGGTCCGGGCCGGGCTGTAACAACCGGCGCACGTGTTGATCGGCGAGCCGGTGGACCGTGGAATCGCTTGGGGCGACGTCCGGCCGGACGCGACCGGCCCGCTGCTCGCCGAGGTCATCCCGGGGCTGATGGCGTAGCGCGCGAAGGTGTGCGGGAGCGAATGGGTGGACGCGGAAATCGCCGAGATGATCGACGCGGTGATGGCGCCGCCGCTCAGGGTGTGAGACGGACCGGGGTCGGTGGCGCGGCGCGGAAGTGGCCGCGGCGCGGCGGGGAGGGGGCGATGGCGCGGCGGGGAGGGGGCGGGGTGTGCAGGCGGCCCGGGGCGGCGTAACCTTGCTGGCGCCATGCCGTACGAAGCACCCACTCACACCGTCGAACGCTCCCTCCGAGCGACCACCGGCGCCAAGGTCATCGCCGGGGTCGACGAAGTCGGACGAGGGGCCTGGGCCGGTCCCGTCACCGTCTGCGCGGCGATCACCGGTCTGCGCCGGCCGCCCGCGGGACTCACCGACTCCAAACTGCTGACCCCCAAGCGCCGTGACGCGCTCGTCGGCGTCCTGGAGGACTGGGTCACCGCCTACGCCCTGGGTCACTCCTCCCCGGAGGAGATCGACGAACTCGGGATGACCGCCGCCCTGCGCCTCGCCGCGGTGCGCGCCCTGGAGGCGCTGCCCGTGCGGCCCGACGCGGTGATACTCGACGGCAAGCACGACTACCTCGGTGCGCCCTGGCGGGTCCGGACAGTGATCAAGGGCGACCAGTCCTGCGTCGCCGTCGCCGCGGCCTCGGTGATCGCCAAGGTCCGGCGCGACCGGATGATGGCCGAGATCGGTGAACAGGGCGGCGGGATCGCGGACTTCGCCTTCGCCGCCAACGCCGGATACCCCTCGCCCGTGCACCGGGCGGCACTGGAGGAGCAGGGTCCGACCGCGCACCACCGGCTCTCCTGGTCCTACCTCGACGCGCTGCCCCGCTGGAGCCACCTCAAGAAGGTGCGCCGCAGCGAGGAAGCGATGGAGCTGGAAAACGGAGGCCAACTCGGCTTCGATTTCTGATCGCACGCAGGTGCCACCAACCGGTACGTTTCGCACCGGTGTTTGATAAATATCAGTTCATGCCTCTCACCCCCGCCCCCGAGGAGCCTCAGATTCACGAGAGTGCCCAGGGTCCCCGCGTCACGCCGGCCGCGAGCCGCAGCGCGCAGACCCCCCGTCCCGTCCCCGGTCCCCGTCCCGCCCCCAGGCCCGCGCCGCCCGCCCCGCGGAAGCCGCAGGCCGCCCGCGGTCCCGTGGCCTCCACCACCCCCTCGGTCTCGGCGTCCGTGCCGCAGGTCCAGCTGATCCCGGCCTCCGCCGAGGGTGCGCTGGACGCGGCCGAAGAGGCCGTCGACCTGCTGCTCGACACCGGGCGCGCGCCCGGTGACATCCTGGTGCTCACCACCGGCGACCCGCACCCGTGGGCCGCGCACGAGCTGTCCTTCGGCGAGGCCGCCTATTGGGCCCTGCACGATGCCGGGGACGACGTCTTCTACGCCGACGCGGCGCAGGCGCAGCGCGCGGCCGGCCGTCCCGTCGTGGTCTTCGCGGTCAACGGCGGACCGGTCGACGCCGCCGCCGGAGCCCTGCCGGTCGCTCTCGCGCGAGCCGGTGCGATCCTGATCGTGTGCGGCGAGCCGCAGCAGATCAACTCCGTGCTGGGGGCGGGCGTCTGACGCCCCGTACTCCCGCACGGTCGAGGGGCGGGGCGGGCTGCTAGCCGGCCCTGCCGAAGTCCGAGGCCTGACCAGCCGTACGCCCGTTCCGGGTGTACGGCCGTTGGTCGTTCCCCCGGACTCAGCGTGCGGCGGTGCGGCGCAGGGCCTCCGTGGCTCCGCCGCCGCCGCGCAGGGCGAGCGGGGCGAACTCGGAGGGCACATCGCCGAGGCGCTCGGGCCGGGAGTCCGAACTGGGACTCCGGCCGCCGCGGCCCTCGCCCAGCACCTGCCAGCCGCCCCGGGTCAGCGTGATGTACGCGCCGCAGCGCAGCCCGTGCAGGGTGCAGGCGTCCCGCAGGCCCCACATCCAGGCCCCGTCCTCCTCGGTCCAGCGCTCGTCGCCGTCGCGGCAGAACAACAGCACGGCGGTCCGTACCGGGGTTCGTCGGCGCAGGTCGTGCGGGATGACCCGGCGCAGCCGGGAGAGCAGGGCGTTGCGGTACTCCCAGCCGTCGGCCGCGGTGGAGCGCTGGACGAATGAGGCGCTGGCCACGAGCCGCTCCTCGGGCCCGAGCACGGCGATCACCGCCGTGAACGGGACGGGACTGTGCCGCGAGTGCAGTCCGCTGACGACCTCGCGCGGATTGCGCAGCAGGGGGACGCCCGACGCCGTCCACTCGGAGGGTTCCAGCAGTCTGCCGTGCCGGCTGGCGCCGCCGGTGGCCGTGGTCAGGGACGTGGTCGAGGGCGGGGCGAATCCGAAGGTCACTGTCCTCCCTTCGGGTACACGCCCGCGAACGGGCACAGCTGGGGTGCGGGCGCGCCGCGGCACGGCCCGGAAGAGCGCCGTCGAGCCGAGCGGGAGCAACACAATTCTCGCGTGGCCCGTGAGCATGCGGCAACGAGCAATTGGAGCCGCCGACCGGAATTCGCCGGAATGCCGTTCATATCCTTGCCCCGCCACGCCGAAGATGACTCATTCGGACGAGGCCGGAGCGCGGGCACCAGGGGAAACACCGCCCTGGCGGCCGCCCGCCGTCAGTGGTCGCGCGGGCGGCCGGACGGCTTGTGGGCCGCGCGGCACGCCGGGTGAATTGGCCGATTGTCCTAGGCATCGGGTTGCATGGGGGCATGGACAACCTGGAGCTCCGCGCTGAAGCCGATGCCATCCTCGCTGAGCTGGTCGGTGCCCCGGGGGGTGCGGCGCGGCTGCGGGAGGACCAGTGGCAGGCGGTGTCGGCCCTGGTGGAGGAGCGCCGGCGGGCGCTGGTGGTGCAGCGTACGGGGTGGGGCAAGTCCGCGGTCTACTTCGTGGCGACGGCCCTGCTGCGCCGTCGCGGCGCGGGCCCGACGGTGATCATCTCGCCGCTCCTCGCGCTGATGCGCAACCAGGTCGACGCGGCGGCGCGGGCCGGAATCCAGGCGCGGACGATCAACTCGGCCAACCCGGAGGAGTGGGAGACGATCTACGGGGAGGTCGAGCGGGGCGAGACCGACGTCCTCCTGGTGAGTCCGGAGCGCCTCAACTCGGTGGACTTCCGGGAGCAGGTCCTGCCCAAGCTCGCGGCCACGACCGGCCTGCTGGTGGTCGACGAGGCCCACTGCATCTCCGACTGGGGCCACGATTTCCGCCCCGACTACCGCCGGCTGCGCACCATGCTCGCCGAGCTCGCCCCGGGCGTGCCCGTGCTCGCCACCACCGCGACGGCCAACGCACGGGTCACGGCGGACGTGGCCGAGCAGCTGGGCACGGGAGGCGGCGGCGCCCTGGTCCTGCGCGGCCCGCTCGACCGGGAGAGCCTGCGCCTCGGCGTGCTGGAGCTGCCGAACGCGGCGCACCGGCTGGCGTGGCTGGGGGAGCGGCTGGGGGATCTGCCGGGCTCGGGGATCATCTACACGCTGACGGTGGCCGCCGCCGAAGAGGTCGCGGCGTTCCTGCGGCAGCGCGGGTATCCGGTGGCTTCCTACACCGGGAAGACGGAGAACGCCGATCGGCTGCAGGCCGAGGAGGATCTGCTCGCGAACCGGGTGAAGGCCCTGGTGGCGACCTCCGCGCTGGGCATGGGCTTCGACAAGCCGGACCTCGGGTTCGTGGTGCACCTGGGCTCACCCTCGTCCCCGATCGCCTACTACCAGCAGGTCGGGCGTGCGGGGCGCGGGGTGGACCACGCCGACGTGCTGCTGCTGCCGGGGCGGGAGGACGAGGCGATCTGGGCGTACTTCGCTTCGGTGGGGTTCCCGCCCGAGGAGCAGGTGCGGCGGACCCTGGACGTGCTGGAGCAGGCGGGCCGGCCGTTGTCGCTGCCGGCGCTGGAGCCCTTGGTGGACCTGCGGCGTTCGAGGCTGGAGACGATGCTCAAGGTCCTGGACGTGGACGGCGCGGTCAAGCGCGTCAAGGGAGGCTGGACCTCCACCGGGCAGCCCTGGGAGTACGACGCGCAGCGCTACGAGTGGGTGGCCCGGCAGCGGCAGGCGGAGCAGCAGGCCATGCGGGACTACGTGGCGACCACGGGATGCCGCATGGAGTTCCTGCAGCGGCAGCTCGACGACGAGAAGGCCACCCCGTGCGGCCGCTGCGACTCCTGCGCCGGGCCCTGGCTCGACCCCGCGGTGTCCCACGGGGCCCTCGACGCGGCGACCGGTGAGCTGGACCGCCCGGGAGTCGAGGTCGAGCCCCGCCGGATGTGGCCCTCGGGCATGCCCGCGGTCGGCGTCGACCTCAAGGGCCGCATCCCCGTCGGCCAGCAGGCCGCCACGGGGCGGGCGCTGGGCCGGCTGTCGGACATCGGCTGGGGCAACCGCCTGCGTCCGCTGCTGGCGGAGCGGGCCGCGGACGGGCCGGTCCCGGACGACGTACTGGCGGCCGTGGTGACGGTGGTGGCCGACTGGGCCCGCTCCCCGGGCGGCTGGGCCAGCGGCTCGACCGGCGCGATGGCCCGGCCCGTGGGGATCGTGGCCATGCCCTCCCGCTCCCGCCCGTTGCTGGTGGGCTCGGTCGCCGAGGGCCTGGCCCGGGTCGGCCGGCTCCCGCTGCTGGGCAGCCTCGCCTACACCCCGCAGGCCGGCGAGTACGGCGCGCACCGCAGCAACTCCGCCCAGCGGCTGCGCGCCCTGGCCGCCTCCTTCGCCGTGCCCGAGGAGCTCGCGGCCGCCCTGGCCGCCACCCCGGGACCGGTCCTGCTCGTCGACGACTACGCCGATTCCGGCTGGACCCTGGCCGTGGGCGCCCGTCTCCTGCGTCAGAGCGGGGCCGAGCAGGTGCTCCCCCTAACCCTCGCACTGGCGGGGTGAGAGCGCCTCGACCGCCCCGCTAATGGGGGCGGTCCGTGGCAACTGTTCGCCAAGTCAAGACCGGACCCGGGTTCGTAGGATCCCCGTAGGAGGGTCGAGCCTTCTATGCCGAAGTTGTGGCGCGGCGGACTATTTACGGGGGTAAGCCGGGGGCATGGCAACGAAATCGCTGATGGAGAATCGTGGTCCGAAGGCTGTTGCCGGTGAACAGATCCTGCGGGACATCCTCGGGGGTGAGCCGGACCAAGGGCTGCTCGAATTCACAGCCGATGCCGGGGGAAACTCCCGATTGCTCGCGGAATGCGCGACCGGGCTGGTCGAGGAAGGACTCGTCAGGGAGCAGGACGGAACGGTCCGGCTGACGGAGCAGAGGGTTCCGGGCCGCGTGGTGGCGTTCGTGAAGCGTCGGCTCGGAGATCTCAGCACGGACTGCCAGCGGTTCCTCAAGGTCGCGGCGGTCCTGGGCCGGACCTTCATGCTGGAGGATGTTTCCAGGATGCTGGACAAATCCGCGGCCAGCCTTCTTTCGTCGTTGGACGAGGCGATATCCTCGGGTTTCGTCGTCGCGGCGGAACACCAACTCGTGTTCCAGAGCGATTTCCTCCTGGCGGGGGTCATCGAGTCGATCCCCGCTCCCGCGCGGGGTGCGCTGCAGCGCGAGGCGATGGGTCGTTCCACGAGGCGCGCGGAATCGGATGACCGGCAGTTCTGGGTGACCGGTCACCCGCTGTGGATGGCCGGCCGTCCGGCCGACCCGCTCGACGAGGCCGTGGTCGAATCCGGCGAGGTGCATTCGAAGTCCCACGGCCTGATCATGGACGGACGGGCGACAGCCGGCATCCGTGCGGCTGAGCGCGTGCTCGCCGGCTCGGCGAGTTCGGCTCCGTCCCGGCTCGACGCGGAAGCGTCCGTGATCCTCGGGTACTCCCTGCTCGGCACGGAAGAAGCGGAGAAGCGCTCCGCGAGGATCCTGCGGGAACAGGGAGCCGGGCCGGGCGACGTCGCGTCGCTGATGGCGCTGACGGCGCTCTCCAATGCCCGCTGGAGTGCCGGGGAGCTGGGCGAAGGGCTCAGCCTGGGTCGCGCCGCGGTGCGGTACAGCGACCACGTGGATCCCGTATGGCGGCTGCACTTCCGGCTCGCACTGGCCGGGAAGCTCGCGAACCTGCGCGAGTTCGACAAGGCCGAGTCGCTGATCGACGAGGCGGAAGCCGGCCTGCGCGAACTGGGCACACCCGTCTGGGGCGCCGCGCCCGCGGCGGTGCGAGCCCGGCTGTTCCTCCAGGCCGGACGGTTCCCGGACGCCCGCCGGCAGGCGGAGCTGGCGACCACCGCGGCCGACCGGGACGCGGTTCCCATGCTCCGGCCCCTCGCGTACTCGGTGCTCAGCACCATCTTTCTCTACAAGGGGGACTTGCCCGCGGCGACCGAGTACCTGGAGCGGGTGCGGGGCGAGTTCGAGACGGATCAGGCGGCGTTCTACTCTCCGCAGTACGCCTGGACGGACGTGCGCATCGCGGTGAAGAGGGAGGGGCCGCGGGCGGCCGCCCGGCTCTTCTCCGACACGTACGGCCATCTGCCGACGCAGCGGAGCCTGTACATCGAGGATCCGGCCGCGGCCGCGTTCCTGGTCCGTCTGGCGCTGGACGTGGGCGACACCCAGCTGGAGCGCAGCGTGCTCGAGACGGTGGACGGGCTCGCCGGCGACAATCCCGGCATTTCCGTGATCGGTCTCAGTGCCCTGCACGCGAACGCTTTGGTGAACGGCGATCCGGCCGTGCTGTCGCGCATCATCGCGCAGTCGCCGGACCCGCTCTCGGTCGCCCTCGCGACCGAGGAACTCGCCAAGCTCTACGGCGCGAAGGCGGACCCCTCGCAGGCGAAGCCCGGACAAGCGGCGGCGCCGCTCAATTCCGCGTCCTGGTCCGGCCTTTCCGACATGGAGCGGCGCATCGCGTACCTGGTGAGCGCCGGAATGACGAACCAGCAGATCGCCAATCGGGTGCACCTGTCGGCGCACACGGTGAACTACCACCTCAGGAAGATCTACCGGAAGCTGAACATCAACACGCGCGCGGAACTGGCGCGCGGAGCCGCGAGTTATTCGAGCAGGGCGGCGATCTACTCGATCGAGGGCGAGTAGACGGGCGCCGTCGGACTCACCTCGACCGTACGGGCGCCGTCCGACTCACCTCGACCGTACGGGCGCCGCGGCGTAGGCCGGATTCCGGGCCGGCCGGGCGTGCCGGGTGGGCAGCCAGCGGGTCAGTGCGGAGCCCACCGACATGCCGCCGCCGAAGCCGGTGAGCAGGACCACGTCCCCGTCGGCGAGAGCTTCGTCGCGGTGGGCCAGGTCGAGGGTGATGGGTACGGAGGCCGCGCCGGTGTTGCCGTAGGACTCCAGAGCCAGGTGGAAGCTGGCCCCGGGCAGTCCGAGCGAGGGCCAGATCTCCCGGAGCATCACCGCGTTCGCCTGGTGGGCGACGACATGGCGGATCTCCCGCGGGGCCAGCCCCGCGCCGGCCACCAGGTCTGCCACGGCCCCGGGCAGGTTGTCCTGTACGAACTCGCGGACCCGCCGGCCGTCCATCCGGAAGTACTGCAGGCCCTCGTCCAGGGTCCGGGCGGTGGTAGGGGTCCGGCTGCCGCCGGCCGGTACGCCGATCAGCTCGTGCTGATCGCCCCGGGTGAGGAGCGAAGTGGCGAATATGCCGCGGTCGTCGGGGGCCGGGCCGAGGACGACGGCACCGGCGCCGTCACCGAACAGGATGGCGGTCCGGCGGTCGGAGTAGTCGAGGATCCGGGAGTAGATGTCCGCGCCGATGACCAGTCCGTAGCGTTCGCCCGGCTCGGCGCTCAGCATCCGCTCGGCGACCGTCAGCGCGTACACGAAGCCGCTGCACACCGCGTTCAGGTCGAAGGCCGCCGCGTTCACCGCACCGATCCGGTGCTGGACGATGCTCGCCGTGGACGGCTGCGGGTGATCGGGCGTGGACGTGGCGACGACGATGTACGCGAGCTCCTCGGGGCCGACCCCCGCCTGTTCCAGGGCCCGGGCGGCAGCCGCCGCGGCGAGGTCGGAGGTGGCCTGGCCGGGATCCGCCCGGCGGCGGCTGCGAATTCCGGTCTTGCGGACGATCCACTCGTCCGTGACCCCGGCCCGCACGGCGATCTCCTCGTTGGAGACTTCGGTCGGGGGGAGGTACGCGCCGGTACCGAGGATTCCGATGGATCGAACGGATCGAACGGATCGAATGGATCGGATGGTGACTCCCGAGGTGAGGGTGGGCGGTTCACGTGACTGCCCTGTGCGGACAGCGCGTGATGCACGGCCCATCAATGGATTCATGACCACCCGCGGGTTGTCATGACATTCATCCGAGCAAGCGGTTCATCGTGACACGCCGTGCTGCCACATTTCGCCGACGAGGAATGTCTCACTCGGTCGGGTGGGATTCCATCCGTACGCGCACCGCTCCTGCGGCAGGGCACTACTCGCTTGAGTAGTGGGCAGGTTGACGCCCCGTGGCTAACATCGAAGCATGCTGATCAGGTGTGGGGTGGCTTAAGGCCATGGATGGGCTTCTGCGGAAATCGACGAGGCCGATGCGTATTCGGAAAGGGCTGGCGGCCCGGAGTCGAGTGGCGTCATCTCGGTGAATTTTTGCGCGTACGAGATTGATTATGAGAGTGACCGTCACCTCGACCGGGAGATAAGAGCATGACCGTCAGTTATCTCGGCGCAGCCGTGGATACGGCCGCCATCGACACCGTGATCGGTGAATTCTTCGGCCAGCGCCGGGCCGAAGCCGACGCGCTCGGCCAGGACTTCGCGGCCGTGATCGCCGAGCTGGAGAACTACGTGCTGCGCGGCGGCAAGCGGGTCCGGCCGGTCTTCGCCTGGCTGGGCTGGATCGGCGCCGGCGGCGACCAGGACGGTCCGGGCGCCACCGCGGTGCTGACCGCCTGCGCGGGGCTCGAACTGCTCCACGCCTCGGCCCTGATCCACGACGACATCATCGATGCGTCCGACACTCGCCGAGGCCGTCCCGCCGCGCACGTCGCCTTGGCCGAGCGCCATCGCACCCGGCGCTTCTCCGGCGACCCCCACGCCTTCGGTACGGCGACCGCCATCCTGGTCGGGGACTTGGCCCAGACGTGGTCGGACGTCATGGTCCGGGCATCCGGTTTGTCCGCCGACGCGCAGGCCCGGGTCGGGCCGGTGTGGTCCGCGGTGCGCTCGGAGGTCCTGTACGGCCAGCTGCTCGACGTGATCAACCAGGCGGGCGACGACGAGAGCGTCGAGGCGGCCCTGCGCGTCAACCAGTACAAGACGGCCTCCTACACGGTGGAGCGCCCGCTGCAATTCGGTGCCGCGATCGCCGGCGCGGACGCCGATCTCGTCTCCGCCTACGGGGAGTTCGGGGCGGACATCGGGATCGCCTTCCAGCTCCGGGACGACCTGCTGGGCGTGTTCGGCGATCCCGCGGTGACGGGCAAGCCCTCGGGCGACGACCTTCGCGAGGGCAAGCGGACGGTACTGCTCGCGACGGCGCTCAAGCTGGCGGACGAACGCGATCCGGGTGCGGCGGCGTTCCTCAGGGCGAAGACGGGCACCGATCTCTCCGAGAAGGAGATCGACGCCCTGCGGGACGTATTCGTCGAGGTCGGCGCCGTGGACCAGGTGGAGCGCCAGATCGCGCACCGCACCGACCGGGCCCTGGGCGTACTGGATTCCAGCAGCGCCACCGCCCCGGCCAAGGATCAGCTCGCCGCGATGGCGGTCAAGGCCACGCAGCGAGCCCGATGATGACACTGACGAATGCGCGGACCCATCCCGACCGTGTCCTCTCCGGTGCCGGGGGCGATCGGGACCTCGAAGGCGGCCGGATCGGACGTGGGCGCGCCCACGCGAAGGCCATCCTGCTCGGCGAGCACGCCGTCGTGTACGGCGCGCCGGCCCTGGCGATTCCCGTACCGCAGTTGGCGGTGACCGCGACCGCCAGGCGATCGCGGTGTTCCGACGAAGGCGCGGACAGGGTCTCCTTCGCGCTGGCGGGTCCGGGGAACGGGGCGGTGACACCGCTTGCCGCGGACGGTCTGCGGTGCCTGCTCCCGGACTTCAAGGCGATGACGGGCATCGACGGCCACGTGTGCGTGGACGTGATCATCGACTGCTCGATCCCGCAGGGCCGCGGCCTCGGCTCCAGCGCCGCGTGCGCCCGGGCGGCCGTGCTGGCCCTGGCCGACCTCTTCGACCGCCGGCTCGACGCCCGCGAGGTGTTCGACCTCGTACAGGCTTCGGAGAAGGTGGCGCACGGCCGGTCGAGCGGTATCGACGCGCTCGCCACCGGGGCGACGTCCCCTCTCCTCTTCCGTTCCGGCGCGGCCCGGGAACTGCCCGTTCCCATGCCGGGTCACGCCCCCGAGGGGGCGCACGGCCGCGCCGCTGAAGGCGGGTCCTACGCGTTCGACGGGCTGTTCGTCCTCGGGGACAGCGGGGTCAGCGGCAGCACCAAGGAAGCGGTCGAGCTCCTGTGGCGGAAGTTCGAGCGCAGCGCGGAGACGCAGGCCGATTTCATCCTCGGCGCGTCGCGCCTGACCCGCGCCGCCGCACGTGATCTCGCGTACGGCCGAACGGCCGACTTCGGTGCGCGGATGACCGAAAACCACAAGCTGCTCCGTGCGTTGGGGCTCAGTACGGACCGGATCGACGGGCTGGTCGATGCCGCGCTCGCGGCCGGCAGCCTGGGCGCCAAGATCAGCGGCGGCGGGCTGGGGGGCTGCGTGATCGCGCTGGCCGCAGAGCCGCGCCAGGCCGGGGCGACCGTACGGAGCCTCCATGAAGCCGGCGCCGTCCGTACCTGGGTAGTCCCGATGGGAAGGTTCACGAACGATGACAATTGACCACGAAATGGGACTGGCCGGACTGGCCGAACTGGCAGGGCCGACCGAACTGGCAGGGCCGCAGGGGACCCCTTCCGGCCACGGGTCGACCGCCGTCGCCCATCCGAACATCGCACTCATCAAGTACTGGGGCAAGCGCGACGAGCGGCTGATCATCCCCTACGTCGACAGCCTGTCGATGACCCTGGACGTGTTCCCGACGCACACCACCGTCCGGCTCGACCCCGAGGCGCGGACCGACAGCGTCATCCTCGACGGAAGGCCCGCGGAGGGTGAGCCGCTCCGGCGCGTAGTCCTCTTCCTGGACCTGGTAAGGGAGTTGGCCGGGCGGAGCGAACGCGCCGCCGTCGACACCCGCAACGCCGTACCCACCGGCGCGGGACTCGCGTCATCGGCGAGCGGCTTCGCCGCCCTGGCCGTCGCCGCCACCGCCGCGTACGGGCTGGACCTCGATCCCACCGCGCTCTCCCGCCTCGCCCGGCGCGGGTCCGCCTCGGCCTCCCGGTCCATATTCGGCGGCTTCGCGGTGTGCCACGCGGGCCAGGGTGTCGGCGAGGCCGCTGACCTCAGCTCCTTCGCCGAGCCGGTACCCCTCCCGGACTTCGATCCCGCCCTGGTGGTCGCACTGGTCAACGCCGGGCCCAAGGCCGTGTCCAGCCGGGCGGCCATGCGGCGGACCGTGGAGACCTCGCCGCTCTACCGTGCCTGGGCGACGTCGAGCAAGGGCGACCTGACCGACATGCGCGCGGCGCTGCTCCGCGGTGACCTCGAAGCGGTGGGGGAGATCGCGGAGCGCAACGCGCTGGGCATGCACGCGACCATGCTGGCCGCGCGGCCGGCCGTGCGCTACATGTCCCCGGCCACGGTGGCCGTACTCGACAGCGTCCTGCAACTGCGCAAGGACGGCGTGGCGGCCTACGCGACCATGGACGCCGGACCGAACGTCAAGGTGCTCTGCCACCCCGAGGCGGCGCCCCGGGTCGCCGAGACGCTGCTGGCCGCCGCGCCAGGATGCTCGGTGCTCACCGCACGGCGCGGGCCGGGAGCCCGGCTGCGGTCGGCGGACGAGCAGTGACCGGTACGGGAAGCGTGAGCCGGTACGCGCCGGGCAAGCTCTTCATCGTCGGCGAGTACGCGGTCGTGCAGCCGGGCCACGCGGCGATCCTGGCAGCGGTCGACCGGGAGGTCCGCGTCACCGTGTCGGCGGCGCACGGCGGCGTCGGCGTCGACGTAGTGATCGATTCCGACCTCTCCCCGGGAGCGGCGCGACTGCGACGCGGCGACGGCGGGCTCGTCGCACTCGGCGCGGACGAAGAACAACGGGTGCGGGACGGTCTCACCCACGTGGTGGCGGCGATCGAAGTGGTCGACGGGCTCTTGGCCGAGCGGGGGCTGTCCGCGCCCCCCGTCCACGTCTCGGTCAGCAGTCGCCTGCACCACGAGGGAACCAAGCTCGGCCTGGGATCGAGCGGCGCGGTGACGGTCGCCTCGGTGTCCGCCGTAGCCGCGTACTACGGCTTGGAGCTGTCGGACGAGGAGCGGTTCCGGCTCGCGATGCTGGCGACGGCGCGGCTCGACGCCCGTTCCTCCGGCGGCGACCTCGCCGCGAGCGTCTGGGGCGGGTGGATCGAGTACCACGCGCCCGACCGGGCCGCCGTGCTCGACCAGGTACAGCGCCGGGGCATCGAGGAGTCGCTCCGCACGCCGTGGCCGGGCTTCCGGCTGCGACGGCTGCCGCCGCCCCGTGATCTGGCGCTCGAAGTGGGCTGGACCGGCCAACCGGCCAGTACCGCTTCCCTGGTCGGGAGCCTCGGAAGGCGCGCCTGGCAGGGCAGCGCCTCCCAACGGAGCTTCGTGGAGCGCAGCGACGCATGCGTGCGCGCCGCGGCCGATGCCCTCGAACGGGGCGACGGCCCCGAGTTGCTGCGGCAGGTCCGGGGCGCCCGGCGGATGCTCGCCGAGCTGGACGAAGAGGTCGGGCTCGGAATCTTCACCACCACACTGACCGCGCTGAGCGACGCCGCCGAGGCCGTCGGCGGTGCGGGGAAGCCTTCGGGTGCCGGGGGCGGCGACTGCGGCATCGCCCTGCTGGACGCCACGGCGCACGAGCGGATCGCGCAGCTGCGCAAGGGATGGGCCGCCGCAGGGGTACTTCCCGTGCCGATCCATCTCCAGTCGACGAAAGGGAGCGCAGCATGATCGCTGAGCGCAAGGACGACCACGTGCGGTTCGCCGCCGAGCAGCAACACCACCTGGGCGGGTACAACCAGTTCGACGAGGTGTCCTTCGTCCACCACGCCCTGGCCGGCATCGACCGGTCCGACGTTTCGCTGGTCACGCGGTTCGGCGGCATGGAATGGAAGGTGCCGCTGTACATCAACGCGATGACCGGCGGCAGCGTGCGGACGGGCGCCATCAACCGGGATCTGGCGATCGCCGCCCGTGAGACCGGTGTGCCCATCGCGAGCGGCTCCATGAGCGCGTACTTCGCCGACGAGGCCGTCGCCGACACCTTCGGCGTGCTGCGCCGGGAGAACCCGGACGGGTTCGTGATGGCCAACGTCAATGCCAACGCCTCCGTCGACAAGGCACGACGGGCCGTGGACCTGCTGCGGGCGGACGCCCTGCAGATCCACCTCAACGTCATCCAGGAAACGGTCATGCCGGAGGGCGACCGCTCGTTCTCCTCGTGGGGACCGCGGATCGAGAAGATCGTGGACGGTGTCGGCCCCGACGTCCCGGTGATCGTGAAGGAAGTCGGCTTCGGCCTGAGCCGCGAAACCGTTTCGGCGCTGCACGACATGGGCGTGCGCGTGGCCGACGTCGCCGGCCGCGGCGGTACGGACTTCGCGCGCATCGAGAACGACCGGCGCGAGCAAGCCGATTACGCCTACCTCAACGGCTGGGGCCAGTCCGCTCCCGCCTGCCTGCTGGACTCCCAGGACGCCGCCCTCCCGGTGCTGGCGTCCGGCGGGGTCCGCAACCCGCTCGACGTGGTGCGCGGACTGGCGCTCGGCGCCGGCGCCGTAGGCGTCTCCGGAGGGTTCCTCCGGACCGTTCTCGACGGCGGCCCGTCCGCCCTGATCGCGCAGATCACCACCTGGCTCGACCAGGTGGAAGCCCTGATGACCGCACTGGGCGCGCGCACCCCGTCCGATCTGACCCGGTGCGACGTGCTCGTCCACGGCGACCTGCGCGCCTTCTGCGCCGACCGCGGGATCGACACCCGCCGACTGGCCACGCGCTCCCGCTCCCACTCCCGCTCTCACTCCCACGACACCGCTCACGAAACGGTTGGAGAGACCCGATGAACGACACGCACGAGGTCGCAGGCGTTCCCATGAAATGGGTCGGCCCCCTGAGGATTTCGGGGAACGTGGCGAACGTCGAGACAGAGGTCCCGCTCGCCACCTACGAGACGCCCCTGTGGCCCTCCGTCAACCGCGGGGCGAAGATCTCCAGGCTGGTCGAGCAGGGCATCGTCGCCACCCTCATCGACGAGCGGATGACGCGCTCGGTGCTCGTGACGGCCAAGGACGCGCAGACCGCGTACCTGGCGGCGCTCGAGGTCGACGCCCGGTTCGACGAGCTGCGCGCCGTAGTCCGCACCTGCGGCCGCTTCGTCGAACTGATCGGGTTCCGCCACGAGATCGTGGCCAACCTGCTCTTCCTGCGGTTCGAGTTCAGCACCGGCGACGCCTCCGGGCACAACATGGCGACGCTGGCCGCGGACGCGCTTCTGAAGCACATCCTCGGTGCCATTCCGGGGATCGAGTACGGCTCGATCTCCGCGAACTACTGCACCGACAAGAAGGCCACCGCCATCAACGGCATCCTCGGCCGCGGCAAGAACGTGGTCACCGAGCTGCTCGTACCGCGCGACATCGTCCGCGACGTGCTGCACACCTCGGCCTCCGCGATAGCCGAGCTGAACGTGCGCAAGAACCTGATCGGCACCCTGCTCGCCGGCGGGATCCGCTCGGCCAACGCCCACTACGCGAACATGCTGCTCGGGTTCTACCTGGCGACGGGCCAGGACGCGGCCAACATCGTCGAGGGCTCGCAGGGCGTGACCGTGGCCGAGGACCGGGACGGCGACCTGTACTTCTCCTGCACCCTGCCGAACCTGATCGTCGGAACGGTCGGTAACGGAAAGGGACTCGACTTCGTCGAGGGGAACCTGGCGCGCCTGGGCTGCCGCGAGGAGCGCGAGCCCGGCGAGAACGCGCGGCGGCTCGCGGTCATGATCGCGGCGACGGTGCTGTGCGGTGAGCTCTCGCTCATGGCGGCGCAGACCAATCCGGGTGAACTCATGCGGGCGCACGTCGCACTGGAGCGCAAGCCTTCGACGACGAAGATCGGACGGTAGAGATGCCCAGGGACCTCAAAGACCTCAAAGACCTCAAGGACCGTAGGGACCGTGAGGAACTGGCGGTCGGAATCCACGACCTCTCCTTCGCCACGGGCCAGCTCGTCCTGACGCACGAGACGCTGGCCGCCCACAACGGCACAGAGCTGGGCAAATACCACGTCGGCATCGGACAGCGGTCGATGAGCGTGCCCGCCGCCGACGAGGACATCGTGACGATGGGCGCCGCCGCGGCCGCCCCCATCCTCGCCCGGCACGGCGCCGACCGGATCCGTACGGTCGTCTTCGCCACGGAGTCCTCCGTCGACCAGGCGAAGGCAGCCGGCATCCACGTGCACTCGCTGCTGTCGATGCCCTCCGCCACCCGCGTCGTCGAGCTCAAGCAGGCCTGCTACGGCGGGACCGCGGCCCTCCAGTTCGCCATCGGCCTCGTCCACCGCGACCCCTCGCAGCAGGTCCTCGTGATCGCGAGCGACGTCTCGAAGTACGAGCTGGACCAGCCGGGCGAGGCCACCCAGGGAGCCGCGGCGGTGGCCATGCTGATCAGCGCGGATCCCGCCCTGGTGCGCATCGAGGAGCCGTCGGGGGTGTTCACCGCCGACATCATGGACTTCTGGCGGCCGAACTACCTCACCACCGCCCTGGTCGACGGGAAGGAGTCCGTCTCCGCGTACCTCCAGGCGATGGACGGCGCGTGGAAGGACTACACCGAGCAAGGCGGCCGGTCGCTCGGTGAGTTCGCCGCCTTCTGCTACCACCAGCCGTTCACGAAGATGGCCTACAAGGCTCACCGGGCCCTGCTGGAGAGCTGTGGGCAGGAGGTCGACGAGGCCGAGGTCATCCGCGCCGTCGGCCGGACGACGAGCTACAACGAGGAGATCGGGAACAGCTACACCGCGTCCGTGTACCTCGGTCTGGCCGCGCTGCTCGACCACGCCGACGATCTGACCGGCCAGGCCGTCGGTCTGCTCAGCTACGGATCCGGCAGCGTCGCGGAGTTCTTCGCCGCGGTCCCCGTCCCGGGTTACCGGTCGCAGCTGCGGTCCGAGCAGCACCGCGAGGCGATCGCGCGGCGCCGGGACATCGGTTACGCCGACTACCGGGAACGCCACGAGCAGGCCTTCCCGGTCGACGGCGGAGACCATCCCGCTCCGAGGGAGACCACCGGGCCGTACCGGCTGGCCGGGCTGTTCGGGCACAAGAGGGTCTACGAGCCGAGATAGCGGCCGGTGGCCGGCGGTGGCCCATGGCGCCGCCGGCCAGCCGCTGCCGGGGTTATCCACAGGGGTTTCCGGATCCGGCCGGACGCGGGACCTTCGGGACATGACGAACAACAGCCACGAAGCGGCACACGACCCGTCCGAACCCTCGTCCTCCTCCGCGTCCTCGTTCACCTCGTCCTCGTCCTCGTCCTCGTCCTCGTCCTCGTCCTCGTCCTCGTCCTCGTCGTCCTCGTCGTCCACCGGATCGTCCGGGGGGTCGACCGGGGGCGTCGACGCGTCCAGGATCACCTTGCGCAGCCCGGCCGAACTGGCCGACGCGCTGCCCTACATGCTCGGATTCCATCCGAGCGACTCCGTCGTCATGGTCGCCGTCCACGGGGAGGCCGGCCGCTTCGGCGGCCGGCTCAGGGTGGGCATTCCCGCCGCCCCCGACGAATGGGAGGACACCGCCCGTCAGGTCGCCGACTGCCTGATCCGCGGCAGCGTGCGGCGCGGATCCAGGCCCGACGGCATCATCGTCTTCCTCTGTCAGGACCCGCACCGCGGCGAGAGCGCGCAGCGGGTGATGACCAGGCTGCGCCCGCTCGCGCAGCGGATCCGGCTGGCCTGCGGAGCGCTGGACGTCCCCGTACTGGAGGCCCTGTGCCTCTCCGCCGGGCGGTACTGGTCCTACTGCTGCCCGGACGAGCGGTGCTGTCCCGCCGAGGGCAGCGCGCTGGCCGCGCCCGGCACCTCGGTGATGGCCGCCGCGGCCACCTTCGCCGGTCTCCAGGTACGCGGCTCCCTCCGGGAGATCGAGCACCGGCTGACGCCGCTGGGCGGGGCGGTGGCCGACGAGATGGAGGCGGCTCTGGACCGGGCGGCCGTCGCCCTGGTGCCGAAGATCCTCGACGGGGCGACCCGGGAGGAGGTGGGGGCCGAGACGGTCCTGCTCGCCCGCGCACTGATCCAGCGCATGACCCTGGCTCCGCCGGCCGAAGGCGGCGCCGGGGCCGACGCCCGGGACGACGGGCTGCTGGGCCACGACGAGGCCGCCTCGTTGATCCTCGGGCTCCAGGACCGCGAGATCCGCGACATCGCCGCCGAGTGGATGGAGGGCGAGGAGGCGGCCCCCGCCCTGCGGCTGTGGCGGGCCCTGGCCCGGCGCTGCGTCGGGGCCTACGGGGAACACGCGGCGGCTCCCCTCACCCTGGCGGGCTGGGTCTCCTGGTCCACCGGGGACGAGCCGACGGCCAGGATCGCCCTTGGGCTGGCCCTGCGGGCGGACGACGGGTACCGCTTCGCGCAGCTGCTCCACCACGCCTGCAACGAGGGGATCGACCCGGAGGGGCTGCGGGAGTGCCTGCGGGAGGAGCGCCGGCGCCGGGAGCCGCGCCGGGGGCGCCGGCCCGCAGGACCCCGCCGGGGGGCCACCGCCACCAGGCCTCCGGGCCGCCCGGGCAGGACGAGCGGCAGCCGCCGGGAGTCCGGCAGCACCGCGGGGAGCGAGCAGTGACGCGCGGCCGGGGCGGCGACACGGGCAGCGGGTGCGGCCGGGGCCTTGGCCTGGGCGCGGGCCTGGGCGTCGGGCGGGGCGTTCACCTGGGGCGCGGCCGGGGCGCGGGTCTGGGGGTCGGCCGGGGTGCGGGCCTGGGGGTGGGCCGGGGCGTTGGCCGACGGTGCCGGGGTGGAGGCAGCGGAGGCCGGGGTGGAGGCGGTGGTGCGGGCCTGGTGCGCGGCCTGGGTACGGCCTGCGGCTCCGTGCTGCGGGCGTGGCTACGGGAAGGGGCGCGAGCGGTCCTGCGGCTACGGCCCCCGCGAAGGCCGGTGCTCCACCGGGCGCAGCCCCCGCCGGGGCCCGTGACCCGGGCGGGGGCAGGGGCGTTGCGCTGGGGGGTGGTGGGGAACCGGCCGCGCCGCCGCCCAGCCGACCCACCCGGAGCGCAGACAAGGCGACCCATGCCTCACCCCGTACCCCCCGCCCGCCCAGCCCCCTCCCGCAGGCCCGACCTGCCGCCCGTGCACGGCGCCGTCATCTGCGTCTCCGCGCCGTGCATGGTCATCTCGCCCGAGCACGGCCAGCTCACCGGGCGCGGGGCCGACGGGATCTACCGCGCCGGGCTCCGGCTGCTGTCCCGCTGCGTGCTGCGCGTCGCCGGCCGCGACCCGGTCGCGGTCCAGGGCCGCGGCCTCGCCGCCGACCGGGCCTCCTTCACCGCGACCGTCCGGACCGGAGCGGAGGCCGGGCCCGATCCCGACGTCGGAGTCGAGCGGATCCGGTACGCCGACGGCACCGAGCGGATCACCCTGCGCAGCTTCACCGGCCGGTCCCTGCGGATCCCCGTGGAGGTCTCGCTCGGCACGGACCTGGCGGAGCTGGCCGAGGTGGCCGCCGGCCGGGCCGGGCCGGAACTGCCCGCCGCGGTGCACGCGGCCGGCCTGCGCTGGACCAAAGGCGATGCCCAGGCCGTCACCGCGGCCGAGCCGCCTCCGGACGACGCCCTGGCCTCGGCCGGGCTGCTGCGCTGGCAGCTCGAACTGCGCCCCGGGGAATCCCGCACCATCGAGCTGCGGACCACCCGCGACCGAGGGGCCCGGGCCCCGGCAGGACAGGTGGCCAATCCGCTGTCCGACGACGCCCGCGCGGAAGGGGACGACCCGAGGGCCGAGGCGTGGCTGCGCACGAGCGTGCAGGACCTGGGCGCGCTGCTGCTCAGGGACCCGAAGGAGCCGACCGACAGTTACGCGGCGGCCGGAGTGCCGTGGAGACTCGGGCTGGCCCCGGCGGAGTCCCTGTGGGCCGCCCGCATGGCGCTGCCGCTCGGCACCGGACTGGCCGCCGCGACCCTGCGCGTCCTGGCCCGGACCCAGACCGGGGGGCGGGGCGCCGACGCGGGGATGATCCCGGGCCCGCTCCGCGGGGCCGGGCCGCAACTGCCCCCGGGATGCACCGGGACCGAGGCGACGCTCGCCTTCCCCGCGGTGCTCGCCGAAGCCCGGCTCTGGGGGATGCCCGAGGCGGAGGTGGACCGGCTGCTCCCCACCGCCGAGCGCTGCCTGGAGTGGCTCCGGGGCGCCTTCGGGGAGGACGGCTTCCTGGCCGACCCCGATCCGGGGCCCCGGCGCTGTGAAACCCAGGCCCACGCCCATCGCGCCGCGCTCCTCGGGGCCGACCTGCTCGCCGGGTGCGGGCGCCCCGGAGCCGAGGAGTGGCGGGACCGGGCGGCCGGGCTGCGGGAGCGGTTCGCAGCCCGCTTCTGGGTCGACGGCCCGGACGGCGGCCGCCCCGCGGCGGCCCTGCATCCCGACGGCCGGCCGCTGCCCCGGCTGACGGGGGCCGCCGCCCACCTGCTGGACACCGGGCTGCTCGGTGGCGGCAGACTCGCGCCCGGGCTGCTCGGCCGGGTCCGTACCGAGCAGCTGGCCCGGCTGCTCGGAGCCCCCGCGATGGACTCCGGCTGGGGACTGCGCAGCATGGCGGTGCGGGAGCCGGGGCACAACCCGTTCGGGCACCGCTCGGGCGCGGTACGGCCGTACGAGAGCGCCGTCGCCGTGGCGGGCCTGGCCCAGGCGGGCTTCGAGAAGGAGGCCACGGGGCTGCTGCGGGGCCTGCTGGACGCGGCGGAGGCCTTCGGGTACCGCCTCCCAGAGATGTACGCGGCCGAGCAGCGCACCGAGGGCAGTGCTCCGCTTCCGCATCCGGCGGCCTGCAGGCCGGCCGCGGTCGCGGCGGCCGCGGGGATCCACGTGCTGACGGCCCTGGCCGGGATCCGCCCGGACGCCCCCGCCGGAACGGTCGCCCTGGTGCCGCTCCCCGGCGCTCCGCTCGGCGGGCTCCGCCTCTCCGGGCTCCGGGTTTCGGGGGAGCCCTTCGCCGTCCGGATCAGCCGGCTGGGCCTGGGCATGGTGGAGGAGGCCGCCGATGCGCTGCAACTGGGCGGGTAGCCGGCACCCCGCCGGCCGGGCCGGATCGGGCCGGGGCTTCCGGTTCCGTGGTCCGAAGATCCCCAAAGCTCTGTTTATCGTCAGGCAGACGACTATGATCGCGGCATGTCGCCCTACGACCCGTCGGCCTTTCCGCCCTTCGCCGTCACCGTCGACCTGGTCGTGCTCACCGTGCGGCGCCATTCGCTCTGCGCGTTGGTCATCCGGCGGGGTGAGCAGCCGTTCCAGGGACGCTGGGCGCTGCCCGGCGGCTTCGTGCGCGGGGACGAGGACCTGTCGGCCGCCGCGGCCCGCGAACTGTCCGAGGAGACCGGCCTCTGCGCCCACGACCCGGCCGCTCCGGACGTGGGCAACGGCGCGCACCTCGAGCAGCTGGCCACCTACGGTGATCCGAAGCGGGATCCGCGCATGCGCGTGGTCAGCGTCGCGCATCTGGTGCTGGCTCCGGACCTGCCCGCCCCCCGGGCCGGCGGTGATGCCAACAGTGCGCGCTGGGCCCCCGTCGACGAGCTCCTGTCCACGGAAGGCCGGACCGGCGCCGGACTCGCCTTCGACCACGAGCAGATCCTCGTCGACGGGGTCGAGCGGGCCCGCTCGAAGATCGAGTACTCCTCGCTGGCCACCGCCTTCTGCCCGCCCGAGTTCACCGTCGGCGAGCTGCGCCGGGTCTACGAAGCGGTCTGGGGAGTCGCCCTCGACCCCCGCAACTTCCACCGCAAGGTCACCGGCACCCCCGGGTTCCTGGTGCCGGCCGGGGGGACGACGACACGTCAGGGCGGCCGTCCCGCCCAGCTGTTCCGGGCCGGCGGGGCGACCCTGCTCAACCCGCCGATGCTGCGCCCCGAAGTCTGAGGCCAGGGCGCCCCGCACCCACGCCGGGGCGCCGACACGGGTGCGGTTCGCGACGGGCTACGCCTTAAATCGGACATATCGCGTTATCTTGTTGGCGGTAATCATCCTGCCGCAGAGCGGTCTCACCCCCCGCGAGAGAAGCGATGCTCCAGGCCATCGGACTCACCAGCGCCCCCCGCCGCAACCTCCCGCCCCTCGTGGACGACCTCACCTTCGAGGCCCGCCCCGGGAGCGTGACCGCACTGCTCGGCGAGCCCGGCTCGGGCAAGACCACCGCACTGCGGCTCATGCTCGAACTCGAACCGGGTCGCGGGGTCACCTACTTCCGCGGGCGCCCCCTGCACCGGATCCCGCATCCGGGCCGCGAGGTCGGCGTGCTCCTCGGCGACCTCCCCGGCAACCCCTCGCGCACCGTGCGCGGCCAGCTGCGGATGCTCTGCGCCGCCGCCGGCGTGCCGGCCGCACGGGCCGACGCGATGCTGGAGGTCGTCGGCGTCGCGGGACTGCGCGACCAGCGGCTGGGTTCGCTCTCGCTCGGCATGGAGCGCAGGGTCGCGCTGGCCGCCGCACTGCTCGCCGACCCTTGCACGCTCCTCCTCGACGAGCCCGCCGCCGGGCTCTCGCCCCGTGAACGGGGCTGGCTGCACGGGCTGCTGCGCGGCCACGCCTCCCTCGGCGGCGCGGTGCTCTTCACCACCGACGACGCGAAGGAGGCCGCCCGCAGCGCGGACCGGGTCGTGAGCATCGAGGCGGGCCGGCTCGTCGCCGACCAGGACGCCGCCGAGTTCGCCCGGACCCGGCTGCGGCCGCGGGTCGCCGTGCGCACGCCGCACGCCGCCCGGTTGGCCGACGTACTGGGCCGGGAGGCGCGGGCCGCCCGGCGGACGTGGGAGATCGTGGAGGAGAGCGGCAGCCGGCTGTCCGTCTACGGCAGCAACTGCGCCGAGGTCGGCGAGGCCGCCTTCCGGCACGGCGTGCTCGTCCACCAGCTCGCCGACGAGACCGGCGACGCGGGCGCGCAGCCGACGCTGCCGCGCGCCCGGGACGCGGCCGCCGACCGAACGCCGGCCGCGTCAGCAGCCGGAGCCGGAGCCGGAGCCGGAACCCGAGCCGACGCCGACCGCGGCGACCGGCCCCGCCCCGCCCGTCCGGGGCGGCCCGCCTCGGCCGTGCGCCGGCTCGGCGGCCCGCTGCGCCCCCTGCGCTACGAGCTGCACCGGATCTTCGGCACCGCCACGCCCCTGCTCACCGCCGCCTTCGTCGTCGCCGTCTCCGTCGTCACGGCCCTGGTGCTGGCCCGGGCCGGCCACACGCCGCAGAACCGGTTGCTCGCCGCCTGGCCCGAGTTGCTCCCGCTGCCGCCCGCGGCGCTGGGCGCCGGGCTGCTCGGGGCCCTGGCCTTCGGCGAGGAGTACCGGTATCCCGCGCTCGCCGCCGACCGCGGAACCGTCCCGCGCCGACTCGGGCTGCTCACCGCGAAACTCGGTGTCAGCGGCGCCCTCGCGCTGCTGCTCGGCGCCCTGGCCGTGACCGCCGACGCCGCCGCCCTGACGCTGGTGTTCGGCAGCGCACCGCTCCGCACGCCCGTGGAGTGGCTGTCCCCGGCCGCGAGTTGGGCGGGGCTGCTCATCGGCTGCGCCTGGTCCGGAGTCCTGGCCTCGGGTGTCTTCCGGTCCGCCTCCGCCGGCCTGGCCGCGGTGCTCGCCGTACCGGTGATGGTCGTACCGCTCGTGCGCAAGGCCCTGGACGGCCCGTCCGCGTACCCGGTCACCGGACTGGCGGAGCGACTGCGCGGTCTGGCCTGGGCGCAGTGGCCGCCGGAGGCGGACCGGGTGGTCCTCGGGGCGATCCGGGTGATGGCCCAACCGGTGGGCACCGCTCTGGTGTTGTCGCTGATGGTCCTGTTGTGCGCCTATGGGTTCACAGGACTGCGCGGCCGCGTCCGTTTGTGAGGGATCGTTGGTGATCGTTTCCGTGTCGATCCGGACCCAATGGGACCGTTGTGGTCCACATCAAGCCCGGTGAACCGCAACTCCCCGCAAAAGGCCCGGTTCTTTACGATAAGTCGTCAATTGCGCAGGTGGCACCGATCACCCTTTCGTGTGCTTTTCACCAAAGACCTCAAGGGTCGCGGAGACACAGCCGACAAAGGATTCGTGAGTACCCTTGCGCACACCATGATGACCGCCGCCCGCCATGCCGATTCCGGCCTCGCCGGCGCGGGTGAACTCGACCGCTACCCCTACCCGGAGGCCTCGGGGGCCGACCGGGTGGGAGTGCCCCACTGGGACGGATCCGACGTCGAGTTGAGCCGGGTCGGCCGCCGCGCCGCGGGCAGCCGCGGACGCGGCCTGCACGGCCAACTCGTCCAGCAGCTCGGCCAGATGATCGTTTCTGGTGACCTCGGTGCGGACCGCCCGCTGGTCCCCGAGGAGATCGGACAGCGTTTCGAGGTCTCCCGCACCGTCGTCCGCGAATCGCTTCGGGTCCTCGAGGCCAAGGGCCTCGTCAGCGCCCGCCCCAACGTCGGCACCCGGGTCCGCCCGGTCGCCGACTGGAACCTCCTCGACCCCGACATCATCGAGTGGCGCGCCTTCGGCCCGCAGCGCGACGACCAGCGCCGGGAGCTCGGCGAGCTCCGCTGGACCATCGAGCCGCTCGCCGCCCGCCTCGCCGCCGGCCATGGCCGCCCGGAGATCCAGCAGCGCCTCGCCGACATGGTCGAGATCATGGGACACGCCCTCGGCCAGGGCGATTCGATCACCTTCGCGCGTGCGGACAACGAGTTCCACGCCCTGCTCATCCAAGTCGCGGCCAACCGCATGCTGGAGCACCTCTCCGGCATCGTCTCCGTCGCCCTGCAAGTCTCCGGCAGTCCCGTCACCTCCTGTGACCGTCCCAGCGAGACCTGCGTCGCGCACCACGCGCGCATGGTCGAGTGCCTCGCCGCCGGCGACGCGGTGGGCGCGGAGAACGCCATGCGCCAGCTTCTGACGGTGCATCCGGAGGTCGAGCGCGTGGTTCCCGCCCCGCGCGAGCACTGACGATTCGCAGCGCACGGGCGTGGGCGCGTCGACGGGGTGCCCGTCCCGGGCGGCACCCCCGGAAGGAGTCCGGGGGGAATCCGGGGAGGGCCCGGCGGCGAGGTGAGGCTCCCCGCCCGGGTCCTGAGCGCCCCGGCCGCCCCCCCGGCTCCGTTCGGGCGTTCGGGACCCCGCTTCCGGGGAGCCGTCCGGCCCGCGAAACGGGTCGTGTTCGGACACACCGGACGTGCAGAAATAACGGTGTGACCGGCATGGCATCGAACGGGGTGTGACTCGGGCCACGAAGATTGGGCGTAACGCTCCGCGAGGTCACGCGATGACCTAAGAGGTGATGGCCGACGGAGGGAAGACAGCAGCCCTTGGGGGTGCTGTGCAGCTCCCCGGCCCCTGCCCGCGCCCCCGGCCCATCCCCAGTCGGTGGTCGTCGGCTCCGGTCCAGCACCACCAGGCCGGGGTCGGAAGCCGTTTCCATCGTTCCGAGAGGTTGTTCGTGTCGGCCAGCACATCCCGTACGCTCCCGCCGGAGATCGCCGATTCCGAGTCTGTGATGGCGCTCATCGAGCGGGGCAAGGCCGAGGGGCAGATCGCCGGCGATGACGTGCGTCGGGCCTTCGAGGCTGACCAGATTCCTGCGACCCAGTGGAAGAATGTCCTGCGCAGCCTCAACCAGATCCTTGAGGAAGAGGGTGTGACGCTGATGGTCAGTGCCGCGGAGTCGCCCAAGCGCACCACCCGCAAGAGCGTCGCAGCGAAGACCCCCGTCAAGCGGACGGCCACCGAGCCCGTCGCCAAGAAGGCGGCGCCCGGGACGGCGGCAGCGCCCGCCGCCGTGCCGGACGCGGTGGCGGGGACGGCGGAACCGGATCCCGCGCACACGGACACCGGCGTCGACGCCCTCGCGGAGGGGACCGCGACCGAGCCCGCCGCCAAGAAGGCGGCGGCGAAGAAGACGGCGGCGAAGAAGGCCGCGCCCGCCAAGAAGACCGCGGCGAAGAAGACGGCGGCCAAGAAGACCGCCGCCAAGAAGGACGCCGACGACGCGGGCGACGAAGAGACCGCGGAAGAGGGCGCCGGAGCCGCCAAGGCCGAGTCCGAGGACGAGGAGGAAGGCGCCGAGAGCAAGGGCTTCGTCATCTCGGACGACGAGGACGACGCCCCGGCCCAGCAGGTCGCCGTGGCCGGTGCCACCGCCGACCCCGTCAAGGACTACCTCAAGCAGATCGGCAAGGTCCCCCTCCTCAACGCCGAGCAGGAGGTCGAGCTCGCCAAGCGCATCGAGGCCGGACTCTTCGGCGAGGACAAGCTCGCCAACTCCGACAAGCTGGCGCCCAAGCTCAAGCGCGAGCTGGAGATCATCGCCGAGGACGGCCGCCGGGCCAAGAACCACCTGCTGGAGGCCAACCTCCGCCTCGTGGTCTCCCTCGCCAAGCGCTACACCGGCCGCGGCATGCTCTTCCTGGACCTGATCCAGGAGGGCAACCTGGGTCTGATCCGCGCCGTGGAGAAGTTCGACTACACCAAGGGCTACAAGTTCTCCACGTACGCCACCTGGTGGATCCGGCAGGCGATCACCCGGGCCATGGCCGACCAGGCCCGCACCATCCGCATCCCGGTGCACATGGTCGAGGTCATCAACAAGCTGGCCCGTGTCCAGCGCCAGATGCTCCAGGACCTGGGCCGCGAGCCCACCCCGGAGGAGCTGGCCAAGGAACTCGACATGACCCCCGAGAAGGTCATCGAGGTCCAGAAGTACGGCCGCGAGCCGATCTCCCTGCACACCCCGCTCGGCGAGGACGGCGACAGCGAGTTCGGCGACCTCATCGAGGACTCCGAGGCGGTCGTCCCGGCCGACGCCGTGAGCTTCACGCTCCTGCAGGAGCAGCTGCACTCGGTCCTCGACACGCTGAGCGAGCGCGAGGCGGGCGTGGTCTCCATGCGCTTCGGCCTGACGGACGGCCAGCCCAAGACGCTCGACGAGATCGGCAAGGTCTACGGGGTCACCCGTGAGCGCATCCGCCAGATCGAATCGAAGACCATGTCGAAGCTCCGCCACCCGTCCCGGTCCCAGGTGCTTCGCGATTACCTCGACTGATCCGGCCTGATCCACCTGATCCGGCCTGACCGGCCGGGCACGCCGAAAGGTTCGCCGCAGGTCGTCGCCGGTGGCCGCGCGGGTGCGCACGGCCACCGGGCGTCCCACTCTGAGTGGAGTCATGCACACTCGGAGTCAGGAGGCCTCATGCGTCGTCCCTTTGCCCGTGTCCTGGCGGGAGCGCTGACCCTGGCGGCGGGAGCGGCGGCGGCGCCGCTCTCCCAGGCGCCGCGAGCCGCCGCGGACAGCGTGGTGATCGGCGGGAGGCCGGTGAAGGTGGCCGACGCCCCGTGGGTCGTGGCCCTCGCCAGCCGTGACCGGTTCGGGGGTACGCGCGGCGGCCAGTTCTGCGGGGGCGTCCTCGTCACCCCGACCAAGGTGGTGACCGCGGCCCACTGCCTGGCGCGTCAGGTACTGGGAGGTCCGGTCGACTCCGTCCGCGATTTCCGGGTGATCACCGGGCGTACGGAGCTGCGCGCGAGCGAGGGCCGGGAGATCGCGGTGCGTTCCGCCCGGGTGAACCCGGCGTACGACGCGGGCAGCAATGCCGGCGATCTGGCCGTCCTGGAGCTGGCCGAAGCCGTGTCCGCGCAGAACGTGCTGCCCATGGCCGGCCTCGGGCATCCGGCCTACGGGGCCGGCACCGAGGCAGCCGTGTACGGCTGGGGCGACACCAGCGGCTTCGGCGACTACGCCTACGCGCTGCGGGCCGCCAGGGTGACGGTGCTGGCGGACGAGGTGTGCGGGCGGGCCTACCCGGGAGACGCCGACGGTCAGTACCGGGCCGACTCCATGGTGTGCGCGGGGGACCGCGAGGGCGGCAAGGATGCCTGCCAGGGGGACAGCGGCGGCCCCCTGGTGGCCCAGGGGCGGCTGATCGGGCTGGTCTCCTGGGGGCGCGGCTGCGGGCGGGCGGACAGCCCGGGGGTGTACACGCGGATCGCACCGCTGATCGGCTTCGTCTCCTCCGACCCCGTCAGCGGCCCGGAGGCGGCCCGGGGGGAGCCGGGTCGCCCTGGTGGTCGCGGAGTCCTGCGGATGGACGTACGCCCCGCCCAGGGGCCCGGGAGGGGCCTCGCGGCGGGGGACCTGTCCGCGCTGAAGCGCTGAGCTCCGTCCGGGCATGAGGCCCGAGCCCGTCCGGACGTGAGGCCCGAGCCCGTCCGGGCATGAGGACGGGCGGTCCCTCTGGGTCGCAGAGGTACCGCCCGTCGACCGGCTACGCCGGTCCTGGCTCGTCGGATGCGAGGTGTAGGCCTTGTGTCAGCGGTCCTCGGGTTCGGCGGCACTGGCCGCCGGAGCGGACGTAAGCCGCTCGGTCTCATCCTGTATTTCCGCGGCGATCTTCTTGAGTTCCGGCTCGAACTTGCGCCCGTGGTGGGCGCAGAAGAGCAGTTCACCGCCGCTCAGCAGGACGACGCGCAGATATGCCTGGGCGCCGCAACGGTCGCATCGGTCAGCGGCCGTCAGCGGGGTCGCGGGTGTCAGAACAGTAGTCACGTCGCCTCTTCTCTAGCTCGACGAGCTGTCGTACCAGGGTCAACATCCAACCAGGCCGAAAACGTTCCCGCTCGCGGCTTTTCCTCGAAACTTCCTTCCGAAGCTGGCCGGCCGTTGCCGGTTGGCGGCGAAGGAGCCGTATTGCGTTGCTTTACGGTTTCGCGTTGTCAGGTCGTTCGCTTGTCGTAGTTCTGTCCTCTCCGGCTGAGTGCCGGATGTTGATGAGGACGTGCCCGAACACTAAATGGTTCATGCGCGGAAGGGAACGTGATGTTTGCTTCACCCTCACGGGGGATCGAACACGCGTACGGATCTGCACTAGGCTGGTGAAGGGGCTGGGATGGCGTTGCATCGGCTCTACCAGGCCTCGGTACCCTTCCAACGGCAACCGAGCCACCACTGCGCCCGACCGGGCCAGAAAAAGAATTCAGCGAGGAGCGAACTGCGTGACCGCCGACACGTCCGTGCCTTCCAGCGCACTGCTGACCGGAGCAGACCGGGACGGCTCCAACTACACCGCGCGGCACCTGCTCGTCCTCGAGGGCCTCGAGGCCGTCCGCAAGCGCCCCGGCATGTATATCGGCTCCACCGACAGCCGGGGCCTCATGCACTGCCTCTGGGAGATCATCGACAATTCCGTCGATGAGGCCCTGGGCGGCTACTGCGACCACATCGAGGTGATCCTCCACGAGGACTCCTCCGTGGAGGTCCGCGACAACGGCCGCGGCATCCCCGTGGACGTCGAGCCCAAGACCGGCCTCTCCGGCGTCGAGGTCGTCATGACCAAGCTGCACGCCGGCGGCAAGTTCGGCGGCGGGTCGTACGCGGCCTCCGGCGGCCTGCACGGCGTCGGCGCCTCCGTCGTCAACGCGCTCTCGGCGCGTCTGGACGTGGAGGTCGACCGGGGCAGCGCCACGCAGGCCATCAGCTTCCGCCGCGGCGTCCCCGGCATGTTCACCGAGCAGGGCCCCGACAGCCCCTTCGACCCCGCCAACGGCCTGCGCAAGGGCAAGCGGATCGCCAAGGGCAAGACCGGCACCCGGATCCGCTACTGGGCCGACCGGCAGATCTTCCTCAAGGACGCCAAGCTCACGCTGGACACGCTCTACCAGCGTGCCCGCCAGACGGCCTTCCTCGTACCCGGCCTGACCATCGTGGTCCGCGACGAGCGGGCCCTGGAAGGGGCCGGCAAGACCGAGGAGACCTTCCGCTTCGACGGGGGCATCAGCGAGTTCTGCGAGTACCTCGCCCAGGACAAGGCGGCCTGTGACGTCCTGCGCCTGACCGGCACCGGGATCTTCAAGGAGACCGTCCCGGTCCTCGACGACCGCGGCCACATGACCCCCACCGAGGTCACACGTGAGCTCGGCGTGGACATCGCCCTGCGCTGGGGCACGGGGTACGAGACGAACGTGAAGTCGTTCGTGAACATCATCGCCACCCCCAAGGGCGGCACCCACATCTCCGGCTTCGAACGCTCGGTCACCAAGACCGTGAACGAGGTGCTGCGCTCCGCGAAGCTGCTGCGCGTCGCCGAGGACGACGTGGTCAAGGACGACGCGATGGAGGGCATGACGGCGGTCGTCACCGTCCGCCTCGCCGAGCCGCAGTTCGAGGGCCAGACCAAGGAGGTGCTCGGTACCTCGGCGGCCACCCGGATCGTCGCGGCCGTCGTCGCCAAGGAGCTCAAGGCCTTCCTGACCTCCACCAAGCGGGACGACAAGCAGCAGGCCCGCTCCGTGATGGAGAAGATCGTCGCGGCCGCCCGGACCCGGATCGCGGCCCGCCAGCACAAGGAGGCGCAGCGCCGCAAGACCGCGCTGGAGTCCTCCTCGCTGCCCGCCAAGCTGGCCGACTGCCGCAGCGACGACGTGGAGCGCAGCGAGCTCTTCATCGTCGAGGGTGACTCGGCGCTCGGTACGGCCAAGCTCGCCCGGAACTCCGAATTCCAGGCGCTGCTGCCCATCCGCGGCAAGATCCTCAACGTCCAGAAGTCCTCGGTCTCGGACATGCTCAAGAACGCCGAGTGCGGGGCGATCATCCAGGTCATAGGAGCCGGCTCGGGCCGGACCTTCGACATCGACGCCGCCCGGTACGGGAAGATCGTCCTGCTCGTGGACGCCGATGTGGACGGCGCGCACATCCGCTGCCTGCTGCTCACGCTCTTCCAGCGCTACATGCGCCCGATGGTCGAGGCGGGCCGGGTCTTCGCCGCCGTGCCGCCGCTGCACCGGATCGAGCTCGTCCAGCCGAAGAAGGGGCAGGACAAGTACGTCTACACGTACTCGGACAACGAACTGCGCCAGACCCTGCTGGAGTACCAGCGCAAGAACATCCGGTACAAGGACTCGATCCAGCGCTACAAGGGTCTCGGCGAGATGGATGCCGATCAGCTGGCGGAGACCACCATGGATCCCCGTTTCCGCACCCTGCGCCGGATCAACATCGGCGACCTGGACTCGGCCGAGTCGGTCTTCGACCTGCTCATGGGCAACGAGGTGGCCCCGCGCAAGGAGTTCATCACCAGCTCCGCGGCCACCCTGGACCGGTCGCGGATCGACGCCTGACCGGACCCCGTGCCACCCGGGGGGCCACCGGCGGACCTCCGGTGGCACTTCCGCGGCACTGGCACACCCGTGCTCTTCACTCCATCACCTGATGGAGTGAAGAGCACCGGGACACCAGTCCGGAAAGCGTCCCTCCCGCACATCCTTGTGGGCACGCGGCCACTGCGGCGGCGGACAAGGAGAGTTCGGTGGACAAGCACGAAGGTCGTGATGCCGGAACGATCCGGCTGGACGACCCCTGGTACGACGCGCTGGCCGTCGGTTGGGGCGAGGGCGAGGGTGCCGGCGCAGGCGAGGGGCCCGGCGGAGCGGCGGGCGGCGGAGCGGAAACGTCACCGCCGAACTCCTCCCCGGGCGCCGCGCCCGCGCGCGCGGCGTCCGACATCTACCTCGAAGTGCAGCGCAGCGCGGCCTTCCAGGAAGTGCGCGGCCGCTACCGGAGGTTCGTCGTCCCCGCGACCGCCGGCTTCTTCCTCTGGTACGTCGCCTACGTGATCGCCGCCACCACGGCGCCGGACATGATGGCCCGGCCGGTGTTCGGGTCCGTCAACGTGGCCCTGCTCGCGGGCCTCGGCCAGTTCCTCAGCACCTTCCTGCTGACCTGGGCCTACGCCCGTCACGCCCGGCTGCGGCGCGACCGCGCGGCGCTGGACCTGCGCTGGACGGTCTTCGAGCAGGAGCAGGTCCGCCGGGCGGGCGCCGGGGAGCGCACCCGGGGACGGGGGGCGGGCCGGTGACCACCGAGCACCAGACCCTGGCGCTGCTCCTGTTCAGCGTCTTCATCGCCGTCACGCTCGGCATCACCACCTGGGTGAGCCGCAACCGGCACGGTTCCGCGGAGGAGTTCTACGCGGGCGGGCGGCTGTTCTCCCCGATGGAGAACGGTTTCGCCATCGCCGGCGACTACATGTCCGCCGCCTCCTTCCTCGGCATCTCCGGCCTCATCGCCCTCTTCGGATACGACGGCCTGCTGTACTCGGTGGGCTTCCTCGTCGCCTGGCTGGTCGTCCTGTTCCTCGTCGCCGAACTCGTCCGCAACTGCGGCCGGTTCACCCTCGCGGACGTGGTCGCCGCGCGGATGAGCGAGCGGCCCGTGCGGATCGCCGCCGGGACCTCGTCGGTGGTCGTCTCCGTGCTGTACCTCGTCGCGCAGATGGTCGGCGCCGGCAGCCTCGTGGGCCTGCTGCTCGCCGATTCGGGCCGGACCGCACGGACGCTGACCGTCATCGGGGTCGGCGCGCTCATGGTGATCTACGTGTCCTTCGGCGGCATGCGGGCCACCACCTGGATCCAGATCGTCAAGGCCGTGCTGCTGATGGGCGGGGCGATCACCCTGACGGTGCTCGTGCTGCTGCGCTTCCACGGGAACTTCGACCAGCTGCTCAGCAGCGCCGCCGAGCGCAGCGGGCACGGCGACCGGTTCCTGGGCCCCGGGCTCAAGTACGGCGGCGACTGGACGGCCCGCTTCGACTTCATGAGCCTCGGGCTCGCCCTGGTCCTGGGGACGGCCGGGCTGCCGCACATCCTGTCCCGCTTCTACACGGTGCCCACGGCGCGGGCGGCCCGCCGGTCGGTGGTGTGGGCGATCGGGCTGATCGGCAGCTTCTACCTGATGACCATCGTGCTGGGCTTCGGTGCGGCGGCGCTGCTCGGGCCTGAGCAGGTCAAGGCGTCCAACGCCTCGGGGAACACGGCGGTTCCGCTGCTCGCGGCCTTCCTGGGCGGCGGGGCCGACTCGACCGGCGGGGCGGTGCTGTTCGCCTTCGTGGCGGCCATCGCCTTCGCGACCATCCTCGCGGTGGTCGCGGGGATCACCCTCGCCTCGTCGGCCTCCGTCGCGCACGACCTGTACGCCTCGCTCAAGCGCCGCCACGCCCGCCAGCGCAGCGAGGTGACGGTGGCCAGGGTGGCGGCGGTCGGGATCGGGGCGGTGGCCATCGCGCTGGGTCTGCTCGCCCAGGACCTGAACGTGGCCTTCCTGGTGGGTCTGGCCTTCGCGGTGGCGGCCTCGGCGAACCTGCCGGTGCTCCTGTACTCGCTGTTCTGGCGCGGGTTCACCACGCGGGGCGCCGTCTGGTCGGTGTACGGGGGACTGCTCCCGGCCGTGTTGCTGGTCGCCCTGTCCCCGGTGGTCTCGGGCAGCCCCGAATCCCTCTTCCCGGGCGTCGACTTCCAGCTCTTCCCGCTCCAGAACCCGGGCATCGTGTCCATCCCGCTCGGCTTCCTGGCGGGCTGGCTGGGCACCGTGACCTCGGCGGAGGAGCCGGACGAGCGGCGGCACGCGGAGACCGAGGTCCGCGCGCTGACGGGGGCCGGGGCGGTGTAGGGCCGGCCCGGCGGGGGAGCGGGACCGCCCGATAGGACGGCCTGCCGGGCGGTGTCAGCCGGTGTCAGCCGGTCGTGGGCGGACGCCAGGCGTAGCGGTGCTCCGGGCGGCCCGTCTCGCCGTACCTCAGGGCGAGAACAACGCGGCCGGCGCGGTCGAGGAGCTTGAGGTAGCGCTGGGCGGTCTGGCGGCTGATGCCCGCGCGGTCGGCGATCTGCTGGGTGGAGAGCGGGCCCTCGGCCGCGCGCAGGATGCCGCGGACCAGGTCGGCGGTGGTGGGGGAGTGGCCCTTGGGGAGGTCGCTCGGGGCGTCGGCGCCGGCCGCGGCGAGCGCGCCGAAGATCCGGTCCACCTCCGACTGCTCGGCCTCGCCGCCCGTGTCCAGGGTGCGGCGCAGGGCCGCGTAGGCCTCCAGACGGGTGCGCAGGCCCGCGAAGGTGAAGGGCTTGACCAGGTACTGGAGGGCGCCGAGCCGCATTGCGGCCTGGACGGTGGCCAGGTCGCGGGCGGCCGTCACCATGATCACGTCGGTGCGGTGGCCGCGTTCGCGCAGCCGCCGGACCAGGTCGAGGCCGTTCTCGTCGGGGAGGTAGTGGTCGAGGAGGATCAGGTCCACGGGGCGGGAGTCGAGGAGCGCCAGTGCCTCCGCAGCGGAATGTGCCTGGGCCGCGACGCGGAAGCCGGGGACCTTGGCCACGTAGGCCGCGTTGATCCGGGCGACGCGCAGGTCGTCGTCGACGACCAGCACGTCGAAGGCGCTGGATGCCCCCGGTCGGTCGACCTCGCTCATCGCAGGGCCTCCGGGAGCACGACGGAGAATTCCGCCCCACCGCCGGTCGCGTCGCCGGCCCGGACCGTGCCGCCCTGCCGTTCGGCGAGGCGCCGCACCAGGGCGAGACCGAGCCCGCGTCCGCGGTGGGCGCCGCCGGCCTGGGGCTGCTTGGTCGACCAGCCCTCGGTGAAGATCTCCTCGCGGCGCGCCACCGGGACGCCGGGACCGCTGTCGCGGACCCGTAGGACCGCGGTGCGGCCGTCCGCCCGGATGTCGACCTCGACCAGTGGCGCGGACGAGCCGATCGCGGCGTCCAGTGCGTTGTCGACCAGGTTGCCGAGGATGGTGACCAGGCCTCCCGGGTCGACGAGGCGGTCGGGCAGCAGGGCGGAATCGGCCAGCCGGAGGGGCACCCCGCGCTCCGCCGCGACCGTGGCCTTGCCCATCAGCAGGGCGGCGAGCAGGGGGTCGTGCACCTTCTCGGTGACCTGCTCGGCGGTGCTGCGGTGCACGCCGACCACCTCCGTGACGAACTCCACGGCCTCCTCGTACAGGCCCAGTTCCAGGAGCCCGAGGAGGGTGTGGAGCCGGTTGGCGTGTTCGTGGTCCTGGGCGCGCAGGGCGTCGATCAGGCCCTTGGTGGAGTCGAGCTCGCGCCCCAGGTGCTCGAGCTCGGTGCGGTCGCGCAGGGTGGCCACGGCTCCGCCGTCCTCGGTGGGCATCCGGTTGGCGACCAGGACCCGGGCGCCCTGCACGGTGAGCAGGTCGCGGCCGGTGACCCGGCCGGTGAGGACGTCGGTGGTGCGGCCCGCGCTGAGCACCTCGTCCAGGGCGCGTCCCGCGACCGCGCCGGCGGCCTCGGGGGCGAGGCCCAGCAGCCGGGCCGCTTCGTCGTTGACCAGCCGGACCCGGCCGGTCCGGTCGAGGGCGATCACACCTTCCCGGATGGAGTGCAGCATCGCCTCGCGTTCGGCGAGCAGGCCCGCGATATCGGAGAAGGCCAGGTCGCGGGTCTGCCGGTGGATCCTGCGCGAGAGCAGGTAGGCGGCGAGGGCGCCCGCCGCCAGGGCGCCGCCCGCGTACGCGAGCAGGCCCGGGATGGCGCCGAGCAGGCGGCCCTGGACGCTGTCGTAGGCGATGCCGACCGAGACGGCGCCGACGATCTCGCCGTCGGCGGCGAGCAGGGGGACCTTGCCGCGCGCGGTGCGGCCCAGGGTGCCCTCGTCGATCTCCATGACCTCGCGGCCGGCCAGGGCGTCGCGGGGGTCGGTGGACACGGGCCGCCCGATGCGGTCGGGGCTCGGGTGCGCGCGGCGGATGCCGTCCAGGTCCATGACCACCACGTACTCGGCGCCCGTGGCCGAGCGGATCCGCTCCGCGGAGGCCTGTACGGGGCTGTCGGGCGAGGGTGCCGAGCCGCGGAGGCCGGCGGCCAGGGAGGGGTCGGCCGCGGCGCTCTGGGCGATGGCCAGGGCGCGTCGCATCGCCTGGTCGTCGAGCTGCGCGCTCAGCGGCGCCAGGAAGAGGCCTGTGGCCAGCGCGAGGACCCCGGCGGCGATCGCCAGCTGGGTCAGCAGGATCTGCGAGGCGGCCCGTCTGGGCAGCCCGAGGCGCCGAGCGCTCATGTGGAGGAACCGCGGGGACTGCATGAGTACGAACGGTAGGGCGATTCGGACGTAAGTGGAATGTGGCTCTCTCACGCAAATGGCTTGCGCTATTTGCGCCCAGATTGCGCAAGCGATGACGGTGTGAAAGTGCGGTCAGAGATGTAGACGACTCGCCAAAGCTCTGCAATTCTCGCACCGCACGCCGCAAATTCCTATCTACCATGGTTCAGAAAGTTCATGTCGAGGGACGAGGACATATGAGAAGGCACAACTGGAGATGGCGGGCCCTGGCCGCCTTGATCAGTACCGCCCTGCTGATGCTGGGCTGGCCCGCCCTGACCGCCGTGGCCGCCGGCGGACCGAGCCTCTCGGCCGGCAGGCCCGCCGCCGCGAGCAGTACCAACGGCGCCTACACCGCCGCCAACGTCACCGACGGCAACCAGGCCTCGTACTGGGAGAGCGCCGGCAGCACCTTCCCGCAATGGGTGCAGACCGACCTCGGAGCCACCACCCGCGTCGACCAGGTGGTGCTCAAGCTCCCCGCCTCCTGGGAGAGCCGCAACCAGACCTTGTCCGTCCAGGGCAGCGCCGACGGCACGAGCTTCAGCACCCTGGTGAGCTCGGCGACCTACACCTTCGGCCAGGGCGCCGGAAACGTGGTCACCATCGGCTTCCCGGCCACCCAGGCCCGGTACGTGCGGATCGACATCACCGCCAACACCGGCTGGCAGGCCGCCCAGCTCTCCGAGCTGGAGGTCCGCGCCCCCGGTGAGTCCGGGAGCAACCTGGCCCTCGGCAAGACGCTCACCGCGAGCAGCAACACACAGGTCTACGTGCCGGGCAACGCCAACGACGGCAACGCCGCCAGCTACTGGGAGAGCGTGAACAACGCCATGCCCCAGTGGCTCCAGGCCGACCTCGGCTCCTCCGTCCGCGTGGACCGCGTGGTGCTCAAGCTGCCCGAGAACTGGGGCGCCCGTACGCAGACCCTCAAGATCCAGGGCAGCGCCAACGGCACGGAGTACCTCGACCTGACGGCGTCCAAGGGGTACGACTTCAGCCCCGCCGGCGGCAACACGGTGAGCATCGCCTTCGACGCCACCACCACCCGCTACGTACGGGTGTGGATAGCGTCCAACTCCGTACAGCCCGGCGGGCAGCTCTCCGAGCTCGAGATCTACGGCCCGACGACCGGCGACACCCAGGCCCCGACGGCCCCGACGGCGCTCGCCTACACCGAGCCCGCGACGGGCCAGATCAAGCTCACCTGGACCGCCGCCACCGACAACACGGGCGTCACCGGGTACGACGTCTACGCCAACAACCAGCTGCGCACCAGCGTCGCGGGCAACGTCACCACCTACACCGACGCCCAGCCGGCCTCCGCGAGCGTGACCTACTACGTCCGGGCCAAGGACGCGGCGGGCAACCAGTCGGGGAACAGCAACAGCGTCACCCGCGCCGGCGACACCGGTGACACCCAGGCCCCGACCGCCCCGGGCGCCCTGACCTTCACCGAGCCGGCCGCCGGGCAGATCAGGCTGGCCTGGCAGGCCTCCATCGACAACACCGGCGTCACCGGCTACGAGGTGTTCGCCAACAACGTCCTGCTGACCGCGGTCGCGGGCAACGTCACCACCCACACCGACACCCGGCCGGCCACCGCCACCGTGAGCTACTTCGTGCGGGCCAAGGACGCGGCGGGCAACCGCTCCGGCGACAGCAACTCCGTTACGCGTAACGGCAGCGGAGGCACGGGCGGCTCCAACCTGGCCGTCGGCAAGCCCATCGAGGGCTCTTCCGTGATCCACACCTTCGTCGCGGAGAACGCCAACGACAACAGCACCTCCACCTACTGGGAGGGCGCCGGCGGCGCCTACCCGAGCACCCTGACCATCAAGCTCGGCGCCAACGCCGACGTCGACCGCCTGGTCCTCAAGCTCAACCCGGACAGCAGCTGGGGCACCCGCACCCAGAACATCCAGGTGCTCGGCCGCGAGCAGAGCGCCGCGGGCGTCACCGGCCTGGTGGCCGCCAAGGACTACGTCTTCAACCCGGCCTCCGGCTCCAACACCGTCACCATCCCGGTGAACGCCCGGGTCGCGGACGTGCAGCTGCGCTTCACCTCCAACACCGGCTCCTCCAACGGCCAGATCGCCGAGTTCCAGGTCATGGGGGTCGCGGCGCCCAACCCGGACCTCCAGGTCACCGCGGTGAGCGCCAGCCCGGCCGCCCCGGTCGAGTCGGACTCCGTCACCCTGTCCGCCACCGTGAAGAACACCGGCCCGGCCCCGGCGCCGGCGACCTCCGTCTCCTTCCAGCTCGGCGGCTCGAAGATCGGCTCCGCCAACGTGCCCGCGCTGGCAGCCGGCGCCTCGGCCACCGTCACGGCCGTCATCGGACCGCGCGACGCGGGCAGCTACCCGCTGAGCGCGGTCGTCGACGAGACGAACACGGTCGTCGAGCAGAACGACACCAACAACAGCCTCACCGGCTCCCCGCTGGTGGTCCGCCCGGTCGACAGCTCGGACCTGGTGGCCTCGTCCGTCGGGTGGTCGCCGGGCGCCCCGTCCGCCGGCCAGTCCGTGGGCTTCTCCGTCACGGTCAAGAACCAGGGCACCGTGCCCGCCGCGGCGGGCACCCACAACGTCACGCTCACGCTGCAGGACGCGGGCGGCGCGACCATCCGTACGCTCACCGGATCCTTCAGCGGCGCGCTCGCGGCCGGTGCCTCCTCCGCGCCGATCGCGCTCGGCAACTGGACCGCGGCCAACGGCAAGTACACCGTCAAGGTGGTCCTCGCCGACGACGCCAACGAACTGCCGGTCAAGCGCGCCAACAACACCTCCACCAAGCCCTTCTTCGTCGGCCGCGGGGCGAACATGCCCTTCGACACCTACGAGGCCGAGGACGGCACCGTCGGTGGCGGAGCCAACGTGGTCGGCCCCAACCGGACCGTCGGCGACATCGCGGGCGAGGCCTCGGGCCGCAAGGCCGTGAACCTGGACGCGACGGGCGAGTACGTCGAGTTCACCACCCGGGCCGCGACCAACACCCTGGTCACCCGCTTCTCCATCCCGGACGCCCCGGGCGGCGGCGGCATCGACTCCACCATCAACGTCTACGTCAACGGGGTCCTCAAGAAGGCCCTGCCGCTGACCTCGAAGTACGCCTGGCTCTACGGGGCCGAGGCCGGCCCGGGCAACGCGCCGAGCGCCGGAGCCCCGCGGCACATCTACGACGAGGCGAACATCCTCCTCGGCGAGACCGTCCCGGCGGGCAGCAAGATCCGCCTCCAGAAGGACGCGGCGAACACCACCACCTACGCGATCGACTTCGTGAGCCTGGAGCAGGCCACGGCGATCCCCAACCCCGACCCGGCGACCTACACGGTGCCCGCCGGCTTCTCCCACCAGGACGTGCAGAACGCCCTGGACAAGGTCCGCATGGACACCACGGGCAAGCTCGTGGGCGTCTACCTGCCGCCGGGCGACTACGGCACGGCGAGCAAGTTCCAGGTGTACGGAAAGGCCGTGCAGGTCGTCGGCGCCGGACCGTGGTTCACCCGCTTCCACGCCCCGGCCTCGCAGGACAACACCGACAACGGCTGGCGCGCGGAGGGCACCGCGAAGGGTTCGTCCTTCACGGGGTTCGCCTACTTCGGCAACTACACCTCTCGCATCGACGGTCCGGGCAAGGTCTTCGACTTCGCCAACGTGACCGACATGACCATCGACAACATCTGGAACGAACACCAGGTGTGCCTCTACTGGGGCGCCAACACCGACCGGATCACGATCAAGAACTCGCGGATCCGCGACACCTTCGCCGACGGCATCAACATGACCAACGGCAGCACGGACAACCTCGTGGCCAACATCGAGGCGCGCTCCACGGGTGACGACAGCTTCGCGCTGTTCTCCGCCATCGACGCGGGCGGCGCGGACATGAAGAACAACGTCTACGAGAACCTGAGCGCCATCCTGACCTGGCGCGCGGCCGGTGTCGCCGTCTACGGCGGCTTCAACAACACCTTCCGCAACATCTACATCGCCGACATCCTCGTCTACTCGGGCATCACCATCAGCTCGCTGGACTTCGGGTATCCGATGAACGGATTCGGGACCGACCCGACGCTCTTCGAGAACATCTCGATCGTCCGGGCCGGAGGCCATTTCTGGGGGGCGCAGACCTTCCCCGGAATCTGGATCTTCTCGGCTTCCAAGGTGTTCCAGGGAATCCGCATCAACAACGTGGACATCGTCGATCCGACCTACAGCGGAATCATGTTCCAGACGCAGTACGTCGGCGGCCAGCCGGTCAATCCCATCAAGGACACCATCCTGAAGGACATCACCATCACGGGGGCGAAGAAGAGCGGCGACGCCTTCGACGCCAAGTCCGGGTTCGGTCTCTGGGCGAACGAGATGCCCGAGGCGGGACAAGGGCCCGCGGTGGGTGAGGTCACCATCCAGAACCTGAGGATGAGCGACAACGCCGTGGACGTGCGCAACACGACCTCGACCTTCAAGATCAACCAGCTGCCGTAGCGGGCGGCCGATCCAGGGCGCAGAGGGCGGCGGGGCATCCCTTCGGGGTGCCCCGCCGCTCGTCCGTGCTCGTCCGTGCTCGCCGTGTGGTCATCCGGTCGGGCACTGGGTCGGGCACTGGGTCGGGGCCGGTGGGACACGGGGGGTTCCGCGCCGGTTTCCGATGGGCCAAACTGGCCGTAATCGAACTGCAAGGAACTTGCATTGTTTGCGCTACTCTTGCGCTCATGACGCGACGACTTGCTCAAGTGGCGAAGAAGGTGGGGGTCAGCGAGGCAACGGTCAGCCGGGTGCTCAACGGCAAGCCGGGCGTCTCGGATGCGACCCGCCAGTCCGTGCTCACCGCCCTGGACGTCCTCGGCTACGAGCGCCCCACTCAGCTGCGCGGCGAACGCGCCCGGCTGGTCGGCCTGGTCCTGCCGGAACTCCAGAACCCGATCTTCCCGGCCTTCGCCGAGGTGATCGGCGGGGCGCTGGCCCAGCAGGGGCTGACCCCGGTGCTCTGTACGCAGACCACCGGAGGGGTCTCCGAGGCGGATTACGTCGAGCTCCTGCTCCAGCAGCAGGTGTCCGGCGTCGTCTTCGCCGGCGGGCTCTTCGCGCAGGCCGACGCCCCGCACGAGCACTACCGGCTGCTCCACGACCGCAAGGTCCCGGTGGTGCTGATCAACGCCTCGATAGAGGACCTCGGCTTCCCGTGCGTCTCCTGCGACGACGCGGTCGCGGTCGAACAGGCCTGGCGCCACTTGGCCTCCCTCGGTCACGAGCGCATCGGACTGGTGCTGGGGCCGCCCGACCACATCCCCTCCCTGCGCAAGCTGGTGGCCGCCCAGGCGGTCGCCGCGGCGGCCGGTACCGAGCTGCCCGCCGCGCACGTGGAACGGGCGCTGTTCTCCCTGGAGGGCGGCCACGCGGCCACATCGAGGCTGCTGGACCGCGGGGTGACCGGGATCATCTGCGCGAGCGACCCGCTGGCCCTGGGGGCCATCAGGGCGGCCCGCCGGCGCGGGCTGGACGTGCCCGGCGAGGTCTCCGTCGTGGGGTACGACGACTCGGCCTTCATGAACTGCACCGAACCCCCGCTCACCACCGTCCGGCAGCCCATCGAGGCCATGGGCAGGGCTGCCGTGGAGCTGCTCACCGCGCAGATCCAGGGGGCCGCCGTACAGCCCGGCGAGCTGCTCTTCGAGCCCGAGCTCGTCGTGCGCGGCTCCACCGGGCAGGTCCCGCGCCCCCGTCCGGCGTAATACCCCACAGGGCTCCACCGAGTCCGGACCCCGACCGCAGGGCCCCGCAACGTCTCGCTGACGTTCCGGGGCCCTGTTTTGCGTTCACGGTCGGGGTAGTCCGGCGCCCTACTGCCAATCTCTTGCGAAATCTGCGCGAGATATTGCGTTCATCTGTCGGTGGTGGTTGAGTGTGCCGCGCTCGCCTCCTTACACGCCCCACGCCTCCTGCTCGATGCTCGAAGGGGACCACCGATGAGAACCAACATCCGCCGCACCACAGCGACCGCCCTCGTCTCGGCGCTCGCCGTCACCGCCCTCGCGGCCTGCGGCACGAGCAGCGACGGAGACGATCCCAAGGAGCAGCCGACCGGCGGTTCCTCGGACGTCTCCGCGCCGCTCGACCCCAAGACCAAGGTCACCATCTCCATGGACTGCATGCCGCCCGCCGCGAAGAAGGCGGAGCTCAAGCAGTGGAAGGAGGACGTGGCGGAGTTCAACAAGACCTACCCGAACGTCACCATCGAAGGCCGCTCCACCCCCGGCCAGTGCCTGGAGCCCCCGCGGTTCACCGCGATGCTCAAGGCCAAGTCGCAGCCGGACGTCTTCTACGCCTACTTCACGGACCTCAAGCAGGTCCTCGACAACGACGGCGCCGAGGACATCTCCGCGTACGTCACGGCCAAGACGGTTCCGGGCATCGACGACATCGACAAGAACGTCGTCAACACCCTCAAGCAGGACGGCAAGCTCTACGGCCTGCCCACCAGCAACTACACGATGGGCCTGCTGATCAACCGCAAGCTCTTCACGCAGGCGGGCCTCAACCCCGACCAGCCCCCGCGCACCTGGGACGAGGTCCGCGCGGCCGCCAAGAAGATCGCGGCGCTCGGCAACGGCACGGCCGGCTACGGCGAGTACAGCGTCGAGAACACCGGCGGCTGGCACTTCACGGCCGCCATGTACGGCCTGGGCGGCGACGTCGTCGGAGCCGACGGCAAGGCGGCCTTCAACAACGCGACCGGCAAGCAGGTCGTCGACAACCTCAAGGCCATGCGCTGGGAAGACGACAGCATGGGCAAGACCCAGCTGCTCAAGTGGGGTGACCTGCAGAAGCAGATGGCCTCGGACAAGCTCGGCATGTTCCTCGCCGCGCCCGACGACATCACCTACATGGTCCAGCAGCTCGCCGGCAAGTACGAGAACTTCGGCATGGGCCCCATCCCCGGCGGCGCCGCGACGCTGGCCGGCGGCAACGGCTACATGATCAAGAAGGGCAGCTCGCCCGACAAGATCAAGGCGGCCATCGCCTGGCTGAACTTCAAGACGCTCGCGGTCGGCAAGGGGCAGTTCCAGTACGACCGTTCCAAGGCCGACGGCCTGCCGGTCGGGCTTCCGCAGCCCGCCTTCTTCACCGGTGCCAGCAAGGCCAAGGACGACGAGCTGAAGGCCGCCAGTGCCACGATGCCGGTCGTCAACTTCAAGTCCTTCCTGGACAACCCGGTGGCCGGCAAGGCCGAGCCGGCGAAGGCCCAGGAGGTCTACAAGGTCCTCGACAAGGTGATGTCGGGGGTCCTGACCAACAAGGACGCCGACCCGGCGCAGCTCCTCGCGGAGGCCGAGAAGGCCGTCAACCAGGTGCTGGCCAACCAGTAGCGGTCCCGGGGCGCGGGCCCTGGCCGGGGGAGGTCCGGGCGGCCTCCCCGGCCCGGACCCGCCCGCAGACCCCGTACCCCGGCAAATCGATGGCGACGACCCACCAAGGAGCGAGCGGCGATGTCGGCTCCCACCCTGCCCGGTACCTCTCGTGAGGAATTCCTCCGGGCGTTCAAGCGGAACCTCTCGGCCCACGGCTTTCTGATCGGGGCCGTCCTCTGCTTCTCCTTCTTCTCCTGGTACCCGATGGTCCGGGAGTTCCTGCTGGCCTTCCAGAAGACCGAGGGCGGAGCCGTCCAATGGGTCGGCTGGGACAATTTCCGCTACGTCTTCAACGACCCGGCGTTCTGGCAGGCCTGGCGCAATACCCTCCTCTTCAGCGGGCTCGCGCTGGTACTCGGCTTCGCCGTCCCGTTCGTGGTCTCGATCGTGCTCAACGAATTCCGGCACGCGCAGGGTTACTTGCGCCTGCTGGTCTACCTCCCGGTGATGCTGCCACCGGTGGCCTCGATCCTGCTCTTCAAGTACTTCTACGACCCCGGTTACGGGGTCTTCAACAGGATTCTGGAATTCCTGCACCTCCCGGCGCAAGACTGGCTGCAATCCACCGATACCGCGATGCTCTCCGTCGTCATCGCTTCCACGTGGATGAACATGGGCGGCGCGACCCTGATCTACCTGGCAGCCCTCCAGGGGATCCCCGGGGAGCTCTACGAAGCGGCGGAGCTCGACGGAGCCGGGGTGCTGCGCAAGATCTGGTACGTCACCATCCCGCAGACCAAGCTCATCCTCTCGCTGATGCTGCTCATGCAGATCATCGCGACGATGCAGGTGTTCGTCGAGCCGTTCATGCTCACGGGCGGCGCCGGCCCCGAAGGGTCGACGACCACCGTCGTCGTCCTCATCTACCAGTACGCCTTCAGTTTCAACCAGTACGGCGGCGCCGCGGCCCTGGGCCTGTGCCTGCTCGTCCTGCTCGCCGGCTTCTCCGCCGTGTACGTCCGGCTGAGCCGCGACAACGAGAACTGACGGGAGCACCCTCACATGTCAGAGCGCACGCTCATATCGCCCGCCCAACTCGGCCGCCCCCGGGGCAAGGCCGTCTACTGGACCGTCCTGGCCCTGGTGGTCATCGGCTTCACGGTCGTCTTCCTCGGTCCCCTCTACTGGATGGTCGTCAACGGGCTCAAGAGCACGGCGGAGTTCACCCAGGTTCCGCCGACCGTGGTGCCGGACTCCCTGCACCCCGACAACTACTCGGCGGCCTGGGAGGTCATGGACCTCGCCAAGCTGCTGTTCAACACCCTCTACTACGCGTTCGGCGCCCTGGCCTTCCAGCTCGTCCTCGACGTGGCCGCCGCCTACTCGCTGTCCAAGCTCCGGCCGGTCTTCGGCAAGGCCGTCCTCGGCATGATGCTGGCCACGCTGATGATCCCGGCCACCGTCCTCGTCGTACCGCAGTACCTCACGGTCCTGGACATGCCGCTCATCCAGCGCAACCTGCTCAACACGCCCTGGGTGATCTGGCTGCCCTCGGTCACGAACGCCTTCAACATCTTCCTTCTGAAACGATTCTTCGACTCCATCCCGGGCGAGATCCTCGACGCCGCGTCCATCGACGGCGCCTCCTCCCTGCGCACCCTGCGCTCCGTGGTCCTGCCGATGTCCCGGCCGATCCTCGGAGTCGTGTCGATCTTCGCCGTCGTCGGGGTCTGGAAAGACTTCCTCTGGCCCATGCTCACCCTCCCCGACCCGGCCCTGCAGACGCTCAACGTCGGCATCTACTCACTCGCCAGGGGAGTTCCCGAGAACCATCTCGTCGCCGCGCTGGCGATGGCCTCGGCGCCCACGCTCATCATCTTCCTGATCTTCCAGCGCAACATCATGAGCGGCCTGACGGCAGGCTCCCTCAAGGGGTGAGCACCACCCCGCACCGCCGCCGTGCCCGGTCGCCGCCCCCATGAAAAGACCGCTGTGAAAAGAACGCCGTGAAAGGACCCCTCCGTGGCTGACTTTCCCCTGCCCGAAAACGCCGCCGACTGGTGGCGCTCGGCCGCCATCTACCAGGTGTACGTACGGAGCTTCGCCGACGGCGACGGGGACGGCACCGGTGACCTCGCGGGCGTCCGGGCCCGCCTCCCCTACCTCTCCGAACTGGGCGTCGACGCCCTGTGGTTCACCCCCTGGTACCTCTCCCCGCTCGCCGACGGCGGCTACGACGTCGCCGACTACCGCACCATCGACCCCGCCTTCGGCACCCTCGCCGAGGCCGAGAAGCTCATCGCCGAGGCCCGCGAGCTGGGCATCCGCACCATTGTCGACATCGTTCCGAACCACGTGTCCGACCAGCACGCCTGGTTCAAGGCCGCCCTCGCCGCCGGCCCCGGCAGCCCCGAGCGGGAGCTCTTCCACTTCCGTCCGGGCCGCGGGGAACACGGCGAACTGCCGCCGGGGGACTGGCCCTCGCAGTTCAACGGCGCGGCCACCTGGACGCGGGTCCCGGACGGGGAGTGGTACCTGCACCTCTTCACGCCCGAGCAGCCCGACCTCAACTGGGACCACCCCGCCGTCCGCCGGGAACACGAGGAAGTGCTGCGGTTCTGGTTCGAGCGAGGAGTGTCCGGCGTACGGATCGACTCCGCGGCCCTGCTCGCCAAGGACCCGGCCCTGCCCGACCTGGCCGGCCGCCCGGCCGATCCGTGGCCGCCCGGGCGCGGCGAGATCCACCCGTACATCGACCGCGACGACCTGCACGCCATCTACCGATCGTGGCGGGCCATCGCCGACGAGTACGGGGGCATCTTCGTGGGCGAGGTCTGGCTGCCGGACTCCGAGCGGTTCGCCCGCTACCTGCGCCCCGACGAGCTGCACACCGCCTTCAACTTCTCCTTCCTCAGCTGCCCGTGGGACGCTGGCCGGCTGCGCACCTCCATCGAGGAGACCCTCGCCGAACACGCCCCCGTCGGAGCCCCCGCCACCTGGGTGCTGTGCAACCACGACGTGACCCGTACGGTCACCCGCTACGGGCGCGCCGACACCGGTTTCGACTTCGCCACCAAGGCCTTCGGGACCCCCGCCGACCTGGCCCTCGGCACCCGCCGGGCGCGCGCCGCCGCGCTGCTGAGCCTCGCCCTGCCCGGCGCCGTCTACGTCTACCAGGGCGAGGAACTGGGGCTTCCCGAGGCCGACATCCCGCTCGGCCGGATCCAGGACCCCATGCACTTCCGGTCCGGCGGCACCGACCCCGGCCGGGACGGGTGCCGGGTCCCGCTGCCGTGGACCGCCGAGCCCTGGAACGAGCCCTGGCTGCCCCAGCCCGCGGACTGGCCGGCGTACGCCGCGGACCGGCAGGCCGGGGACCCGGACTCGATGCTCACCCTCTACCGGACGGCACTGGGCCTGCGCCGGGCCGCGTCCGGCTTCGGCGGCGGATCGCTTCAGTGGCTGCCCGCGCCGGCCGGAGTGCTCGCCTTCGGACGCCCCGACGGGCTGGTCTGCGTGGCCAACCTGTCCCCGGAGCCGGTCCCGCTGCCGGCCCACACGAGCCTCCTGCTGAGCAGCTCCGCCCTGGGTGCGGACGGACTGCTCGGTCAGGACACGGCGGTCTGGCTGCGGACCTGACGCCGCAGCCGGACCGCTGGCGCCACCCGTTCGAAGCCCGGGAGCACCCCGTCCGTCACGGCAACGGCTGTGGCGGGCGGGGCCCGTGGTACTGCCCGCTCGGTCGCATCCGCAGCGGGCGCTCCTCGTACTCCTCCAGTGCGTGCGCGATCCACCCGGCCGTGCGGGCCACCGCGAAGACGGTCTCCCCGGCCTCCGGGGCCATCCCGCAGGACACCGTCAGCACCGCCAGCGCCAGGTCCACGTTGGGGTACAGGCCGTCGCCGTGCCGGGCCATCACCCCGGCCACCTCGCGCGCCGCGCCCAGCGCCGGACCGGCCTGAGCCAGCGGCTCCAGCCGTGCGAACAGCGCCGTCGCCCGCGGGTCCTGGCCCTCGTACAGCCGGTGCCCGAGCCCGGGCACCCGGCGTCCGGCCCGCAGGTACTCCGCCACCACGGGGGCCGCGCCGCCACGCTCCAGCACCTCCACCAGCATCCGGTGCGCGAGCCGCCCGGCCGCTCCGTGCAGGGGGCCTTCGAGCGCGCCGAGTCCGGCCGAGACCACCGCGTACGGATGCGCGCGCGCCGACGCGGCCACCCGTACGGCCAGGGTCGAGGCGGCCAGATCGTGGTCGGTCAGCAGGGCCAGGGCCAGGTCCAACACGGCCAGCGCGTCCGGGTCGGGGTCCAGGGCGGAGAGTCGGGGCCACAGCTGGCGGGCAAGGCGGCCGTCCCCGCCCCACTGCGCCGGGCCCACCTCGGGCAGGGCGCCGACCAGGGTGGGGATCAGGGAGCGCGCGGAGCCCAGTACCGACGGCCCGGACAGGTCGAAGCGCAGCGGGTCCGCGACCGCCGCGGCGGCGACGGCCACGCGCAGCCGGTCGATCGGACCGCTGTGCTCGGGCAGTGCGGCGACGGCCCGCCGGGCTGCCGCGAGGGACTCCGGGGGAGCGGTGAAACGGGCCCCGCGCACCAGGGTCCCCGTCCAGAGCCACTCGGCGACCTCCTCGTAGCGGTACCGGGAGGCCAGCTCCACGGCGTCCACGCCGCGGAAGTAGTACCGGTCGGCCTCGATGAGGGTGAGCGCGGTGCGTACGGAGAGCTCTCCGGCGGAGGCGGCGGAACCGGAGGGCCCCGCCGCCTCGCGCCGGCTGCGCCGGGCCAGGGCCTCCACCTCGCGGGCGTCGAAGCTGCTGCCGCGTCCGACCGGGCCGCGGCGGCTCGTGAGCTGGCCGCGGCTGACGTACGCGTACACGGTCGCGGGCTTCACCCCCAGCAGCCGGGCCGCCTCCTGGGTGCCGATCCTTCGCTCACCGGACTCGCGCTCACCGGACTCGTCGTTCATGACGCACACCCTATATATATTGATCCGATCAATATTGACAGTGATTGATTCCATCATGGATGGTCGATCCATGAACACCACCGCCGCACCACCTGCCGAAATCCCCCGCGGACTCGCGGGAGTCGTGGTCACCGAGACCCGGCTCGGTGACGTCCGAGGCCGCGAGGGCTTCTACCACTACCGCCAGTACTCGGCCGTCGAGCTCGCCGGGAGCCGCACCTTCGAGGACGTCTGGCACCTGATGTTCCGCGGCGCCCTGCCGGCCGACGCCGTCGAACGGGCCGCCTTCGCGGCCGAGATCGCCCCGCTGCGCAGGCTCCCCGCCGAGGTGCGGGACGCCCTGCCCGCCCTGGCCCGCGCCACCGGCCCGTCCGGCCCGCTCGCAGGACTGCGCACGGCACTCTCCCTGCTCGGCGCCTGCGCCGGCTTCCGCCCGGTCTACGACCTGACCCCCGACCGCCGGGCCGCCGACGCGCTGGCCGCCTGCGCCGCCGTACCGACCCTGCTCACCGCCCTGTACCGGCTCGGCCATGGGCTGGAGCCGGTGGAACCGCGCGACGAGCTCCCGTACGCGGCGAACTACCTCTACATGCTGACCGGACGGGAACCCGATCCGGTCAGGACCCGTGCGGTCGAGCGGTACCTGATCTCCACGATCGACCACGGCTTCAACGCCTCCACCTTCACCGCCCGCGTGATCGCCTCCACCGGCGCCGATGTCGCGGCCTGCCTCACCGGGGCGATCGGCGCGCTCTCCGGCCCCCTGCACGGCGGCGCCCCCAGCCGGGCCCTGGACACCCTGGACGCCATCGGCACGGCCGACCGGATCGACCCGTGGATCCGCGAGCGGGTCCTCGCGGGTGATCGGATTATGGGCTTCGGCCACCCCGTCTACCGCACCGAGGACCCGCGCTCACGGATGCTGCGCGGGATCGCCCTGCGGTTCGGCGGCCCGCTCGTGGACTTCGCCGTGGAGGTCGAGCGGCACGTCGAGGAGATCCTCGCCGAGCTCAAGCCGGGCCGGGAACTGCACACCAACGTGGAGTTCTACGCGGGCGTGGTCATGGAGCTCTGCGGGCTGCCGCGCGAGATGTTCACGCCGACCTTCTGCGCCGCCCGGGTGGTCGGCTGGAGCGCGAACGTCCTGGAGCAGGCCGCCGACTCGAAGATCATCCGACCGGCCGCCCGCTACACCGGCCCGACCCCGCCGCGACCGGTCCCCGCCCTCGGCTGACGCTGGCTACGATCGACCGGATGAACAGCATCCCCGTCATCGTCCTCGCAGGCTTCCTCGGATCCGGCAAGACGACCGTCCTCAACCACCTCCTCGGCAACCGGGGCGGCACCCGGATCGGGGTCGTCGTCAACGACTTCGGCTCCATCGAGGTCGACGCGATGTCGGTGGCGGGCCAGGTCGGCGACTCGATGGTCTCCCTCGGCGGCGGCTGCCTGTGCTGCGCGGTGGACGGCAGCGAGCTGGACGCCTACCTGGAGAAGCTCGCCGACCCCGTCCACCGCATCGACGTGATCGTCATCGAGGCGAGCGGGCTGGCGGAGCCCGAAGAGATGGTCCGGATGCTCGTCGCCAACGAGAATCCGGCGGTCCGCTACGGCGGCATGGTGCAGATCGTCGACGCGGCGGAGTTCGACGCGACCCGGGACAAGCACCCCGAGACCGACCGGCACCTGGCCGTCGCCGACCTGGTGGTGCTCAACAAGACCGACCGGATCGACGCCACCGAACGCACCCGGATCGAGGGCGCGCTCGCCGCGCTCTGCGCACCGGGGATCCCGGTCGTCGGCGCGGACCACGGGCGGATCGACCCGGAGCTGCTCTTCGACCGCCGCCCGTGGACCGAGACGCGCGGCCAGCTGTCCTTCGAGGACCTGCTGGCCCAGGCGCACGACCACGACGAGACGGATCACGCGCGGCACGTCCACGCCGCCTACGCGAGCACGGAGTTCGTGTCCGAGCAGGCCCTCGGCCCGCGCCGGTTCATCGAGTTCCTCGACCGCCGCCCGGCCGGCCTCTACCGGATCAAGGGCTCCGTCCACTTCGGCGTCCCCGGCCACGAGGAGCGCTACGAGGTCCAGGCGGTCGGCCGCTTCCTCCGTTTCGCCCCGCACCCCTGGGGCCGCGGCGAGCCGCGCCTGACGCAGCTCGTCCTGATCGGCTCGGGCACCGACGGCCCCGCCCTGCTCCGCGAACTGGAGGCCTGCCGCGAACCGGAGCCGTGGCGGGCCGCACCGGAATCCATGTGGGGAATCCTGCGCTACGTGGACCGCCCGGCAGCGCAGGAGCCGGAGCCCGATCCGGAGCCCGATCCGGAGCCCGATCCGGAGCCCGAGTTCGACCCGGAGCCCGAGCCTGACCCGGACTGCGACCCCGAGGAGTTCTGAGAGCGGCCGGCGGCGCTCAGGCGACCTCGATGCCGAAGTCGCCGAGCAGGGGTGCCAGGCCGTCCCGGTAGCCCTTGCCGCCGAGGACGAAGTCCCAGTCGCCGCCGGGGCGGCGCCGGAAGGAGCCGAGGACCAGAGCGGTTTCGCCGGCGCGGCCGTCGGAGACCTCCAGCCGGCCGAGCTCCTCACCGCCCGCCCCCAGCAACCGGATCCGGGCGTCGGTGAAGCCGGCCAGATCGGCGTGCGGATTGACCTCCGGGTCGACCGCGGCGACGAGGACCAGCCGGTCGGCCCGCTGCGGCAACGCGTCGAAGGAGACCAGCAGCGCCGCCTTGTCGGGCGCCGCGTGCGCGTGGGTCCGTACCGAACCGTCCGGGGTGTTCGGGTTGTTGAAGAACACGAAGTGGTCCTCGCTCAGCACCCGGTTGCCTTCGCAGACCAGCGCGCACACGTCCAGCGCGACCGACCCCGCCCAGGACATGCCGAGCACGTTGTGGTCCGCGGCGGGCTCCGGTTCGGCCGCCCGCTGGGCCGGTATCGAGGGCGCCGCGCCCGGGCCGAGACGGCCGCGCAGCCCGTGCCGGTGCAGCAGCTCCACGAGCGCGGCCCCGGGAACCAACTCCAGCGGCTTGCCGTTGGCGAAGGTGTACGAGGTGGGCCCGAAGGTCGCGGTGGTGACCAGCACCCCCTTGTTCGCACCCTTGTCCTGCACCGTGCCGTAGAGATCCCGGACCGCCGTCGGTGACACGGTGTTGCGGTAGCGCTTGACCTGCACCACGATCCGCCCGCCCGTGATCGGGGACGGGTCGTTGGCCTCGATGTCCACGCCGCCGTCGCCGGACCGCTGCGTGGTCACCGCCTCCATGCCCATGGCCCGGAACAGCTCCGCGACCAGGTTCTCGAAGGCGATCGGGTCCATCGCGAAGAGGTCCGGCTCGTCCTCGTCCTCGTCGCGGCCCGCATGCCCGCCGTGGCTGACGACACCGCCGACCTCACCGGGCCGGCGTTCCGGGCGGACGGCGGCCGACTGGTCCGGCCGCGTCGACAACTGCCCGCCCAGCCCCTCCACCAGGCAGTCCACCGCGCTCACCAGCTCCAGTCGCAGCCCGGTGAAGGCGGACCGCGCCGCCGACACCGAGGCCAGTACGAGCTGCGCTTCCCGTCCCGTCACCGGATCGTGGGCGTCCACGAAACCGTTGACGACGACCGACTCCAGCACGCCGAACTCGTCGGCGGCGTACAGATCGCGCACCACCAGCAGCACGCACTGCGCCAGCAGATCCCGGTAGACCGCCCGCCGCTGAGTGGCCGGACGGGCCGTCTCCTTGTCCTGGTCCGTGCTCGGTACGTACCGCACCGACTTGGCCTCCGGCACCACCTCGTAACCGGGCAGCTCCCAGTCCAGTACGAGCTGGCGCCGTGCGGGGTCGTAGGCCGCCGACACCTGTCGCGGCAGGTTCTCCGGCCAGCCTGCCGAGGCGTACAGGGCCGCCGAGAAGTACTCCACCGCGGCCTCCGCGTCGCCCGCGCGCAGCGCCCCGGCCAGCTCGGTGAGCCCGCCGTTGTGCCCGCGGATCCCGGCGAGCTGCTCGGCCGCCCAGCGGTCGTACTGCTGCCGGTACGCCGCCAGTTGCTGCTGCCGCTGCGCCTCGGCGGCCTGAGCGGCCTGCCAGGCCTGCGTGTACCGGGCGTGCGCCTCCCGCTCCGCCTGCGCCCGCCGGTTCGAGCCCAGCGTCCAGCCGCTGCTCTGCTGCTGGAAGTGGTGCAGCTGCGGCAGCGGTACGGGCTGTGCCAGGGTCCCGGGATCGAAGGGCTCGAGCCGCTCGGGCCTGACGAGGCCTGCCAGCCGGAACGCCGGGGCCCGGCAGCCCGCGGCCAACAGTCCCTGCAGGGCCGCGACCTGGGCATCGAGGCGCTCGGTCGCGCGCCGGGCCTCGGCCTCGCGGTGCTGTTTGTAGGCGGCCTGCTGCTGGCGCTGACCCCGGGCCACGTCCCGTTCGTACGTCCGCTGCCGGCGTTCGGCCTCACGCTGCTGGATCAGCTGCGTCTGCTGCGTCCGGCGCTGGGCTTCCGCCCAGTCACTGATCAATCCGCCCGACCGACGACTCATCAGTTCTGTGTCTCCCCGCCCCACCCGACAGTGCCAAGGGGGAAAACACTAGTCGCCATTCGGGTGGTACGTCCGCCCGGTCGTCACGGCAGCACCACCCGAATGACCTGGGAGCTCCTACAGCGCGGCCCCCGCCAGCGCCGCCACCACGGCCGGCAGGGCCGTGCCCGAGCCGTCCCGGCGCGGGTCGGCGGCCGGCAGCAGGGCCGGGGTGCCGTTCGCCGCGGCCGCGCGGACCGGGGATCCGCCCGCCCAGGCCAGCAGCAGGATGTCCTCGCCCTTCAGGAAGCGCTGGCAGCGCACCCCGCCGGTGGCCCGGCCCTTGCGCGGGTACTGGTCGAACGGGGTGAGCTTCCCGGATTGCATCGAGTCGTCCAGCGTCCCGTGCGAGCCCGCCACCGTGAACACCACGGCCTCGCGCGCCGGGTCCACCGCCGAGAAGTGGATCACCTTGGCGCCGTCCGCGAGCTTGATGCCCGCCATACCGCCCGCCGGGCGGCCCTGCGGGCGGACCTGGCCGGCCGGGTAGCGCAGCAGCTGGGCGTCGTCGGTGATGAAGACGAGGTCCTCCTCGCCCGTGCGCAGCTCGACCGCTCCGATGATCCGGTCACCGTCCTTGAGGGTGATGACCTCCAGCTCGTCCTTGTTGGCCGGATAGTCCGGCACGACCCGCTTGACCACGCCCTGCTCGGTGCCGAGCGCCAGGCCCTGCCCCGACTCGTCCAGCGAGGTCAGGCAGACGACCTTCTCGTCCGCCTCCAGTCCGGAGAGGAACTCCGTGACCGGGGCGCCGCCCGCCAGGTTCGGCGCGGCGTGGGTGTCGGGCAGTTGCGGCAGGTCGATCACCGACAGCCGCAGGAGCCGCCCGTACGAGGTGACCACGCCGATGTCCGCCCGCGCGGTCGCCGCGACCTGCGAGACGATCAGGTCGTGCTTGGCGCGGGCGCCGCCCTCCTCCTCGGGGAGCGGCTCGGCGTTCGGCGTGCGGGCCAGCAGTCCGGTGGAGGACAGCAGCACCCGGCAGGGGGTGTCCTCGACTTCCAGCGGAACCGCCGCGACCGGCGTCCCCGCCGACTCCAGCAGCACCGTACGCCGCTCCGTGCCGAACTTCTTCGACACCGCGGCCAGTTCCGCCGAGACCAGCTTGCGCAGCTCGCTGTCGGAGTCCAGGATCCCGGTCAGCTCGTCGATCTCCCCGGCCAGCCGGTCGCGCTCGGACTCCAGCTCGATCCGGTCGAAGCGGGTGAGCCGGCGCAGCGGGGTGTCCAGGATGTACTGGGTCTGGATCTCGCTCAGCGAGAAGCGCTCCATCAGGCGCTCCTTGGCCTGCGCGGAGTTGTCGCTGTCCCGGATGATCCGGATGACCTCGTCGATGTCGAGCAGCGCCACGAGCAGGCCCTCGACGAGGTGCAGGCGGCTCTGCCGCTTGCCGCGGCGGAACTCGCTGCGCCGGCGCACGACCTCGAAGCGGTGGTCGAGGTAGACCTCCAGCAGCTCCTTGAGGCCCAGCGTCAGCGGCTGCCCGTCGACCAGCGCGACGTTGTTGATGCCGAAGGTCTCTTCCATCGGCGTCAGCTTGTACAGCTGCTCCAGGACGGCCTCGGGGTGGAAGCCGTTCTTGATCTCGATGACCAGGCGCAGGCCGTGCGAGCGGTCCGTGAGGTCCTTGACGTCCGCGATGCCCTGGAGCTTCTTCGAACCGACCAGGTCCTTGATCTTCGCGATGACCTTCTCGGGGCCGACCGTGAAGGGCAGTTCGGTGACGACCAGCCCCTTGCGGCGCGGGGTCACGTCCTCCAGGGCCACCGTGGCCCGGATCCGGAAGGTGCCGCGGCCGTTCTCGTAGGCGTCCTTGATGCCCGCGAGGCCCACGATCCGGCCGCCGGTGGGCAGGTCGGGACCCGGTACGAAGCGCATCAGCGCTTCCAGGTCCGCGTCCGGGTAGCGGATCAGGTGGCGGGCGGCCGCGATGACCTCGCCGAGGTTGTGCGGGGCCATGTTGGTGGCCATGCCCACGGCGATGCCGGACGCGCCGTTGACCAGCAGGTTCGGGTAAGCCGCCGGCAGGACGACCGGTTCGCGCTCCTGGCCGTCGTAGTTCGCGGCGAAGTCGACGGTGTCCTCGTCGATCCCGTCCGTCATCAGCGAGGCGGCGTCGGCCATTTTCGACTCGGTGTACCGCATCGCGGCCGGCGGGTCGTCGTTGCCGAGCGAGCCGAAGTTGCCGTGGCCGTCGACCAGCGGGAGCCGCATGGAGAAGGGCTGCGCCATGCGCACGAGGGCGTCGTAGATCGACGCGTCGCCGTGCGGGTGCAGCTTGCCCATGACCTCGCCGACGACACGGGCGCACTTCACGTAGCCGCGGTCGGGGCGCAGGCCCATCTCGTTCATCTGGTAGACGATGCGCCGGTGCACCGGCTTCATGCCGTCGCGGGCGTCGGGCAGGGCGCGGGAGTAGATCACCGAGTACGCGTACTCGAGGAAGGAGCCCTGCATTTCGTCGACGACGTCGATGTCGAGGATCTTCTCCTCGAAATCCTCCGGCGGCGGGGTCTTCGTGCTGCGGCGGGCCATCGCTGCGCGGCTCCTTAACCAAGAATCGGGATGAGCTGAGCTCTCACGGGGTGGGGCGGGTACGGGACTGGGCGGAGCTGGTACGGGACTGGGGCGGGGCTGGGACGGTCGGGCGGGCGGTTTCGGACAGGGGTGACGCGGACCATTGTGGCCCGAGGCACCGACAACGCCGACTCCGACCCAGGACTGGGCCGGGAACTTCTCCGCCCGGCGACACGCTTGCATACAGTGGCAGGTCTGACAGGAATCTCTGCATCGCGATCGAAGGGACCACATGCCCATGGGTCACACGGCCACAGCTCACGCCGGCTCCGGCGGCCTCACAGCGACCGAGCACCGGCTGGCCAACGGCCTGCGCGTGGTGCTGTCCGAGGACCACCTGACCCCGGTCGCCGCGGTCTGCCTCTGGTACGACGTCGGCTCGCGCCACGAAGTCAAGGGACGTACCGGCCTGGCTCACCTCTTCGAGCACCTGATGTTCCAGGGGTCGAAGAACGTCTCCGGAAACGGCCACTTCGAACTGGTCCAGGGAGCCGGCGGCTCCCTCAACGGGACCACCAGCTTCGAGCGGACCAACTACTTCGAGACGATGCCGACGCACCAGCTGGAGCTCGCGCTGTGGCTGGAGGCGGACCGGATGGGCTCGCTGCTGGCCGCCCTGGACGACGAGTCCATGGAGAACCAGCGCGACGTCGTCAAGAACGAGCGCCGCCAGCGGTACGACAACGTCCCGTACGGCACGGCCTTCGAGAAGCTGACGGCCCTGGCCTACCCGGAGGGCCACCCGTACCACCACACCCCGATCGGGTCCATGGCCGATCTGGACGCCGCGTCCCTGGAGGACGCGCGCGCGTTCTTCCGTACGTACTACGCGCCCAACAACGCCGTGCTCTCGGTCGTCGGCGACATCGACCCCGAGAAGACGCTCGCCTGGGTGGAGAAGTACTTCGGCACCATCCCCGGCCACGACGGCAAGCAGCCGCCGCGCGACGGTTCGCTGCCCGAGATCATGGGCGGGCAGCTGCGCGAGGAGATCATCGAGGAGGTCCCGGCCCGCGCGCTGATGGCGGCCTACCGCCTCCCGCACGACGGCACCCGCGAGTGCGACGCCGCCGACGTGGCGCTGACGGTCCTGGGCAGCGGCGAGTCCTCCCGTCTGCACAACCGGCTGGTGCGCCGCGACCAGAGCGCCGTCGCGGCCGGCTTCGGCATGCTGCGTCTCGCCGGCGCGCCCTCGCTGGGCTGGCTGGACGTCAAGACCTCCAGCGGCGTCGAGGTGCCCGCCATCGAGGCGGCCGTGGACGAGGAGCTCGCGCGGTTCGCCGCCGAGGGCCCGACGGCCGAGGAGATGGAGCGCGCACAGGCCCAGCTGGAGCGCGAATGGCTGGACAGGCTGAGCACGGTGGCCGGCCGCGCCGACGAACTGTGCCGCTTCGCGGTGCTGTTCGGCGACCCGCAGCTGGCGCTGACCGCCGTCCAGCGCGTCCTCGACATCACTGCCGAGGAGGTGCAGGCCGTGGCCGCGGCCCGACTGCGCCCCGACAACCGGGCGGTGCTCGTCTACGAGCCGATCGCCGCGGATGACATCGAAGAGACCGACGCGACCGACGCGACCGGCGCGAGCGACGAGAACGAGGGGGCGGAGCAGTGAGCGACACCGCAGCCGGCACCGCAGCCGTCACGATGACCTTCCACCCGCGCCCCGAGGCCGGCGAGCCGCAGCCGTGGGCCTTCCCGGCCCCCGAGCGCGGGGTACTGGCCAACGGCCTGACCCTGCTGCGCTGTCACCGCCCGGGCCAGCAGGTCGTCGCCGTCGAGATCAACCTCACCGCCCCGCTCGACGCGGAGCCCGAGGGCCTCGACGGCGTGGCCACCATCATGGTCCGCGCCCTGTCCGAGGGCACCGACAAGCGCTCCGCCGAGGAGTTCGCCGCCGAGCTGGAGCGCTGCGGCGCCACCCTCGACGCGCACGCCGACCACCCCGGCCTGCGGGTCTCCCTGGAGGTCCCGGCCTCCCGCCTGCACAAGGCGCTGGGGCTGGTCGCCGAGGCGCTGCGCGCACCGGCCTTCGCCGACGCCGAGGTCGACCGCCTGGTGCGCAACCGGCTCGACGAGATCCCGCACGAGAGCGCCAACCCGCAGCGCCGCGCCGCCAAGCAGCTCTCGAAGGAGCTCTTCCCGGCCTCCCTGCGGATGTCCCGCCCGCGTCAGGGAACCGAGGAGACGGTCGCCCGCATCGACTCCGCGGCCGTACGCGCCTTCTACGAGGCCCACGTGCGCCCCGCGACCGCCACCGCGGTGGTCGTCGGCGACCTGACCGGCATCGACCTGGACGCCGTCCTGGCCGACACCCTGGGCGCGTGGACCGGTGACACCACCGCCCCGCGCCCGGTCCCGCCGATCACTGCCGACGACACGGGCCGCGTGGTCATCGTGGACCGGCCCGGCGCGGTCCAGACGCAGCTGCTGATCGGCCGCATCGGAGCGGACCGGCACGACCGGGTCTGGGCGCCCCAGGTGCTCGGCACGTACTGCCTGGGCGGCACGCTCACCTCCCGGCTGGACAAGGTGCTGCGCGAGGAGAAGGGGTACACGTACGGCGTGCGCGCCTTCGGCCAGGTGCTGCGCTCCACGGCCGACGGCAAGGGCGCCTCGATGCTCGCCATCAGCGGCTCGGTGGACACGCCGAACACCGGCCCGGCCCTGGACGACCTCTGGACGGTGCTGCGCACCCTCGCGGAGGGCGGCCTGACCGACGCCGAACGGGACGTGGCCGTGCAGAACTTGGTGGGCGTGGCCCCGCTGAAGTTCGAGACCGCCGCCTCCGTCGCGGGCACGCTCGCCGACCAGGTCGAGCAGGAGCTCCCGGACGACTACCAGGCGCAGTTGTACGCGCGGCTGGCCGAAACGGGGACGGTGGAGGCCACTTCGGCGGTCGTCAGCGCCTTCCCGGTGGACCGTCTGGTCACGGTCCTGGTCGGGGACGCCTCGCTGATCGAGGAGCCGGTACGGGCCCTCGGGATCGGTGAAGTGACCGTGGTCGCCAACTGATCGCCAACTGGCCTGTCACTGAAGGGGCTCCGGTGGTTTGTCCGCCGGGGTCCCTTTTGGGCTCCTTGTCTCTTTTCTGGTGTGGTTGCTTGTATGTGGTGTGGCGTACGCAACAAAAGAGCGTGTCTGTTTGGTGATTGGCTGATGATCCGCCTAGCGTCGGCCGTGCTGTCCGTCAGTTGTAAACGCCGCGTCCGCGGCACCGGGCAGCGATCGCCGAGTCCCCGTCAGGCGCGAGCCTGGGGAGCCGGGGACCCACTTGTGTCCCTGGGGTGAATCGGACCGCCTCGCAAGAGGGGGCCCGTAGGAGACCTTCCTGCTCCGAACCCGTCAGCTAACCCGGTAGGCGAGAGGGAAGGAAAGGATCAGCCCCTTCATGGCGTTTGGCAGTAGTGCCGCCGGCAAGCACCGTGGCTCGAGCCGTCTGAGCCGCAAGACCGCCGGCTACGCCGGCATAGCCGCCCTCGCCGCCACCGGCGTCGTAGGCTCCCTGGCCGGCCCCGCGTTCGCCGCGGACAAGTCCCCCTCCGTGGAGGACACCGGCGCCCTGAACACCATCGTGCTGGCCGACGAGCTCGCCGGTGACGTAGAGGCCCAGGCCCAGTCCCAGGAGCGGGCCGCCGAGGCCGCCGCCGCCAAGGCGCAGGCCGAGGCCGACGCCCGCCAGCGGGCCGCCGAGGCCAAGGCGAAGGCCGAAGCCCAGGCCAAGGCCGAGCGCGAGGCCGCCGAGCGTGCCGCCCGCGAAGAGGAGCGCAAGCGCCTCAACACCTTCGTGTCGCCGCTCGACAACACCTCCATCAGCACGCAGTACCACGCGGGTGGCGGCATGTGGTCCTCCGGCAGCCACACGGGAATCGACTTCCGCGCCGCCTCCGGCACCGTGGTGCAGGCCGTGGGTCTCGGCACCGTGGTCGAGGCGGGCTATGGCGGCGCGTACGGCAACAACGTCGTCATCAAGCACGCCGACGGCACGTACACCCAGTACGGGCACATGTCCTCGCTGAGCGTCTCCGTCGGCCAGCAGGTCGTCCCGGGCCAGAAGATCGGCCTGTCGGGCTCCACCGGCAACTCCAGCGGCCCGCACCTGCACTTCGAGGCCCGCACCGGCGCCGACTACGGTTCGGACATCAACCCGGTGGCGTACCTGCGCTCGCACGGCGTCAGCATCTGACCCGCTCGCCCCACCGCACGTCTTCCGCGGAGGCCCCGGCTCTTTGAGAGCCGGGGCCTTCGTCGTGTTTCGCGCTCCGCGTGTGTGAATGTTTCGTATTTCCGGCCGTCCTCGGAAATTATCGTGTGTTGCAATAGAGTCGCACCGCGCACAGTCATACGAAAAAGGCGGAGGTCCGGTCTTGCGTATTCCCGCGCACACGGTATGCACAGCGATCCGCGAAGACATCGTCTCCGGGGTGTTCGGGCCCGGCGCCCGGCTGACCGAGGAAGTGCTGGCCCGAAGGTACGGAGTCTCGCGCGTTCCGGTCCGCGAGGCGCTGCGCACGCTGGAGTCCGAGGGGTTCGTGACCACCCGCCGGCATGCCGGCGCCTGCGTGGCCGAGCCGACCGAGCAGGAGGCGGCCGACCTCCTGGAGCTGCGCATGCTCCTGGAGCCCCTCGCTGCCGCCCGGGCGGCCAGACGCCGCAGCGAGGCCCACCTCAAGGTGCTGCGGGGCCTGGTCAGGCTGGGCCAGGAGCGGGCCAGGCGGGGCCAGGGGGAGGATCTGCGCTCCCTGGGCGGCTGGTTCCACGAGACGCTCTCCCAGGCCTCGGGCAGCCCCGGGCTCATCGCCCTGCTCACCCAGATGCGCCACAAGGTGGCCTGGATGTACGTGGTGGAGGCCCCGGTGCGGCCCGCGGAGTCCTGGGCGGAGCACGGCGCGATCGTGGACGCGGTGGCCCGGGGCGACGCCGAGCGGGCCCGGGCGCTGACCGCGGCCCACGTGGACCGGGCGGCGGGGGCGCACCGGATGCGCGTGAGGACTTTGCAACCTGCCGTAAACACGGCGAGCGTTCCGCATTAACAAACGCCGTATACAAAGGGGGGATATTCGGGCCGGTAATTCGCGCCCGCGCCCCGCTTTTCATGACCCGCGCCCCGGGTGTCACTGTGCCGCAGGAATTCGACTGCCGGAATTCGGGCCACCGGAATGGGGTGCGCCGGAATGGGGGCGCCGGAATGGGGGCGTACGTATACCCGTCCGTCCGTCCGGGCCGCCGGGCAAGGCGAGCCGACCGCATTCCCCGTACGAAAGCAGCGAAGCCGTTGCCCCCGGCCTCATCGGTCGGGGGCAACGGCTTCGCCGTGCAAGTGCAACAGGCACAACAGGTGCGACGGGTGCAACAGGTACAACAAGTCCAGCAAGTCCTGCGGGTCGAACCCGAAGGGTCAGACGGTCTCGGGGAGCTCCTCGAGACCCTCGGCGACCAGCTTCGCGAGGCGGTCCAGCGCGGCCTCGGCGCCATCGGCCGAGGACGAGAGGACGATCTCCTCGCCGCCCTGGGCGCCCAGGCCCAGAACTGCCAGCATGGAGGCGGCGTTGACGGGGTCGCCGCCGGCCTTCGCGATGGTCACCGGGACGCCGGAAGCGGTCGTCGCGCGGACGAAGATCGAGGCGGGACGAGCGTGCAGGCCCTCGGCCCAGCCGACGTTGACGCGGCGCTCTGCCATGGTGATGCCCTTCAGGTTCTTACGGGTTGTCTAGACCAGTCTCTCACGACGCCCGGAATGGTCGAACCGACCTTCGGCCCGAGTTTCCCGCCGTTCGACCTGCCCCAGCTTGCCCTTATTCGAGCCAGCTTGCCTGATGCGCCGCGCCCGGGCCAGTCGAGCCGTTCGCGCCTTAAGGTGACCCCATGACGACCGAGTCCGACCCCTCGTACCCGGACCACTGGGAAGCCGACGTCGTCCTCAGGGACGGCGGGACGGCCCGGATCCGGCCCATCACCACCGCTGACGCGGGCCGGCTGGTCAGCTTCTACGAGCAGGTCTCGGACGAGTCGAAGTACTACCGGTTCTTCGCTCCGTACCCCCGGCTCTCCGACCGCGACGTGCACCGCTTCACGCACCACGACTACGTGGACCGGGTCGGCCTCGCCGCGACGATCGGCGGAGAGTTCATCGCCACCGTCCGCTACGACCGGATCGGCGCCGACGGCCGCTCGGCCGCCGGACCCTCCGACGAGGCCGAGGTCGCCTTCCTCGTCCAGGACGCCCATCAGGGACGCGGTGTCGCCTCCGCCCTGCTCGAACACATCGGCGCGGTCGCCCGCGAGCGGGGGATCCGCCGTTTCGCGGCCGAGGTGCTGCCCGCCAACAGCAAGATGATCAAGGTGTTCACGGACGCCGGCTACCAGCAGAAGCGCAGCTTCGAGGACGGCTCCGTCCACCTGACCCTCGACCTCGAACCGACCGCCGAGTCCCTCGCCGTCCAGCGCGCCCGCGAACAGCGCGCCGAGGCCCGCTCCGTCCAGCGGCTGCTGTCCCCCGGCTCGGTGGCGGTGATCGGCGTCAGCCGCTCCCTCGCGGGCGTGGGCGCGGCGGCCCTGCGCAATCTGCGCGACAGCGGCTTCCACGGCCACCTCTACGCCGTCAACGAGGCGGTCACCCGCGATCTGCTCGACGGCGTACGCGCCTACCCCACGCTCGGCGCCGTCGGCGCCCCGGTCGACCTCGCCGTCATCGCGGTCCCGGCCGACCGGGTCCCGGACGCGGTGGCGGCCTGCGGCGAACACGGGGTGCAGGGGCTGGTCGTGCTGTCCGCCGGATACGGGGAGAGCGGGGCCGAGGGCATGGCCCGCCAGCGCGAACTGGTGCGCCAGGTGCGCTCGTACGGGATGCGGCTGATCGGACCGAACGCCTTCGGGGTGATCAACACGGCCCCCGAGGTGGAGCTGAACGCCTCCCTGGCCCCCGCTCCGGCCCCCGCGCGGGGCCGGGTCGGTCTGTTCACCCAGTCCGGGGCGATCGGCATCGCGCTGCTCTCCGGGCTGCTGCGGCGCGGGGAGGGGTTGTCCTCCTTCGTCTCCGCCGGGAACCGGGCCGACGTCTCCGGCAACGACATCCTCCAGTACTGGTACGACGACGAGGCCACCGACGTGGCGCTCATGTACCTGGAGACCCTGGGCAACCCGAGGAAGTTCACCCGGCTCGCCCGGCGCACCGCGGCCGTCAAGCCCGTGGTCGTCGCCAAGGGAGGCCGGCACACCCCCGCCGGACACGTGGTCCCCGGCACCCGGCTGCCCGAGGCGACGGTCTCCGAGCTGCTGCGGCAGGCCGGCGTCATCCGGGTCGACACGGTCACCGAGCTGGTGGACGTCGGCCTGCTGCTGGCCTCCCAGCCCGTACCGGCCGGGCCCCGGGTGGCCATCCTCGGCAACTCCGAATCGCTCGGGGTCCTCACCTACGACGCCTGCCTCACGGAGGGGCTGCGGCCGCTGCCGCCGCTCGACTTGACCACGGCCGCCTCGCCGGAGGACTTCCGTACGGCCGTCTCCGCGGCGCTGGCCTCGCCGGACACCGACGCCGTCGTCGTCACCGCGATCCCGTGGGTGAGCGAGCACGCGCTCGCCGACGATCTGGCGGAGGCCCTGCGGGCGGCCGCCGCCGCGCACCCCGGCAAGCCGGTGGCCGTGGTCCACGTGGAGCTGGGCGCCCTCGCGGAGGCGCTCTCGGCGGCCACGGCGCCGGCCGCCGCGACGGACCTCGCGAACGCGCTGCCCGCGGCGCTGCCGACGCCCGCCACGGCTCTGGCGGCTCTGGCGGCAGGGTCCGCAGCGTTGCCCGAGACGGGGGCCGGCGTCGACACCGTGCCCGCAGCCCCTACCGACACCGTGCCCGCCGCGCCCTTCCACCCGGAGCCGGCCTCCGGCGGCGCGGCGGCGCCCGCTCCCGGCACCGCCCGGATCCCCAGCTATCCCGCCGCCGAGCGGGCCGTCAAGGCCGTCGCCGAAGCCGTCCGGTACGGGCAGTGGCGCCGGGGCGTCGCCGAGGTCGGGCAGGTGCCGGAGTTCGAGGACATCGACGAGACCGGAGCCGCCGGGCAGCTCTCCCGCCTGCTGGCCGGAGTGGGGGAGGAGGTGGCCACCCTGGACGACCCCGATGCCCGCGAGCTGCTGGCCCGGTACGGGATCCGGGTGCTCTCCACGCTCCCGGCCCCCAGCGCCGACGCCGCCGTCCGCGCCGCGGGCGTCCTCGGGTACCCCGTCGCGCTCAAGACCACCGCCCCGCACCTGCGCCACCGCGCCGACCTCGGCGGCGTCCGCCTCGACCTCACCACCGAGGCCGAGCTGCGCCGCTCGTACGAGGAGCTCACCCACGCGCTGGGCAAGCCGCAGGAGCTGCTCCCCGTGGTCCAGTCGATGGTGCCCCGGGGCGTCGACACCGTCATCCGTTCCGTCATCGACCCCGCCGCCGGCGCCGTCCTGTCCTTCGGGCTCTCCGGAGTCGCCTCCGAACTGCTCGGGGACACCGCCCACCGGCTGGTTCCCGCCACGGACAAGGACGCGGCGAGCCTGATCCGCTCGATCCGTACCGCTCCGCTGCTCTTCGGCTGGCGCGGCAGCGACCCCGTGGACACCCCCGCCCTGGAGGAACTGCTCCTGCGGCTGTCCCGCCTCGTCGACGACCACCCCGAGGTGGTCGGGGTCGCCCTGGAGCCCGTCGTCGTCGCCACCGAGGGGCTGTCCGTGCTCAGCGCGACGGTCCGCGTCGCCCACCCGCCCGCCCGCGACGACCTCGGCCCGCGAACCCTGCCCAGCTACTGAGGTCCGACGGGCCCCAGGGCGGCCGGGGTGCCCCGTACGGGCCTTAGGATGGACCTCATGGCGAAATCCGGTACGACGACCCAGGGGCTGCGCACGGCGATCGAGCGCAGCGGCTACTACCCGGCCCTCGTGGCCGAGGCCGTGGAGGCCGCGGTGGGCGGCGAGCCGATTTCGTCGTACCTGGTCCACCAGGAGACGACCTTCGACTCCAACGAGGTGCGCCGGCACGTCACCGTGCTGGTCCTGACCGGCAACCGCTTCATCGTCAGCCACACCGACGAGCAGGCCGCCGACGCCGGGTCCCCCTCCCCGTACGCGACCACCTCCACCGAGTCGGTCAAGCTGGCCAGCATCTCCTCCGTGGTGCTCAGCCGCGTCGTCGCCAACCCGGAGTCCTACACTCCCGGCACCCTGCCCCGCGAGGTCGTCCTGACCATCGGCTGGGGCGCGGTCTCGCGCATCGACCTGGAGCCCGCCGCCTGCGGCGACCAGAACTGCGACGCCGACCACGGGTACACCGGCAACTCCACCGCCGACGACCTGAGCCTGCGCGTCAGCGAGGCCGGCGACGGCCCCGAGGCGGTGCGCCAGACCCTGGTCTTCGCGCAGGCGCTCTCCGAAGCCACAGCAGCCACCTCCACCACCGCCCGCTGATGGCGTACTCCGCCGCGCAGAGCTGGCAGGACGAGCCCGAGCTGCTGGACCTGGCCGGAGCCCCGGTGCCGCACTACGGCACCGGCTCGCTCGCCGACCTGCTGCCCACCCTCGTGGCCGGCCAGGGCGTGCCCGGCTTCGAGGCCTCGATCGCGGAGCTGACCCCGGCCGACCGCAACTGCGTGTTCCTGGTCGACGGCATGGGCTGGGAGCAGATCAAGGCCCACCCGGACGAAGCCCCGTACCTCACCTCCCTCCTCGCCACCTCGCGCGGCGGCACCGGCCGCCCGATCACCGCGGGCTTCCCGGCGACCACCGCCACCTCGCTGGCCTCCGTCGGCACCGGCCTGCCGCCCGCCCGGCACGGCCTGCCCGGCTACACCGTGCGCAACCCGGCCACCGGCGAACTGATGAACCAGCTCCGCTGGCACCCGTGGACCCCGCCCAAGCCCTGGCAGCCGTACCCGACCGTCTTCCAGCAGGCGGACGCGGCCGGGGTGGCCACGGCGCAGGTGTCCTCGCCCGCCTTCCAGACCACCCCGCTCACGAAGGTCGCGCTGAGCGGCGGCACCTTCCTCGGCCGGATGACCGGCGAGGAGCGCATGGACCTCGCGGCCGAGCGGCTCGCGGCAGGCGACCGCTCGCTCGTGTACACGTACTACAGCGAGCTCGACGGGGCCGGGCACCGGCACGGCGTCGACTCCGACGCCTGGCGCGGCCAGCTCATGTACGTGGACCGGCTGGTGCAGCGGCTGGCGGAGCAACTCCCTCCCCGCACCGCGCTGTACGTGACCGCCGACCACGGCATGGTGGACGTCCCCTTCGACGAGGACTCCCGCATCGACTACGACGACGACTGGGAACTCGGCGCCGGCGTGGCCCTGCTGGGCGGCGAGGGCCGGGCCCGGCACGTGTACGCCGTACCCGGAGCCGAGGCCGACGTCCTGACCGTCTGGCGCGAGGTCCTCGGCGACCGCTTCTGGGTCGCGAGCCGCGCGGAAGCCCTGGACCTGGGCTGGTTCGGGGCGCCGGGCGAATGCGACGAGCGGGTCCACGGCCGCATCGGCGACGTGATCGCCGCCGCCCAGGCCGACGTGGCGATCACCGCCTCGCGGGCCGAGCCCAACGAGTCCGCCCTCGCGGGCATGCACGGCTCCATGACCCCGGCCGAGCAGCTCGTCCCGCTGCTCGAAGTCCGCTCCTGACGCGCGGCCCCCACTACCTCTCCCCTGCACCTCCTCCCTCGAAAGGCCCTGTACTCCCCATGCCCGAGCTGGTGTTCTTCTCCGGAACGATGGACTGCGGAAAGAGCACGCTGGCGCTCCAAATCGCCCACAACCGTGACGCGCGGGGCCTGCAGGGCGTGATCTTCACCCGTGACGACCGCGCGGGCGAGGGCAAGCTGTCCTCCCGCCTGGGTCTGGTGACGGAGGCGGTGGAGGCGCCGGAGGGCATGGACCTGTACGCGTACCTCGTCGCCCAGCTCTCCAAGGGCGGCAAGGCGGACTACGTGATCGTGGACGAGGCCCAGTTCCTGGCGCCCGAGCAGATCGACCAGCTGGCCCGCATCGTCGATGACCTCGACATGGACGTCTTCGCCTTCGGCATCACGACGGACTTCCGCACCAAACTCTTCCCCGGCTCGCAGCGCCTGATCGAGCTGGCGGACCGCCTGGAACAGCTCCAGGTGGAGGCCCTGTGCTGGTGCGGCGCTCGTGCCACGCACAACGCCCGCACGGTGGGCGGCGAAATGGTGGTGGAGGGCGCCCAGGTGGTGGTCGGTGACGTGAACCGTCCGGCGGAGGAGATCGGCTACGAGGTCCTGTGCCGCCGCCACCACCGCAAGCGGATGACGAGCGCTGCGGCCCACGCCGGTGCCCTTTCCCCGGACGTCCTCCCGGTCAACCACGCCTGAGGGGGCCCTCCCTGGGGGCCTGGGGGAACCGGTGGGGGCCCCGGTAGCGTGTTGTTCCAGGACGCTGACCGGCGCTGGAGGGATGCAACCCATGGAACTGACCGTAGAGATCGCGGCGATACGGGACGGGCTGGGTGATTCCGGTCGTCTGGTGGGGGAGTTCCGGCGGGCCGTGCTGCTGGTTCCACTGGCGGACGGTCCCGAGGGTGGTCTGATGTCGGCGGTGTCGGGTGGTATCCGGTGGATCTACGCGTTCACCGATGAGGAGGCTCTGGCCCGGTTCGCGGTGGCGCGTGGCGAGGTGGAGTCCGGCCGGGAGTGGGAGTTCCTCTCGGTGCTGGGTGCGCGGCTTGTGGATGCGGTGGTTCCGTTGGCGGACGGTCCGGCGGGGGTGGTCGTGAACGTGGCGGACGGGGACGGGTCGATGTTCTTCCCGCCGGTGGCGGGGATCGTCCCGGATGCGCATGCCGTGGACGTGGACCGTGGGGAGGCGGCCTGATGGCGGGGAACGGGGATCTCGAGGTTTCGCCGGCGGCGGTCAAGAACATTCAGGACGGGTTGCGGGCCGCGATCGGGGAGCTGCGGGAGTCCGGGGACGCGGCCGGCGCTTCGATGGGTGCGGGCTTCGAGAACCTGGCGATGACGGGGATGGAAGCCGGGCACGCCGGGCTCGCCACCGACTTCGAGGACTTCTGCGAGCGCTGGGAGTGGGGCGTGCGGAGCCTGGTGCAGAACGCGAGCACCCTCGCCCAGTCGTTGGGGATCGCGGCGGGCACGGTGTGGGAGGAGGAGCAGTACCTGCACGGCACGTTCCGGGTGGTGGCGAACGCCGCGTACGGCAATCCGTACGCGAGTGAGGACGAGATCGAGAAGAAGCCGTGGGGTGAGATCTTCTCCGCTGACGTCTACAAGCCTGATTACAGCGCGGAGTCGTTCGAGAAGAGCCAGCAGCAGATCCGGCAGACCTGGTCGGACACCGGGGACACTGTGACGTCCACAGGCAGGATCGGTTCACTGAAGGATCTGCTGGAACAGGCGAAGCGTGACGGGGACGGTCACTGATGGGCTGGCGGGATTTCGTTCCGGACGGGGCCGAGGACTGGGCCGAGGACCGGGTCGAGGACCTCGGTGACGCGGTCGAGTGGGCCGGTGACAAGACGGCCGGTCTGGCGGAGGACGTCGGGCTGGACGGTGCGGGGGACTGGATCCGTGACAAGAGCCGCTCGGCCGCCAACCGGCTGGGCGCGGACGTCGCGGAGCTGGAGCTGGGGCAGACCGAGGACCCGAACAAGCTGGTCTACGGCAGCGTGTCGAAGATCCGCGCGCAGGTCTCCCACCTCAACGACTTCAAGGCCTCCTTCGACAAGGTCGGCAACGGCCTGAAGGGCATGGGGGAGCCGGACGGCCTGAAGGGCAGGGCGGCGGAAGCATTCCGCGAGTCGGTGGCGAAGGAGCCGCCGCGCTGGTTCAAGGCGGCCGAAGCCTTCGGGAAGGCCGCCGACGCGATGGGCCGGTTCGCGGAGACCGTCGAGTGGGCGCAGGCGCAGGCCAAGGAGGCGCTGGAGGAGTACAACCGGGCGAAGAAGGTCTCCACCGAAGCCCGCACCGCGCACAACAAGCTGGTCGACACCTACAACAACGCGCTGAAGGCGAAGCAGGATCCGCTGCCGCCCCGCCCCTCGGAGAACTTCACCGACCCGGGGACGGCGATCGCGACGGCCGCGCAGGACAAGCTGGATACGGCCCGCAAGCAGCGCAACGACGTCGCGGAGACGGTCCGTACGGCGGTGCGGGCGGCGCGGGACACGGCTCCGCCGAAGCCCTCGTACGCCAAGCAGCTCGGCGACGGCATGGACTACCTGGATCTCGCCAAGACGCACCTGGCGGGTGGTGTCATCAAGGGCACGGCCGGGATCGTGAACTTCGCGCGTGCGCTCAATCCGATGGATCCGTACAACCTGACGCACCCGGCCGAGTACGTGACGAACCTGAACAACACGGCGGCGGGTCTGGTCACGATGGCCAACGACCCGCTGGGCGCGGGCAAGAAGATGCTCGACGAGTTCATGAAGGACCCCTCCGAGGGCATCGGCAAGCTGATCCCGGAGCTCGTCGGCTCCAAGGGGCTTGGCTCGCTGAAGAAGGTCGGCTCGGCCGCCTCGCACCTCGACGACCTCAAGGGCCCCGGGCGCACCAGCCTGGACAAGGACGGGCCCGGCAGCGCGTCACGTACGGGCAAGGACACGACGTGCGTCGACGACCCCGTCGATGTCGCGACCGGCCGGATGGTCCTGCCACAGACCGACCTAGCCCTGCCGGGCTCGCTGCCGCTCGCCTTCACTCGTACCTTCGAGTCCTCCTATCAGGCCGGCCGGTGGTTCGGCCGGCGCTGGGCGAGCACCCTTGACCAGCGCCTGGAGATCGATGCCGTCGGAATCGTCCTCGTCGGCGAGGACGGCAGCATCCTGGCCTATCCACACCCCGCGCCGGGGGTACCGGTGCTGCCCACACATGGGCGCCGCTGGCCCCTGTCGGTCACGCCGGCGGGAGAGTTCACGGTCACCGACCCGGAGACGGGCCGGGTCTGGCATTTCACGGCCGAGGGCATACTCGTCCAGCTAGGTGACCGCCACGGTGCCTGGATCGCGTACGAGTACGACGCGGACGGCACTCCGACGGGTATGAGCCACAGCGGTGGCTACCGGGTGCACCTCACCACCAGCGACGGCCGAATCACCTCGCTCTCCCTCGCCGACGGCACGAAGGTCCTCGACTACACCTACACCGACGGTGATCTGACCGAGGTCATCAACTCATCAGAGCTGCCGCTGCGGTTCGGCTACGACGAGCACGCACGGATCGTCTCGTGGACCGATACCAACGGCCGCCACTTCGACTACACGTACGACGATCAGGACCGCTGCACCGCCCAGTCCGGCACGAACGGACACGTGGACTCCCGGTTCACGTACGAGGACGGCGTCACGACGGTCATCGGCGCCTTGGGGCACCAGCGCCGCTACGTCGTCGACGACAGGTCGCTCGTCGTCGCTGAGACCGACGCGAACGGCGCCACGACCCGTTTCGAATGGGGCCCGTTCAACCGGCTGCTCAAGCGGACTGACCCCCTGGGTCTGGCAACCCGCATCACCTATGACGACAACGGACTCGTCACATCCGTCGAACGCACCGACGGCCGCCGGACGGCGATGCAGTACAATGCGCTCTGCCTTCCCGAACGGGTCACGCGACCGGACGGCACGTCCGTGCGCCGGACCTATGACGAACGGGGCAATCTCCTCTCCGTATCCGGCCCCTCCGGTGCGGACACCCGGTACACGTACGACGACCGCGGCCACCTGTCCTCGGTGACGAACACTCTGGGTGAGACATCGTCGATCCGCTGCAACGCGGCGGGCCTCGTCGTCGAATCCGCCAATCCTCTGGGTGCCGTCACCCGGTACACCTACGACGCCTTCGGGCGCGTGGCCACCGTCACGGATCAGCTCGGCGGCATCACCCGGCTGACGTGGAGCGTGGAGGGCCGTCTGCTGCGCCGGGTGGAGCCCGACGGCAGCGAGCAGTCGTGGGTGTATGACGGTGAGGGCAACTGCCTGACCCATACGGACGCGAACGGCGGGCAGTCGGTATACGAGTTCGGTGACTTCGACGCCCTGGTGGCGCGCACCGGGCCCGACGGGGCGCGGTACTCCTTCGCACACGACCTCGAGCTCCGGCTGACGGAGGTCACCAATCCGCAGGGCCTGACCTGGACGTACGAGTACGACCCCGCGGGCCGGCTGACTTCGGAGACGGACTTCGACGGCCGGACCCTGAACTACGCCTACGATGCGGCCAATCGGCTTGCGGCCCGGACCAACGCTCTCGGGGAGACGGTTCGGTACGAGTACAACGCGATCGGGCAGACCGTCCGCAAGGACGTCGCCGGCGCCGTCACCACGTACGAGTACGACCATTCCGACCAGCTTGCGCAGGCCGTCGGCCCGGATGTGACCCTGACACGGGTTCGCAATCGTGAGGGCCTACTGCACTCGGAGACGGTCAACGGCCGCACGCTCAGCTATACGTACGACGAACTGGGGCGTACGGCGCGGCGTACCACGCCGAGTGGCACGGTCAGCGAGTGGTCGTACGATGCCGCCGGCCGCCGCGCGAGCCTGATGGCCTCTGGTCGGACGCTCACGTTCGAGTATGACGCGGTGGGCCGCGAGACCGTCCGCCGGATCGGAGCGGGCGTCACGCTCGCGCATGGCTTCGACGAGGTGGGGCGCCTCACGGAGCAGCACTTGACCGGTATCGACGGCGGGACCCTGCAACGGCGCGGCTACAGCTACCGGCCCGATGGCCATCTGACCGCGGTGGACGATGCGCTGGGCGGGGTGCGCACCTTCACCTTGGACGCTGCCGCACGCGTCACGTCGGTGGAGGCGGGGGCGTGGACGGAGCGCTACGCCTACGACGAAGCGGGGAACCAGACCTCCGCATCTTGGCCCGTTTCCCACCCGGACACAGGGTCGGCCGCTGGGCCGCGGACCTACACGGGCAACCGCATCGTCAGCGCGGGAGGCGTGCGCTACGAGCACGACGTGCAGGGGCGCGTCGTACTGCGGCAGAAGGCCAGGCTCTCCCGCAAGCCGGACACCTGGCGCTACTCGTGGGACGCGGAAGACCGCCTGGTGGGGGTGACGACGCCGGACGGCACGGTCTGGCGCTACATCTACGACCCACTCGGCCGGCGGGCGGCCAAGCAGTGCCTGTCGGCGACGGGCGAGGTCGTGGAGGAGGTGGTCTTCACCTGGGAGGGCGCGAACCTCTGTGAGCAGACCACGCGCTCCGCCCAGCTCCCCCACCCGGTCGCCCTGACCTGGGAGCATCGGGGACTGCACCCACTGACACAGACGGAGCGCATCCTCGCGGCGCCTACGGAGGAGATCGACAGCCGGTTCTTCTCGATCGTCACGGACCTGGTGGGCACGCCCACCGAGCTCGTGGACGAGCGGGGCGAGGTGACCTGGCGCACCCGGTCGACCCTGTGGGGGGCGACCACATGGAACCGCGACGCGTCGACTTACACGCCCCTACGCTTTCCGGGGCAGTACTTCGATCCCGAATCGGGTCTGCATTACAACGTCTTCCGTACGTACGACCCGGAGACGGCGCGCTACCTCAGCCCTGACCCGCTGGGCCTGGCCCCGGCGCCCAACCCGATGGCGTACGTCCACAACCCCCACACGTGGTCGGACCATCTGGGCCTGGCTCCGGACGAGTGCAGGGTCACCGTGTACCGCAAGCAGACCGAGCATCCGCTCAGTCAGAGGGTGCACATCGACGAGAACGGCAACGTCACCATCGACGGCAATAACCATCTGTACGTCAACATGAGCGGGGAACTGCGGCACACCTTGGAGTTCCGCGGGGACAACGGCCAGATCGTCGCCTTCGACGTGCCAAAGAGCTTCGTGGACGACATCCGGGCGAGGGCGGTTCCCCAAGAGCAGCCGGACGGGCTCGGATTCACCAAGCAGGAATGGAAACAGGTGAAGCAGATCTATCCGGAAATATCCGACCCCACCAGAGGAACGGACCTGTACGGACTCCCAGGCGAGGTGCTCGACCAAATGCGCAAGGTCATCATTCCCGGTTCCGGTAGGATCGTCCAGGACTCTTAGCGAGGATTGTGAAATGCTGCACGAAATCGAAGACCTTGAAATCGAGAGGTCGCGGGTGGCCCGCCGGCCGGAGTCTGATTCGGCGCCCCCGGTCTTGGCCTTCTTCGAACTCACCGTGGACGGGGATCCGGCGCGGTACGCGGACAGGCTGCGCGGGGTCCTGGACGCCGTACTGGAGATCGCCGTCTCCGAGTCCTTCGACGACGACGACCTGCCCGTGGACACGATTCCCGGATGGTTCTCCGGCGCCTGCCGCGGCGGCGGCTCCCCGGAGCCCTTCGCGGTCGAGGGGCGGGACCGGTACACCGAGCGAACCGGCAGCGCGCCCTGGGACCTGCAAAACTGGCTCTCGCGCTTCGATCCCGAGCTGGAGATCCGAGGCTGGGCCTGGTGGGACATGACCTGCTCGCCCGCGGGGGACGGAGTGTTGCGGCTCTGGGCGGACACCTGGGGCGAGCCCTTCTTCGCATGGGAGGACCTGCGGTGGCTCGCCTACGCGGCGGGCGCGCGCTCGGTGGCGGACCCGGTGCTGGTGAAGCCCGAGGTATGGGCCGGCGAGGCTTCCGTATGACCGGCGACGCACTGACGAACGAGGTCCGTGCACGGTTCGACGACGAGACCATCACGGTTTATCAGGCATATCCGGCGCGGATCGCCGAACCAGCCTTGAAGTCGGGCACTTTCGTGGATCCCTTCAAGCGTGCCCGAATGACATGGATCAAACCGTCATTCCTGTGGATGATGTATCGCTGTGGGTGGGGTGCGAAGGTCGACCAGGAACGCGTTCTCGCCATCGACATCACGCGGGAGGGTTTCGAATGGGCCCTTTCTCATTCCTGCCTCAGTCATTTCGATCGGGCTCGTTTCGCGACCAAGGAAGAATGGCGGACCGCTGTCCAGTCCAGCCCGGTCCGTGTCCAGTGGGATCCTGAGCGGGACCTGGCCCTGAACCCTCTGCCGCACCGTGCGATCCAGGTGGGCCTGTCGGGCCCGGCCGTTGGCCTGTATGTGGACGAGTGGATCAGAGGCATCACGGACGTGACTCCGCTGGCGCACGAGGTTCACGCCGCGGTGAGGTCCGGGGACCTGAACGCAGCGGCCGATCTTCTGCCCGGGGAACGGGTGTATCCACTTCCGGGGGAACTCGTGGAGCGGATTGCGCGACGCTGATCGCTGGGGAGGAGCCGGGGTCCACGGCGGATGGACGGCCGGCAGTCGCCGCGGCACGCGGCGCGCATCGACCGGAAGTAGACGGCGCTCCGGTGCGTTTCGTCTCCCGAGGGCGACTCCCTGTGCGAGCAGACCAGTAGCTCGAACGATCTCCCTCACCTGGTCGCCATCACCTGGGACCACCAGGACATCCGGCCGATAGCCCAGACGGAACGCATTCTCGACGCCTCCCGGGAAGAAATCGACTCCCGGTTCTTCGCGATCGTCACCGACCTGGTGGGCACCCCCACCGAGCTCATCGACGAGTCCGGCAACGTGGCGTGGCACGAACGTTCCACGCTGTGGGGCATCACCACGTGGGCTGCGAAGAGCACCGCCTATACGCCTCTCCGCTTTCGGGGTCAGTACGCCGACCCGGAGACCGGCCTCCATTACAACTACTTCCGCCACTACGATCCCGAGAACGCCCGCTATCTCACCCCGGCCCCCCTCGGCCTCACCCCGGCGCCGAACCCCTCCACCTACGTGACGAATCCGCACGCGTGGACGGACTACCTGGGCCTGGCACCGGACTACTTTCCGATCTACCGCACGCCGAAGGGGGCCCATGCCCAGTACGAGCTCGACCACGGGCCGAACCCGGCCAACCATCAGCCCGGGGTGGACATCGGCGGCGGTATCATCTCGGACGGCAAGATCTACTTCGGCGAACGAGCGGTGGCCGCGGAGTACGCCGGACCGACGGGAGCGAACTTCGCCAAGGGAATGGTGAAGTACGAAATGCACCCGTCGTGGAGGGCCCAATTGAGGTTCCGTGACCACCAAGAACTCGACGTGACGGTCGTCGCGGTCGCTCCCGTGGGCGCGAAGGTCGAAGTGGACGGATCGGCCGGCCTCTTCGGATTCATCGACCAGGTGAAGCACCCGTCCTGGCGGGACGAGAACGTAGCGCCACCGCAGGCCGGCGACAAGCTCCATGTCTGCGTGCTGGACGCCACCCGCGAGCCGTTTCCCCGTCTCAGCGCGCTCCAGAACGACATCGACATCGCCCGGCGGCTGAGAGGCGACGCCTGAAACGGCAGCGGTGCCACGTCGCCCCACGGGTTGCCGTGTGCACACGACGCGGGCGGGCGGCAGTGCCTCACGCTGGTGACCCCGTCGCGGATCACCAGGCCTGACTGCCTCGGTCGCGCGCTGAAACCCGGCGCGAGGTGGCCAACGGAGCGCGTACCTACGCGGGCACCAGCCTCACCCGGGCCGGCGACGTCCGTTTCGAGCACGACGCCCTGGGCCGGGTCACGCTCCGCCAGAAGGCCCGTCTCTCCCGCAAGCCGGACACCTGGCGCTACACGTGGGACGCCGAGAACCGGCTCACCTCTGTGACCACCTCCGACGGGACACGGTGGAGGTACCGCTACGACCCGCTCGGCCGCCGCACCGCGAAACAGCGCCTGGCGGCCGACGGCGAGAGCGTGGCGGAGGAAGTGCGGTTCACCTGGGACGGCATGACCCTGTGTGAACAGACCAGCAGCCGGCCGGACGTCCCGCACACGGTCGCGCTCACCTGGGACCACCGCGGCGACGTCCCGCTGGCCCAGACCGAGCGCATCCTCACGGCCGATGACCGCCAGCATGAGATCGACCGCCGCTTCTTCGCCATCGCCACCGACCTCATCGGCACCCCCACCGAGCTGATCGATGAATCCGGCGCCATCGCGTGGCGCAACCGGTCCACCCTTTGGGGCACCACCAGCTGGTCCCGCAACAGCAGCACCTACACCCCGCTCCGCTTCCCGGGCCAGTACTACGACCCCGAGACCGGCCTCCACTACAACCTCTTCCGGCACTACGACCCCGAAACGGCCCGCTACCTCACGCTCGACCCGCTGGGACTGGCGCCCGCGCCCAACCCCTTCACCTACGTCGAGAACCCGCACTCCTGGACCGATCCGCTGGGTCTCGCCCCGTGCCCGAGGGGTGGGTGGGAGAGCAAAGCCGACTTCTCCAGCCAGAAGGTCATGAGCAAGAAGTTCCATGCCCATGCGGGGGACTTCCTCGACACCCCCGGAAACCTGAACAAGGCCAACCTGCAGCGGTTCGAACAGGCCATGCGCGACCACATGACGGGGGACGGGACGAAGATCTACCGCTTCGACTACCGAGGTCAGGGTCAGGCCGTCGGGTTCATCGACCCGGCATCGCAGAAAATGGTGATGCTGCACGCCGATGGTACGTTCTGGTCAGCCTGGAAGCTGGGCGACAAACAGTTCCAGGGAATCATCGACAAAGGGTTTTTGTGGTGACCGGTTCGCAATACGAGGACTCGGAACACGAGGGCGCACCCGACGTGCGGGCCGTGCTCGGACGGGACGGCGCCTTCGCCCCGTCCTGGCTCCGCGGCAAATCGGTGACCCCGGTGCCCGCGGGCACCCGGCTCGACACGGAGCTGGGCCGCCGGATCGAGGCCGGCTGCCGTGCGGTCGGGTCCCCGTACGTTCTCGCCACGGACCTCGCCGACAACCCCGGGGCGATCGCCGGTACGCGGTCCCGGCCGGCCACGGGCACGGAGGGCATGGAGGTCCACCCGCCGTTCCTGCTGTGTGCGCCCGGACTGCAAGGAGCTGTCCTCTTCCCCGGACCGGGCTACGCGCTGATCGCGGGCACGGCCGCGTTCATGGCGGCAGCGGTCGGGGAAGGGGTCGACGCGGCACGCGCGCGCTTCGGCCGCCATGCGCGCGCCCTGGCGGACCGCCATCCAGCGCTGCCGGCTGTGGCAGCCGCGTACGGGCCCGTGCACCGGGCATGGTCCCGGCCCGAGGACGTCGACCCGCAGAGCGCCGCGGCACGGCAGCTGGCGCTGCTCGACGCGTTCGCCGAAGGGACCTGCGCGGCAAAGGACTTCGCAGCCGGCTGGTGGGAGGCCCGTCGTGCATCCCAGACGAACGGCGAACGGCTCCGGGGGGCGCTCGGCACCCTCTTCGACCAGGTGTTCATGATCCTGGAGGACTACGAGGTCGATCCCGGGTTCGCCGAGCCCGGGGACCTCGACGACGCCGGGCTCGAAGCCGCGGTACGCGCTGCCCGGGACGCCTTCCGGAACCAGAAAACGGGCCGAAGCGAGAACTGAGACGGGACGGCCCCGCGGAAGTCCGGGCGTCCAGGAGCTGACCATCACGCGGACGTCGACCGCCCCGGTGTGGCGACGGCGGAGATGGACCCTCTGCTGGAGTACACAGATCCCGGAACTCGTTCGAAGGGCTCATGAGTATGGCGGTTGACGCGCACCGGCTCCTCGTCATCTCGGTCGAGAGCGCAGAAACCTCACGGGCCGTTTGTGTGGTGCGGAGCCTGTACGGCTTCGCGCGCGTCGGGACGCTCTACCGGCTGCCCACCCCGGCGGACGGAACCGTCGAGCTCACGGAGATCGAGTGGTACGGACATCCCCGGGAGGTGCTGGACGAAACGCACCACGGAAAGGTCTGCCTCGTCGGGTCCGGTGTGGGCGCACTGCGGGCTGAGGAAGCCCTGGCGGTGCAGGAACGAAGCTGAAAGTTGGTGGATGGCCAAGCTGTCCTCCCGCCTGGGTCTGGTGACGGAGGCGGTGGAGGCGCCGGAGGGCATGGACGTCTACGCGTACGTGGTGGCCCAGATGTCTGCGGGCGGCAGGGTGGACTACGTGATCGTGGACGAGGCCCAGTTCCTGGCGCCCGATCAGATCGACCAGCTGGCGCGCATCGTGGACGACCTGGACATGGACGTCTTCGGCTTCGGCATCACCACGGACTTCCGCACGAAGCTCTTCCCGGGCTCACAGCGCCTGATCGAGCCGGCCGACCGCCTGGAGTAGCTCCAGGTCGAGGCCCTGTGCCGGAACCGGGCACGGTGACGGGAAGTAGCCTGAAAAAGTATCCCGGTCCGGCCGTCCCGCCAGCCACACTGACCTCATGACCCGTCGCGACTTCGACGAACTGCCGGGCCCTGATCGGCAACCGCAGGCAGTCCAGCCGGGCTACGGCTCGGTCTACCGGACGCCACAGCCCGGATCGGGGCCCGTGCCGGGCAATCCCTACGCCCAACCACCGCTGCGGGCAGCGGACTTCGTACGCCCGCCCCGCCGCGGCCTGCGGGGCGGGACCGGCCTGCTGGTGGCGGCCCTGGTCGCGGCCCTGCTCGCCCTCGGCGGCGGCTCGTACATCCTCCTGCGCGACGGCTCCGGCGACGCCGGGGACGGCGACGGCGCCGCCCCCGCCGCGTCCGCGTCCGTGGACCAGGGAGACGGCCAGGGCCCCGGCGGCCCCCCGTTCGTCTTCGACCCCAACGCCGGCATTCAGCCGGGCGAGGGCCGGGTCTGGCTGATGTCGAACCGGACCGAACTGCCCGGCTCCGGTGCCTCGCAGCACGGCCCCTGGCGCGTGGGGGACTCCGTGATCAAGGCGATGTACAAGGAGGTCACCGCCTACACCGCGACCGACGGCAAGGAGAAGTGGAGGCTGCCCCTCGCCACGCCGCTGTGCGGGGTCCCGGAGGGTCCCGGCCCGAACGGGAAGATCGTCGTCGGGGTCCGCGAGAAGGACAGCGCGACTTCCCAGTGCACCCACCTCCAGCAGGTCGACCTCGCCACGGGACAGGCGGGCTGGAAGCTGGAGATACCGAAGGAGAAGGTCTTCGACCGGGCTTCGGAGTTGCGGCTGGCCATCGCAGGGGACACCGTCGCGGTGGCGCGTGCCGCGGTCGTGAGCGGTTTCTCGGTCACCGACGGGCGCAAACTCTTCGGTACGCCGAGCAGCGGCTGCGCCCCCGCGACGGTCGGCGGCGACGCCGCCAGGCTGATGCTCGTACGCGACTGCTTCGGCCAGGACACGGCCGACCAGCAGTCGGTGATCGAGGAGATCGACCCGGCGACCGGCGCCACCAAGTGGAGCCACCAGTACGCGAAGGGCTCGAACCTCGGCCAGATCCTGTCCGTGGACCCGCTCGTCGTCAGCACCTACAACACGCAGGAGAAGGTCTGGAACATCACGGCCTTCGCCGCCGACGGCAAGGTCCGCTCGCAGACCAATGCCGCCTTCGGGGTCAGCAAGCGGTGCAACGGCTGGGGCAGCGGCAGCGGCGACCTGCACGACTGCAACGCGGCGGTGGCCGACGCGGACACCCTCTACATCGCGGGCGGCACACCCGACGCCACGTACCCGCTGGACGTCGACAAGCCCGACGAGGTGATCGCGGTCGACCTCAACACCGGTCAGGTGAAGTGGCGCACGACGGGACCCGACGGCCGCGTCATGTTCCCGCTGGCCATCGAGGAGGGGAAGGTCGTCGTCTACGTCGACACGGGCAAGGGCCTGTCCGCGGCGATGGCGGCCATCCCGACGGGCGGGGGCCGGCCCCAGATATTCCTGCGGAGCCCGGAGAACGCCAAGGGGCCCGAATCCGCCTTCTACCCCTCCAGCTTCCGGCTGGCCTGGGTCGAGGGGCGCGTCTTCCTGCTCAACGGGACCGTACGCAGCCCGGAGCCGAAGAAGGTGGACCACTCCCTGCTGTCCTTCGGGAAGTAGGCCGCGGGACCCCGGAGGGAAGGGTGGCCGGATCCGCGCCCTCCCCTCCGCCGAAGCGTGACGAGCGGCGGCCACCGGCCTATCGTTGCGCGCCATGTGGCCAGGACAGCAGACGCCCGGTGGGGACCAGAGCGGGCAGAAACCGGGGCGAAACCCTTACCGGCAGCCGGTTCCCGGACAGCAGGGCGTTCAGACCGGCCCCTACGGGCCCGGCGTATTCGGCCAACCTTGGCAGAACGCCGCACCCGGTACGCACCAGCGGTACCCGTCCGGCGCGCCGACTCCGCCTCCCGGACCGGCGCCGCGTTCCGCGCCCCGGCGCAACGCCGTCGTGGCGATGTCGGTGACGGTGGCCGCGGGGGTGGCCGTCGCGGTGACCGCCGCGGTCCTCTTCCGGGACGGCGACGGGGCGGACGGCGCCGGGGGGCCGGCTTCCCCCGTACCCGCTTCCGGTTCCCCCTCCGCCTCCTTGTCCCCGGGCGCGCCGGGCACCGTGAAGTCGACGGTCAAGGGCTGGAAGGTCGTGGTGAATCCGGCGCACGGCACCGCCTTCGACGTACCGCCGGACTGGGAAGTCCTGGAGCCGCAGATCTTCAGCGGCTTCTCGGACGACAAGGACCCCGACAAGCCGGTGATCGGCCACACCGCGCCCGCCTTCTTCAAGAAGAAGTGGTGCAGTCTGGATGCCAACGGGGACGGTTACGTCAACGACATCGCGCTCGCGTCCACCGGTACCAAGGGTGCCGACGGCGCGAAGACCACCGACGAGGTCGCCGAGAAGACGGCGACGGCCTGGGCGTACTCCGCGTTCGCATCCCCGGACAAGGAGGTCGTCAAGTGGGACGAGCCGGTGGCCTACACCACCAAGGCCGGGGTCAAGGGGAGTTACGTGAAGGCCCGCACCGAGGGTGCCAAGAAGGACCACAAGTGCGCGGGGGACGGCTGGGCGATCGCCTTCGGCTTCAAGAATTCCAAGGGCGCCTTCGTCGCCTGGGACTTCTACGGCCGGTCGGGCGTTCAGGGAGCCGTCCGCGACGACCTGGTCATGCGCATCCTCAGCACGGTCCGCCTCTCCGGCGACCCGGTCCCGGGCCCCCTCCGCAAAGGGACCTCCTCTTCGTCTCCGTGAGTCTGGAGGCAACCCCGGCGCTGATGCCCGGTTCGCGGAGGGGCGGACGCTGACCTGAGGACTCGTTGACACGCGGGTCATCGGATCGGTTGGCCCCGGCGCCGCCCCGCTCGGCGGCAATGTGGTGGTTTGCCCGTTTCGGGGCCCCCATGTCAGGAGGCGCACGTGCGGCCCGAGTCCAGCGGGCGTGGCCGCGCGGCCCCCAAGGCTGCTCGTACGAAACCCAGTTCGTCAGCACGGGACGGCGCGCTACGCACGTCCGGGTGGTCCTTGCCCGCGCGGGCGCCTTCTGGGCGATGGGGGTCGGGCGGACGGCGAAGGTGGGGTCATGATCATGGATCCCGATGCCCACTCCGCAACCTCCCGCCGCCCCTCCCGCCGTACCGTCATCGCGGGCGCCGGCGCGGCCGCCGTCGCCGCGGCGGGCGGACTGACCGTCGCCGTCACCTCCGCCGAGACCTCACAGGCCGTACCCGGCGCCGCGGTCGCCGACTGGGGCGCCTGCCTGACCGTCGCGCGGGCCATCCTCGTACGGGACGACGAGGACCAGCCGCTCGTACCGCGCTACGCCGACATCCTCCTCAGGAACGGCCTGCCGCGCTCCCGCCGCCCCGGGAAGAAGGTGCTGGTCATCGGCGCCGGACCGGCCGGCCTCACCGCCGCGCACCTCCTGCGCGAGGCCGGACACAAGGTCACCGTGATCGAGGCCAACGGCAACCGGGTGGGCGGCCGGATCAAGACCTTCCGCACCGGCGGCCACGAGAACGCCGCGCAGCCCTTCGCCGACCCGAAGCAGTACGCCGAGGCCGGCGCGATGCGCATCCCGGACAGCCACCCGCTGGTCACCGGCCTGATGGACAGCTTCGGCCTCAAGCGCAGGCGCTTCCACCTGGTCGACGTGGACGGGGCCGGCCGCCCCGCGTACCGCACCTGGATCCACGTCAACGGCATCCGGGCCCGCCGCGCCGACTACGCGCGCGCCCCGCAGACGGTCAATCGTTCCTTCGGAGTGCCGCAGGCGTACGAGTCCGTGCCCGCCTCGAAGATCGTCCGCGATGCCTTCGCCCCCGTGCGCCGCGAGATCGAGGGCAAGAAGGACAAGGAACTCGTCGAGGGCTGGGCACGCGTCATCCAGCGCTACGGCCACATGTCGATGTACCGCTTCCTGACGGAGGAGGCCAAGCTCGACGTGCGGACCATCGACCTGATCGGAACCGTCGAGAACCTCACCTCCCGCCTGCACCTCGCCTTCGTGCACAGCTTCATCGGCGCCTCGCTGATCAGTCCCGACACGGCCTTCTACGAACTGCCCGGCGGCACCGCCACCTTGGCCGACGCCATGTACGCCCGCGTCAAGGACCTCGTACGGCTCGACCGGCGCGCCACCCGCATCACCCACGGCGAGGGCACGGTCACCGTCGAGACCGTGTCGGAGGGCCGCGGCGGCAGCCCCGTGCGGCGGGAGACCTTCACCGCCGACACCGCCGTCATCACCGTCCCCTTCTCCGGACTGCGCCACATCCCCATCACCCCCGCGCTCTCCTACGGCAAGCGCCGCGCGGTCACCGAGCTGCACTACGACGCCGCCACCAAGGTGCTGCTCGAATTCAGCCGCCGCTGGTGGGAGTTCGACGAGGCGGACTGGAAGCGCGAGCTGGAGTCCGTGCGGCCCGGCCTGTACCGGAAGTACCAGACCGGGCAGACCCCGGCGGACGGAACCCTGCTGGGAGCCCACTCCTCCGTCCGCGCGGGCCGCATCTCCGCAGCCCAGCGCTCCCACTACGCCGCCAGCCGCGTGGTGAGCCGCGACCAGCCCGAGGCGGCCGGAGTCATCGGTGGCGGTTCGGCCACCGACAACCCCAACCGCTTCATGTTCCAGCCCTCCTACCCCGTGGAAGGCAGCGCCGGCGGCGTGATCCTCGCCTCCTACAGCTGGTCGGACGACGCCCTGAAGTGGGACTCGCTGGACGACGAGGAGCGCTACCCGCGCGCCCTCGCGGGAGTCCAGGAGGTGTTCGGACAGCGCGTCGAGGTGTTCTACACCGGTGTCGGCCGCACCCAGTCCTGGATGCGCGACCCGTACGCCTACGGAGAGGCCTCCGTCCTGCTGCCCGGCCAGCACACCGAGCTCTTCCCCGACGTCCGCAAGGCCGAGGGCAGCCTGCACTTCGCCGGGTGCCACACGTCCATCAAGCCCGCGTGGATCGAGGGAGCCCTGGAGTCCGCGGTACGGACCGCCCTGGAAGTGCACACCGCCTAGCCGGCGGCGGCCGGCCGTACCGGCCGGTACAGCCGGTACGGCCGTCAGCTCTCCGCGAGCACGATCAGCCAGTCCTCCTCGGAGAACCGGATCCGCTGCCGCTTGTCGGGGTTGATCCGCACTCCGTAATCCGGAGCCGTGGCGCTCCGCGCGCGCAGCCGGTAGCCGACCGCGCATTCCCGGCGCCGCCGCGCCGATTCGACGGCCGTGGCGAAGGAGACCTCGGAGCCGGCCCGGACGTAGTCCGTGGCCGGCTTGAGGTGGAACTCGTGGCCCCGCGCCGTGAACAACTCCTCGAAGACCTCGGCGAGATACGGGCTTTCCGAGATCTGCGTCATCAGCAGACTGATCAGCCTGCCGCTCACGATGAAGTCCGCTCCGTCCCGGGCGGGTGCGAGGAGCCGGTTGCCGTCGTCGGACATCTCGGTGGTGAGGGCGAGTTCCCGCTGCGCGGCGTCCCCGACCGCCCGCAGGTGCAGCAGGGTCACCAGCGTCCTGTCGTCCGCCCCGGCCTCGGCCTCGGCCTCTGCCCCGGTACCCGCTCCCGCTCCCGCTTCCGGATCCGCCGCGGCCGGGGACTGCGTCTCCCCGATCACGATCACCCCGTCGTACGAGGGCACGTCCAGCTTGGCCAGGGTGAGCGGGTCGGTGATGTCGCCGGTGTGGAGGAAGACTTCGAGGCGGGACCGGGAGGCCGTGACGGCCCGGGCGCCGTGGGTGGCCGCGTACCCGCCTAGCGCCACGACGTCCAGGGTCGTTCCCGGGCTCACGTACTGGTCCAGCTGCTCGATGACGAGCGGGGCGCGGCGGTTCCAGCCGAGCAGCAGGAGGCGTTCGGCCGGGGCGGGCCGGGGCCGGGCCGACACGATCGCCTCCTCCTGCACGAGGGAGACGAGCGAGGCCGTGTCCTGCCGGAGGGCCGTGTCGTCGTCCCGGGAGACGACGATGATCCGGTCGGCCGCGCCGATCACGGTCTCCTGGACCGGGTTGAGGGTGACGCTCCCGTCGGCGTGCAGCAGGCCGACCGCGCAGGAGGTGGCGAACGACAGCAGCGCCTCGCCGAACGTCCGCCCGGCGAGGTCCTCGGCGGCGACCGGGTAGAACTCGTCCCCCTCGAAGTCCAGCAACTCCGAGTAGACGAGGGAGAGACCGGGCTGCCGGGCGGTCTGGACGAGCAGCCGGGCGACGATGTCGTCGACGCACAGGACGTGCCCCGCGGGCCCGGCGGCGAGCCGGGCGGTGACGTGGTTGCGGGAGTCGCGGACGGCGGCGACCACCACCGCTCGCCCTTCACCGGACCCGGGGACGGCCGCGCCGAGGGCGAGGAGGGTCTTCACCACGTGGGCGTCACCGCCGTCCCCGGTGGGGGGCAGCACCAGCACCGCCTTCGCGCTGCGCGGACTGACCCGGCACAGCTCCGTGGGGTCGGTGGTGCTCCCGCTGCGGCAGATGATCCGCGTCCTGCCGCCGTCGCCGACGCGGGTGGAGATCTCGTCCTCCATCCACACCTTGTCCCGCGGGGCGAGCACGGCGATGGCGGAGCGGCGCTGGTTCGCGTTCGCGGCCACCAGCTCCCCGATCACCGGGAAGACCTGGTCCGACCAGCCCAGTACGACGGTGTGCCCGGTCTCCAGCACGGTGGAGTGACCGAGGCGCAGCGCCATGACGCGCCGGTTGATCCCCGTGGTGATCAGACTGACCAGGGTCGACACGAAGAGCAGCGCCACCAGCGCCAGGGACACGGAGGCCAGTACGTAGAGCGGGGAGCCGACGGCGCCCCCGATCTTCAGGGTCTGGCCGACGCTGACCCACACGGCGGTGAGCCGGCCGGACAGCGTGGTCGGAGCGGACCGGTCGGACCAGACGAGCACCATGCTCGCCGGGACGACGACGGCCAGGCAGGCCAGCGCGAGCCAGCCGATCAGCGCGGTCGTTCCGCCCGAGACCAGATGGTCGAACCGGTACCGGAAGCGGAGCCGGAGTGACGTCGTGCGCTGCTGCGCCACACAAGCTCCCGTACATGAGTCGACGCGCCGGTCGCGCCGGTCGGAGCGGCTGTCCGCCCACCGGGAGCCACCCTAGGCAGAGGCGCGCCGCCGCCCCTCGTGAACCGCACCGGCCTCACTCAGAGGTGTGAACGCGCCGGGGGCGCCCTTCCCGTGCGCCACGCCCGGCCGGGGGCCGGTGCGCGGAGCGGGAGGGGCGCCCGGAGCGCCGTTCAGGAGGTGGTGGAGCGGGATGTGCCCTTGTCCGTGCACAGGGCCCAGATGATGAAGACGCCGATGGCGATCGAGATGAGGCCCCAGAGCGGGGTGTAGGGCAGCCACAGGAAGTTGAGGATGATGTCGAGGGCGACGATCACCACGCCCGTGACCTTGGCCCAGGCCGCGCCCTTGAGGATGCCCGCGCCGACGACCACGAGCACGATGCCGAGGACGAGGTGGATCCATCCCCACGCCGTGGCGTCGAACTTGAAGGTGTAGTTCCCGACGCTCGCGTAGACGTCGTCGTCCGCGATGCCGACGATTCCCTTCAGGATGCCGAGAACGCCTTCGACGAGCATCAGCACGCCGGCGAACACGGTGCCGCTCGCCGCCCACGGGTTCGGTCCGTCGGAGGGGTAGCCGCTGTTGGGGGCCCTGCCGGGGGCCCTGCTGGGGGCCCTGCTGGGGGGCGTTGCCTGTGCCACGGGAGGCTCCTTCGTCGGGCGGGACGCCGAGGGTCCTGCGCTGCGCCCAGCGTCCGTGGTGAGGGAGCACGGGGACATTCGAGCGCCGCCATTCGGGTGAATCCGCGGCGAGCCCCGATGGCGTACGGGGCGGGCGTACGCCGGAAGGCCGGCAGGGCGGGGCGCCCGGCCGGCCTTCCGTGGGGGTGCGGGGTCAGGGGGTCGTCTTGCCGACCTGCAGGTCGGCCGTCGGGTCCTTGACCGTACCGCCGGGCGGGCCTGCGGCCGCGCTCGTGTTGTTCGCGGGCCTGGGGTCGCGGGTCAGGGAGTCGACGATCGCGGTGTTGCGGATGTCGGAACCGTTCCCGGTGTAACAGCACGCCGCCACCGCGGAGAGCGCGGACACGGTGCGCAGACGCCGGTACGGGCCACCGGCGCGGCTTCTCACGACACGTCGCATCGGCTGCCCTTCGGGGAGGAGAACTCGCCCGGGGAGGACCAGTGCGGTGATCTATTCACACAAATACTCAGGAAGGGTGCGTCCTGTTTGATCGCTTATGACTAATGGGTGATCGAATTCAGTCCGTCGGTCGTACGCCGTCGGCTCAGCCGTGCGCGGCGTGCAGTTCGTCCGTGCAGTGGTGGTGGCTGTGCCGCCATCCCGCCCCGGCCCGGCGCGCCCCGTGCAGGTGCGGATGCCCGGGAGTCAGGCCCGTGTGCTCGTGCTCGTGTACGTGGCCCCGGCCCGTCTCCGCCGCCGCGGCGCGCGGCTGCCCGGCTCCGGCCGGCCACAGGCGGGCGGCGAGGGCCGCGGCGGCGAGCGCGATCGCGCCCAGGGCCGCCGTCGCCCACCCGAGCCCGGCCTTGGCGCCGACCCAGCCCGCGAGCGGGTAGGTCAGCAGCCAGGCGGCGTGCGACAGGGAGAACTGGGCGGCGAACACCGCGGTGCGGTCCCCCTCGGGCGCGGCCCGCCGCAGCACCCGGCCCGCGGGCGTGAGCACCATCGAGCACGCCGCCCCGAACCCGGCCCACGTGCCCAGCAGCGCGGGCCAGCGCCAACCCCCCGCGTCCGCCCAGGTGATGACGCCGAGGGCGCCGAAGGCGACGGGGAGCAGCAGGGCGCCGGTCAGCATCACCCGCCGGTCCGGGCGGTCGTCCAGGATCCGCGGCAGGGCCAGGGCCACCGCCATGGAGCCGGCTCCGTAGGCGCCCAGTGCGAGGGCGACCGACTCGGCCGACAGCCCCAGGGCGTCCCGTACGTAGACGACGGAGTTGACCGTGACCACGGCTCCGGCTGCCGCGACCGCGAGGTTCATCGCCAGCAGGGACCGCAGTTGCGGGGTGCCGAGGAACAGGCGCGTCCCCGCGGTGGCCTTGGCGTAGACGCCGTCGGCATCGCCCGCGCCGGACGGGACGCGGGCCCGCGCCCGCCGGGGCAGGACGGCGGACACCACGAGCGCGGACGAGGCGAGGAATCCGGCGGCCGTACCGAGGAACAGCCGGTCGTAGGCGGCCACCGACAGCAGTGCGGCCGCGAGCGCGGGGCTGAAGAGGTTCTCCAGGTCGTAGGCGAGCCGGGACAGGGACAGGGCTCGCGTGTAGTCGCGCTCCTCCGGCAGCACGTCGGGGATCAGGGCCTGGAAGGTGGGAGTGAAGGCGGCCGAGGCGGTCTGCAGCAGGAAGATCAGGACGTAGACCTGCCACACCTGGCTCACGAACGGCAGGAAGAGCGCGACCGCCGCGCGGATCAGATCCGAGCCGACCAGCAGGGCCCGCCGCGGCAGCCGGTCGGCCACCGCGGCGATCACCGGGGCGATCGTGACGTAAGCCGCCATCTTGATCGCGAGCGCCGTGCCGAGCACCGAACCCGCGTCGGTGCCCGCGAGGTCGTACGCGAGCAGGCCCAGGGCCACGGTGGCCAGGCCCGTGCCGGTCAGGGCGATGACCTGGGCGCCGAACAGGCGGCGGTACGTGCGGTCGCGCAGCACGCTCGGCATGCGGTTCCTCTCGGGCCGGATGGTGGAGCCGGGTGGGGGAGTCGGGTGAGGCAGTCGGGTGAGGGGGCAGATCTCCAATGTATACACACATGCGCATCTGCGCACATGTCTGATGGATCACGGCTCCGCCCTCGCCCTGAGCAGCCCCCGGCGACCTACCCTGTGGGGTATGCCTGCTCGCGAACCTCAGCCACCTGCACCCGATGCGCACCTACGGGAACCCGACAGGGCGCGCCTCTCCGAGGCGACCGAGGTCTTCGCGATGCTCTCGGACGTCACCCGGCTGCACCTCCTGTGGCTGCTCGCCGGGGAGGAGTCGGACGTCGGCTCGCTCGCCGAGCGCTGCGACGCGTCGAGGACCGCGGTGAGCCAGCACCTGGCGAAACTGCGGCTCGCGGGCCTCGTCGACACCCGCCGCGAGGGCCGCCGCATCCACTACAGCCTGCGCGACGGGCACCTGCGCCGCCTCGTCCTGGAAGCCCTCAGCCACGCCGACCACCGGGTCAGCGGAACGGCCCCGCACAACTGACAGGCCGTTCAGGTGCGGGAGGAGTCCCGGACCGTACAGGTGGCGCTGTCCGCCGGGCACCAGTGGGTGCGGCCGCCGACCAGGTGGAGCTCGAGCGCGGCGTCCCGCATGCCGCCCCGGTTCAGTGCTTCGCGCAGCGCGGTGGGGGCGGGCTGGGGCGGCAGTCCCAGTACGCCCACCACGACGACCCCGCTGCGGGCCTCGACCGAGGCGATCTGCCAGTTGCCCGTGGCGGCCCACCGCTCGGCCACCGGCCGCGCGTTCGCCGCGAGCGCGCGGTCGCGGGCGACGGAGATCGTGCCCGCGGTGAGCGGTACGGCGACCAGCAGCACGATGGCCGAGACCGCGGCCAGGGTCCGGCCGCGGAGCGCGCCCACCGCGATGCCCGCCTCGCCGGCGCCGGCCCGGACCCCGTAGGCGAGGAAGACCGCGGTTCCGGTGGCGACGATGGCCGCGACGTTGGTGGCGAACAGGAGCGCGGACTGGCTCGCGTCGTGGAAGCGGTGCGTGGTGATCAGGAGCCCGGTGACGGCCAGGGGCGGCACCAGGGAGATGGCGATGGCCACCCCCGGGAGGGTGTCGGAGACGTCGGAGCGCACCAGGGCGAAGGCTCCGACCGTCCCGGTGGCCAGGGCGGCGACGAGGTCGATCAGCCGGGGGCTGATCCGCGAGGAGACCTGGCTGTTGGAGGCGAAGGCGTCGGGCGGCGAAATGAGCCACCCCATCAGCATGCCGATGGCCACCACCGTCAGGGCCCCGCCGAGCACCAGGAGCGCGCAGCGCACCACTTGGTGCCGGTCGGCGAGGACCAGTGCGAGCGCGCTGCCCAGGATCGGGGTCATCAGCGGGGCGACGATCATCGCTCCGATGACGGTGGCCGTCGAGTCCCCGACGACGCCCGCGGACGCGATGACCGCCGCGAGCACGAGCAGGACCCAGAAGCGGGTGGAGCTGGGGCTGCGCCGGGCGCGCTCGATGAACAGGGCCGTGACCATCCGGTCCGCGGCGGAGGCGTCGACTCGTGACATGGCGGCCTGCCCTCACAGTTGATGGAATGTCATCATATGGCCCGTTCTGTCATATGTGAGGAGCGGGCGGCGGTCACGGTCGCCCGCCCATTGCGCCGATGCGCCCGCACGCCTTGGATAGTTGCACTATCCTCGGCGCGTGGATCAGCTGATCGTCGAAGACCCGACCCGTATCGGCCCGTACCGTCTGATCGCCCGGCTGGGCGCCGGCGGCATGGGCCTGGTCTACCTCGGCCGCTCCGAGGGCGGGCGCACCGTCGCCGTGAAGGTGGTGCAGGCCGAGTACGCCGGAAACCCGGAGTTCCGCAGGCGCTTCGCCCGGGAGGTGGCCGCCGCGCGGCGGGTGGGCGGGAGTTGGACCGCCGCCGTCCTCGACGCCGACCCCGAGGCCGCGGTGCCCTGGGTGGCGACCCAGTACATCCCGGGGCCCGATCTGCACGCCGTGGTCGCCAAGGACTTCGGGCCGCTGCCCGAGCACTCCGTGCGCACCCTCGCCAACCGGCTCGCGCTCGCCCTGCGGGCCGTGCACGAGGCGGGCCTGATCCACCGCGACCTCAAGCCCTCCAACGTGCTCGTCACCGTCGACGGCCCGCGCGTCATCGACTTCGGCATCGCCCGGGCGATGGACAGCCTCGCCGGGGACAGCCTGCTCACCCACACCGGCATGCTGATCGGCTCGGCCGGGTTCATGTCGCCGGAGCAGGTCCGCGGCCTCCAACTCACCCCCGCCAGCGACGTCTTCTGCCTCGGCGCCGTCCTCGTGTACGCCGCCACCGGACGGCTCCTCTTCGGCGCCGCGGACACCGGCCTGAACGCCCACCTCTTCCGCGTCGCCGAGGAGGAGGCGGACCTGACGGGCGTACCGGAGGGCCTGGCCGACCTCGTGCGCGACTGTCTGCACAAGGATCCGGCCCGGCGGCCCACCCCCGCGCAGGTGGCCGAACGCACGGCCGCAGACCAGTCCGGGGAATGGCTGCCGGGCCCGGTCCTGGCGCAACTCGGGCGTCACGCCGCCCAGTTGCTGGACTTCGCCCCCACCCGCCCCGATGAGCCCCCGGCCGCGGCGCCGGACCCCCGCGTTCCCTCCCCGCGCCCCCAGCTCCCCCCGCCGCCCGCGTACGCCCCCACGGCCCCGGCGCACTTCGGCCCCGCCCAGGGCTTCGGACCGCCCCCGGTGTCCCCCTCGCCGCGGACCGGGCGCCGGCGGGGTCTGGTGGTCGCCGCCCTGGTGCAGCTGATGGTGGTGCTCACCGCGACCGTCTTCAACATGGCCGGGCCGCACGTCCAAGCGGACTTCGACGTCGACTCCGGCGGCCTGAACGCGATGTTCACCGCCTACGCGGTCTCCTTCGGCGCGCTGCTGCTGCTCGGCGGGCACCTCGCGGACCTCGCGGGGCGCAGACGGACCCTGATCATCGGTCTGGCCGGATTCGCGGCGGCCTGCGCGCTCGGCGGCTCGGCCGGCAGCTCCGGCATGCTGGTCGCGGCGCGCGTCCTGCAGGGAGTCTCCGCCGCGCTGCTGACACCTGCCGCGCTCTCCCTGGTCGCCACCGGCTTCACCGACCCCAAGGAGCGGAGCCGGGCCTTCGGGGTCTACGCGGCGTTCGCCGGCGGCGGTTCGGCGCTCGGGCTCCTCGCGGGCGGATCGCTCGTGGGAAGCCTGAGCTGGCGCTGGTGCCTGTACGCTCCCCTCGCCATCGCCGTGATCGCCCTGATCGGCACGCTCACCCTGCCGAAGGACGGCCCCCGCACCTCCGGCGCCCGCCTCGACGTGCCCGGCGTGCTGCTCGGTTCCGGTGGGCTCGCCGCCCTCGTCCACGGCCTCGGCGAGATCCGGTCCGACGGCGCGATCGACCTCCTGGCCCTGGTCCTGATCGCCGCCGGCATCGTCCTGCTCGCGGCCTTCCTGTGGTGGCAGACCAGGACGTCCGGCCCGCTCCTCGCGCCGTACGTCTGGAAGGACCGCAACCGCAGCGGCTCCCTCCTCGCCCTGGTCCTGGCGGGCACCGGGTTCTTCACCCTGTACGCGGCGCTGGCCTACTTCCTGGAGCGGTTTCACGGCTACCAGTCGGGCACGGCCTGGGTGATCCTCCCGGTCCTGATCGGCGGGGTCGTCATCGGCTCCACCCAGGTGTCCGCCCGGCTGCCGCACCGTGTGGCGCCCCCGGTCCTGATCGCGGCCGGGCTGGTGCTCACGGCCGCCGGGCTGCTGCTCCTGGCAGGTGATGAGGGCTACTTCACCCCGCTCCGGTCCCTGCCCGGCATGATCCTCACCGGCCTCGGCATCGGTACGGCTCTGGTGCCGCTCCTCGCCACCGTGACCGCCGGCGTCGCACCCCGGCACGCCGGTGCGGCCTCGGCCGCCATCGCCACCGCCCAGCACCTGGGCGAAGTGATCGGCGGCATGCTGCTCGCCCTCGTGTTCGCCGGCCTCGGCCGCCCCGATTCATCGCAGGACGTGCTCCCATGGCTGATCGGCGGCTACTCCGGCGTCCTCTGGTGGGGGTTCGGCGCCCTGCTGCTCGCGGCCCTCGCCGGCGGCCTGCTGGTCACCGCCAGGGAGCCCAGGGGCCCCGGACCGTCCCGGTAGGAGGTCAGCCCCTGCCGTGCACGAGCGTGAACACCGCGCCCTCCGGGTCCGTGACCACGGCCAGCCGGCCGCTCAGCCCCTCGCGGGGCGGCTGCACGATCCCGCCGCCGAGCCGCAGGACCCGGGCGGCGGCCGCGTCGGTGTCCTCCACCTCGAAGTACGTCATCCAGTGCGGCCCCCGGTCGTGGGGCAGGGAGCGTCCGACCCCGTGCACGGCCGCCACCGGCCGGCCCTGCAGGGACAGCGTGAGGTAGTCGAATTCGTCGGCGGCATCGCCCGCGCCGGCGTGCGCCCGGGCCTCGTGGCCGAAGACGTGCTCGTAGAACTTCCCGACCGTGGAGGTGTCCTGCGTGACCAGCTCGTGCCACACCGGGGTGCCGGGCCCCCCGGCCAGCCGGGTCCCGATGTGGGACGCCGCCTGCCAGAGCCCGAAGATCGCGCCCAGCGGGTCCGAGCAGATCGCCACCCGCCCCGCGATTCCGGCATCGAGCGGGCCCACCGCCACCGTGCCGCCGCAGGAGCGGATGGATTCGGCCGTGGCGTCGGCGTCGTCCGTGGCGAGGTACGTGGTCCAGGCCACCGGCAGCTGGCGATCCGGCGGCATCTCGCCGATGCCGGCCACCTCCAGCCCCCCGAGCATGGCCCGGACGTACGGGCCCAGCTGCTCGGGGCCGGGCTCGTACTCCCAGCCGAACAGGTCGGCGTAGAACTCCTCGGTGGTCCCGAGGCCGTGCACCATCAGGCTCGCCCAGCACGGCGTGCCGGGCGTGCGCCGCGTTGCTTCCGATGCCTCGGTCATGTCAGCAGTCTCCTCCGTCGTCACGCTCGTGACCCTTCCCGGAGCTGATGCTTCCACTCCGGGAGGCCCGGCGCGCCCCGACCGGCCGGGTTTCGCGGGAGCCGGGAGAGATGTCCGGATCAGTGCGGCCCGTCGATGTCGGACTTGTTACGCGGGGTGGTTGGCGGGGAGCAAAATGGCCCGCATGACTGCGAACCCGCCCCGCTCTCCGCTCGTCTCCGCCACCGCCCTGAGGGAGGAGCTGGCCGGCCCGCTGCCGCCGGTGCTCCTCGACGTCCGCTGGCAGCTCGGCGGCCCGAACCTGCGGCCCGAGTACGAGGCCGGGCACCTCCCGAACGCGGTGTACGTCGACCTCGACGCGGAACTGGCAGGCCCGGCGGGTTCCGGCGGCCGGCACCCGCTGCCCGATCCCGAGGAATTCGGGGCGGTGATGCGGCGGGCCGGGGTCTCGGAGCGGACTCCGGTGGTCGTGTACGACGGCGGCCTGGGCTGGGCGGCGGCGCGCGCGTGGTGGCTGTTGCGCTGGACGGGTCACGCGCGGGTGCGGGTCCTGGACGGGGGACTGGCCGCGTGGCAGGCGGCCGACGGCCCCCTGTCGGCCGAGGTCACTCCTGTGAGCGAGGGTGATTTCAAGCCAAATCCGGGTGCCATCGGACTGCTGGACGCCGACGGGGCCGCCGCACTGGCCCGGACGGGTGTGCTACTGGACGCACGGGCGGGCGAACGGTACCGGGGCGAGGTCGAACCGATCGACCCGGTCGGGGGCCACATCCCGGGGGCGCTGTCGGCGCCGACCACGGAGAACACGGGACCGGGCGGCCTGCTCCTGGACCGCGAGGCCCTGCGGGACCGCTTCGAAGGCCTCGGTGTCCACGCCGACACCGGCACCCCGGTCGGGGTCTACTGCGGCTCGGGCGTCTCGGGGGCCCACGAGGTCCTGGCGCTGGCGGCGGCGGGCATCCCGGCGGCCCTGTACGCGGGCAGCTGGTCGGAATGGTCCGCGGACCCGTCGCGCGAGGTGGCCGTCGGCGAGCTGCCGGGCTGAGGGGTGCCCCGCCGATCGGGCCGGCTCGGGGAGCGGTGACAGACGCCGCGAGCCCGGCCCGATCGGCAAGACACCCCCGGGGCACGCGGCCCCGAGCCCCGATGGCGGACTCCGCCGCCGGGGCCCGGGGCCGGGCTACTCCTGCTTCTTGCGGCGCGTGCCGAAGACGATCTCGTCCCAGCTCGGCACCGCCGCGCGGCGGCCAGGGCGCACCCCGTCGGCCTCCGCCTGCCGGTCGGTGGTTCCCGTCAGCCGGTCGCGGTGTCCCGCCACGGTGCGCGGCATCAGGACGTCGGCGTACGCGGAACCCGCGCCGGCCGACGCCGAAGCGGCGGGCGGCTCCTCCAGCTCCGGCTCCATGACCGGCTCCGGGACGACCAGGTCGCCGCGGAAGCTCGGGACCGCCTCCAGCAGGGCCGTCAGCGTGTCCCGCTCCTCCTCGGCCTCCGGCTCCGGCGGCGGAGGAGGAGCGGTGGGCCGTTCCATCTGCCGGTCGAGGGCCCGGTCCAGCGGCCTGTCGCGCGGCAGCCGCGCGATCCTCGGCACGAACGGGAAGCTCGGCTCCGGGGTCGCCGGCAGGTCGTCCGACTCGCCGATCAGCGAGCGGGCCTCGTCGTCCACGGCCACGACCAGCCGGCGCGGCGGGTCGTACGTCCAGCTCGCCGAGTGCGGTTCGCCCGCGACCCGGTAGACCAGCAGGACCTCCCAGGTGCCGTCGTCGCGGCGCCAGGAGTCCCACTGGACGGATTCCTTCTCGGCCCCGCGCAGCGAGAGCCTCTCCTGCACGGCCTCGCCGAGCTGGGGTCCGGTGTTCTCGCCGGGCCGGCGCACGGGGGTCTTGCGGGCCCGCTCCGCCATGAACGCGCGCTCGGCGAGCACGGGGCCCTCGAAGCGGCGTACCCGGTCGACGGGGATGCCGGCCATCTGAGCGACCTCCTCCGCGGAGGCACCGGCCCGTATGCGGGCCTGGATGTCGCGGGGGCGGAGGTGGCTCTCCACCTCGATCTCGATCTGGTTCAGGCGCGCACGGTCGTTACGTACGGCAGCCCGGAGACGCTCGTCGATCGGAAGCGTGTACTCCGTGCTGTCCGCAGCCTTGAGCACCAGTCGTGTGCCGTCATTGGAGACGGCCACGACACGCAGTTCGGGCATGGGGACCTCCCGGGTGGTGCCTGCCGACGTCACGTGCGTCGCTGCTTCCGCTAGTCGAGTGTGGCCTGCCCGGGTGCAGCCTGCCACTACCTTGCCGAGTTAAACCGGCGTGTCGGGCATGCGCCCTTGATCGCTGTTATGGCACGGTTACCTGTTGGGCACGCACAGTGACCGAACGATTACTGTGCGCAGCAGGATCCCGTGCAATACCGCGGCATCGCCGGTCTCGAGTGCCGTTTTCCATCAGCCGGCCCCCTCTCCCGGGTCCGGACATCCGAAAGGAAGGACGGCCCCAGGGCTCGCCACAGTACTCCATTCGGGCCACCTGGGTGGACCGCCGCGCCGCCGAAGTTGTCCCGGACGGCGGGAGTTGGGCTGCCCTGGATCGGGTCCACATCCGGCCGGACCTGCCTACGCACCCGTTTTCGGGTGTCCTGCTTCACAGAATCTCCGGAAACGGAACTATTCGTTTCGCTGACGTGTCAGTAACGGGAGAAGGCGTTGGAGCGCGAAGGGCAGGACACGCAGGGGATGGCGATGGGTCAGAAGACGGAGCTGGACGTGGAACCGGAGCGGGAGAAGGAGAAGAAGCTCGATCTGAGCGCGGCTCAGGTCGCGGGTTCCTCCCTCGCCACGGTCGCGGCGGCGCTGCTGGCCTCGCAGATGGGCGTCTACGGGACCATTCTCGGCGCCGGAGTGGTGAGCGTGGTGGCCACCGCGGGCGGACCCGTCATCCAGCACTTCTTCCGCCGCACCGGCGACCAGCTCCGCGAGACGGCCCGGCCGAAGGCCCGTCAGGTCCCGGTGGAGGGGCCGCGGGAGGAGCCCCACGGGGTACGGGCGCCCGACGGGACGATGATGCTGCGTCAGGTCCCGCCGCCGCCGGAGGTCTCGGAGGAGTTCGGCGAGGCCACCGTGCACGGCAAGCGGTTCCGGGGCTGGAAGCGCACGGCGGTCGCCTCGGGGGCGGCCTTCGCCATCGCCCTCGGCGGCATCGGGACCTACGAGGCGATCGCCGACACCTCCGTCAGCAAGGGGGGCGGGACCGTCTTCTCCGGCGGCACCCACCAGGTCTCCGAGGAGAAGCCGGCCCCGCCCGGCGGGGAAAGCGGCGGCAAGGGCGGGAAGACCCCGGACTCCGGGAGTTCTCCGAGCCCTTCGACCGGCCACGGCGGCCGGGGCCCGAGCCCCGACCCCAGCCCCTCGCACTCCGTGGACCCGACGCCGAGCCCGATCCCGCCGAAGCCCACCCCGACGCCGAAGCCCACGCCCACCCCGACGCCGACCCCCACGCCCACCCCGACCCCGAGCCCCGGCAAGCCGACGCCGGGCGGCGGGTCGGGCGAGGGATCCGCCGCCCAGGGGACGCCCGCTCCCTGAGTCGGCCCGGCCGCACGGGCTCGATCCCCTGGGCTCAATTCCCTGGGCTCAATCCCCCAGAACGCGCCGCAGGTAGTCGTTGCCGAAGACCCGGTCCGGGTCCAGCCGGTCCCGGAGCGCGGTGAACTCCCCGAAGCGCGGGTACACCTGGGCGAAGTACTCCGCGTCCCGCGTGTGCACCTTGCCCCAGTGCGGCCGCCCGCCGTACTCGGTGAAGATCCGCTCGGCGGCCGTGAAGTAGGCCTGGTAGGGGGTGCCCTTGTACATGTGCACCGCGATGTACGCGCTCTCGCGGCCCGAGGCCGTCGACAGGGTGATGTCGTCCGCCGGAGCCGTCCGCACCTCCACCGGGAAGCTGATCCGCAGGCCGGAGCGGTCCACCATGGCCTTCAGCTCCCGCAGCGCCTCCACGACCCGCTCGCGCGGAAGGGCGTACTCCATCTCCACGAACCGCACCCGGCGCGGGCTGGTGAACACCTTGTACGGGATGTCCGTGTAGGTGCGCGCCGACAGGGCGCGGCTCGCGATCCGGGCGATGGAGGGGATGGTCGCGGGGACGGCGCGGCCGAAGGAGTTCACGGCCTGGAACAGGCCGTTGGACAGCAGCTCGTCCTCGATCCAGGCGGAGACCGCTCCGGGCGGGGCGGCGGGGCCCTGGCTGCGGTTGTTGCGCTTGGTGTTGCAGTTGCCGGTGTGCGGGAACCAGTAGAACTCGAAGTGCTCGTTCTCCGCGTGGTGCTGGTCGAACTCCTCCGTCACCCGGTCGAAGCTCATCGGCTCCTCACGGGCGGTCAGGAAGAAGAGCGGTTCCACGGCGAAGGTGAGCGCGGTGACGACGCCGAGCGCCCCGATGCCGAGCCGGGCCGCCGCGAAGACCTCCGGGTGCTCCTTCTCGGAGCACACCAGCAGCTCGCCGTTGGCCGTGACCAGCTCCAGGCCACGGATCTGGGCGGCGATGGAGGCCGAGTCGCGGCCGGTTCCGTGGGTGCCGGTGCTGGTGGCGCCCGAGACCGTCTGCTCCATGATGTCGCCCATGTTGGTGAGCGACAGGCCCTCCTTGGCGAGGGCCAGGTTGAGGTCCTTCAGGACCGTGCCCGCCGCCACGGTGACGGTGCCCGCTTCCCGGTCGATCGACTGGATCCCGGCCAGCGCCTGCGGGCGGATCAGTACGCCGTCGGTCGCGGCGGCCGCGGTGAAGGAGTGGCCGGTGCCGACCGCCTTCACCTTCAGCCCGTCCCCGGCGGCCCGGCGGACCGCCTCCCGGAGCTCGCCGACCGATGCCGGGGTGACCACCCGGGCGGGCGTGGCGCTGACGTTGCCCGCCCAGTTATGCCACGCGGCGGTCCGTGTCCCGCTGCTGCCTGCTGTCCCCGTCGTCGCCATCGTTGGAAGGCTCCTCCCCTTGCGCCGGCCTCGTCAGCCGGCGATAACCCGCGAACGCAACCGCCGCCGCGGCGGTCCCCGCCGAGATGGAGACGACGTACCCGCTCCTCGCGCCGGCGGCGTCGATGACCCAGCCGGCCACGGAGGAGCCGAGCGCCACCCCGACCGCGAGGCCGGTGCTGATCCAGGTCATGCCCTCGGTCAGCTTCGCGCGTGGTACGTGCGCCTCGATCAGGGCCATCGTGGTGATCATCGTGGGAGCGATGGCGAGGCCCGAGACGAAGAGCGCCACGGCCAGAAACGGAAGGTTCCCGGCCAGTAGGAGGGGGATCATACTCACGGCCATCGCACATATGCCCAGCACCCACCTGCGTTCCGGCTTGCCCTTGAGGTGCAGCAGGCCGAAGACGATGCCGGCGAGGCAGGAACCGACCGCCCAGATGGCCAGGATGAAGCTGGCCCACGCCTTGTGCCCCTGCTCGTCGGCGAAGGCCAGGGTGACCACGTCGATGGAGCCGAAGATGGCCCCGGTGGCCACGAAGGTGCCCATCAGCACCTGGAGTCCGGGGGAGCGCAGGGCCGAAGTCCGGTCGGCGTCCTCGCCGCGCGGGTGCGGGGCCGGTTCGGTGGCGCGCTGCGCGGTGAGCCACCACACGCCCACCAGCAGGCACACCCCGGCGACCAGCGGGCCCGCCTCGGGGAACCAGGTGGTGGAGAGCCCGATGGCGAGGATCGGCCCGAAGATGAAGCAGACCTCGTCCAGGACGGATTCCAGCGAGTACGCCGTGTGCAGTTCGCGCGGCGAGTCCCGGTAGATGGCCGTCCACCGGGCGCGGATCATCGAGCCCACGCTGGGTACGCAGCCGGCGAGCGCGGCGAAGACGAAGAGGGTCCAGTCGGGCGTGTTGTTCGCCGCGCACAGCAGCAGGCCGGAGATGGCCAGGAGCGCGAGCAGGGTGGCCGGCCGCAGGACGCGGCGCTGGCCGTACTGGTCGACCAGGCGGGAGACCTGCGGGCCGATCGCCGCGGCGGAGAGCGCGAGGGTGGCGGTGAGGGCGCCGGCCAGCGAGTAGCGGCCGGTGAGCTCGGAGATCATCGTCAGGATGCCGATGCCGACCATGGAGAGGGGCAGCCGGCCTATGAGGCCGGCCGCGCTGAAGCCCCGGCTCCCGGGGGCGGCGAAGATCGCGCGGTAGGGACTGGGCAAGGTGCCCTCCGTAAGGGACGTCATTGGCCCATACAGGTTACGGCCGCACACAAGGCACGCGCGCGGGGAGGAACCGGACGGGGGCCGAAGGGCCCGTACCCGCGGGTCGAGCGGTCCCGGAGGCCGGACCTGTTTTCCGCGGGGCGGCGGCGGGTGGCAGGATTCGAAGCATGTCTGACCAGCTCCGCGCCTGCGCCCCCGGCTCGGCCGAAGGCCCCGCCGCCCCCTATGACGCCCTCCTGCTGCTGTCCTTCGGCGGCCCCGAGGGGCCCGACGACGTCGTGCCGTTCCTGGAGAACGTCACGCGCGGCCGGGGCATCCCGCGCGAACGGCTCAAGGAGGTCGGGCAGCACTACTTCGGTTTCGGCGGCGTCAGCCCGATCAACGGCCAGAACCGCGAGCTGCTGGACGCCCTCCGCGAGGACTTCGCCGGGCACGGGCTGGACCTGCCGGTGTACTGGGGCAACCGCAACTGGGCCCCTTATCTGAACGACGTGATGCGCGAGCTGGCCGCCGACGGACGCCGCCGCGTCGCGGTGCTCGCGACCAGCGCGTACGCCTCGTACTCGGGCTGCCGGCAGTACCGCGAGAACCTCGCCGACGCGCTCGCCCTGCTCGTGGAGGAGGGCGTGGCCGAGGCGGACCTGCCGAAGGTCGACAAGCTGCGGCACTACTTCAACCACCCCGGCTTCGTGCAGCCCATGATCGACGGGGTGCTGGCCTCGCTGGCGGCGCTGCCCGAGGAGGTCCGCGCCGGGGCGCACCTGGCCTTCACCACGCATTCCATCCCGACCGCGGCCGCTGACGCCTCCGGCCCGGCGGAGGGTCACACGGCGGACGGCGCGGGCGGGGCCTACGTCAAGCAGCACCTGGACGTCGCCAAGGTGATCGCCGACGCGGTCCGCGCCGAGACCGGCACCGAGCTGCCCTGGGAACTCGTCTACCAGTCGCGCAGCGGCGCCCCGCACATCCCGTGGCTGGAGCCGGACATCTGCGACCACCTGGAGGCCCTGCACGAGGCGGACGCCCCGGCGGTGGTCATGGTGCCGATCGGCTTCGTCTCGGACCACATGGAGGTGCTGTACGACCTCGACACGGAGGCGACGGCCAAGGCCGCCGAGCTGGGGCTGCCGATCGCCCGCTCGGCCACGGTCGGCTCCAACCCCCGGTTCGCGGCGGCGGTACGGGACCTCGTGCTGGAGCGGGCCGCGGCGGAACGCGGCGAGTCCGTGGAGCGTTGCGCGCTCGGGCTGCTCGGCGCGAGCCACGACCTGTGCGCCGTGGGCTGCTGCCCGGCGCGCGGGCCCCGGCAGGCGGCCGCCGGCGTGGACAGTCCGTACGCGTAGCCGCCGCTGCGCGCGGTGAAGGCCGCGCGGTGAAGGGTGCGCAGAGCGGGGCGCGCAGTGAAGTCCGCAGAAGTCGATGAACGGGAGCCGGGCGTGATCTCCGAAGAGCTGAAGACCGAACTGCTGGACGTGGCCCTGGAGGCGGCCGCCCGGGCGGGCGCGCTGCTGCGGGACGGGCGGCCCGCCGATCTGGCGGTCGCCTCGACCAAGTCGAGCCCGATCGACGTGGTGACCGAGATGGACATCGCGGCCGAGAAGCTGATCACCGGCATCCTCGCGGAGCGGCGGCCCGAGGACGGGCTGCTGGGCGAGGAGGGCTCGGAATCGGCCGGCACCAGCGGCGTGCGGTGGGTCATCGACCCGCTGGACGGCACGGTGAACTACCTCTACGGGCTCCCCACCTGGGGCGTCTCCATCGCGGCCGAGTACCGGGGCGAGACGGTGGCCGGGGTCGTGGCGGCGCCGATGCGCGGGGAGACGTACCACGCGGTGCTGGGGCGCGGGGCCTGGCTGGGCGGGGTCCGCCTCGCCTGCCGGCCGGCCGCTCCGCTGGACCAGGCGCTGATCGGCACCGGGTTCGCGTACGTCCAGAGCCGGCGGGCGCACCAGGCCGACGTGGCGCGGCGGATCATCCCGCTGGTCCGGGACGTCCGGCGCGGCGGCTCGGCGGCGATCGACCTGTGCGACGTGGCCGCCGGACGGCTGGACGGGTACTGGGAGCGCGGGCTGAACCCGTGGGACCTGGCGGCGGGCGAGCTGATCGCGCGGGAGGCGGGCGCGGTGACGGGCGGCCGCGCCGGGGAGCCCGCCTCGGGCGAGCTCGCGCTGGCGGCGACCCCGGCGGTGTTCGCCTCGCTGCGGCCGCTGCTGGAGGAGGCCGGGGCCTGGCACGACTGAGCGGGCGCGCCCCGGGTCCGGCGCGACCGGGCGCCAGGACCGTGGGGCCCCGGGCATGAGGGAACCCCGGCGGCCGGGTGGCGGCCTCCGGGGTCCGGGGGTGTGCGAGAACCGGTGGCTGGATACCGGTGGCTGGAGTCAGCAGGCGGAGACGGTGACCGGAACGCCGTGATCGGCTGCGATGCGCTGGAGGTCTTCCAGCTCCGCCTGTTCCACTTCCACGAGGAAGTCGTCGCCCGTCTCGCGAGCCTGCCTGAGGTCCGACTGCGTGCTCCTGATGCGCTGCAGGAGACCCGCGGTGAATGCGTCCATGGTGGGTTCGCCCCCTCTTCGTGGGTCGGCGGCGGCACGTGGCAGTGCGCCGTCAGGGAGGTGTTCGGGGTGTGAAGTCGTCCTCCCCGCCGCGTTGGACCCAGAAACCTCGTAAGGCGAGGGAATCCTCACTTCCGTCCCTCGGGTCCCGCCTGAGCACCCCCTGAGCACCGCCTGAGCACCCCCTGAGCCCCCCTCGCGCGCCCCCGAGCGGCGTCTTACAGCCGGTTTACCGGCGAAAGGGGCAGGATGGTCGACACATGACACCCCTGCCCTGACGGGCTCTGAGGAAGGAAACGACGTGCGCGTACTCGTCGTCGAGGACGAGCAGCTGCTCGCCGATGCGGTGGCCACCGGACTGCGCCGGGAGGCCATGGCCGTGGACGTCGTGTACGACGGTGCCGCGGCCCTGGAGCGCGTCGGAGTGAACGACTACGACGTGGTCGTGCTCGACCGGGACCTCCCGCTCGTGCACGGCGACGACGTGTGCCGGAAGATCGTCGAGCTCGGCATGCCCACCCGCGTGCTCATGCTGACGGCCTCCGGCGATGTGAGCGACCGGGTCGAGGGCCTGGAGATCGGGGCGGACGACTATCTGCCCAAGCCCTTCGCGTTCGCCGAGCTGACCGCCCGGGTACGGGCGCTGGGCCGGCGCACCACGGTCGCGCTGCCCCCCGTGCTGGAGCGCGCGGGCATCAAGCTGGACCCGAACCGGCGCGAGGTGTTCCGCGAGGGCAAGGAGGTGCAGCTGGCGCCGAAGGAGTTCGCGGTGCTGGAGGTCCTCATGCGCAGCGAGGGCACGGTCGTGTCCGCCGAACAGCTCCTGGAGAAGGCGTGGGACGAGAACACGGATCCCTTCACCAACGTGGTGCGCGTGACGGTGATGACGCTGCGCCGCAAGCTCGGGGAGCCGCCGGTCATCGTGACCGTCCCCGGTTCCGGCTACCGGATCTGACGCGGGTGGCCGCGACCCCGGCGCCACCCTCCGCGCCACCGAAACCGACCTGGGACCCCGGCCAGCCCGAGGGTCCTTTCCCTTGGCTGCGGCCGACCATCCGGATACGTCTCACGCTGCTGTACGGCGGGATGTTCCTGATCGCGGGCATCCTGCTGCTGTCGATCATCTACCTGCTGTCGGCCCAGGCGCTGCGGCAGGGCAACGCGCTGCCGTTCACCATCGTGGGCGGCGGCCCGATCCAGGTCACGAGCAGCTGCCCCGGTGTGAGCGGCACGGGCCAGATGCCCGACCAGTTCAACGCCGCGATCAACACGTGCATCCTGGAACAGCGCCGGCACGCGCTGGACGACCTGCTGAGCCGCTCGCTGATGGCGCTGATGGGGCTGAGCATCATCGCCTTCGCCTTCGGCTACGCGATGGCCGGACGGGTGCTCTCGCCGCTCGGCAAGATCACCCGGACCGCCCGCCGGGTGGTCGGCTCCGACCTCACCCGGCGGATCGAGCTGGACGGTCCGGACGACGAGCTCAAGGAGCTCGCCGACACCTTCGACGAGATGCTCGACCGGCTGGAGCGGGCCTTCACGGCCCAGCAGCGGTTCGTGGCCAACGCCTCGCACGAGCTGCGGACCCCGCTGGCCATCAACCGGACGCTGCTGGAGGTGCACCTCTCCGATCCCGGGGCACCGGTGGAGCTCCAGCAGCTCGGAAAGACCCTGCTCGCCACCAACGAACGCAGCGAGCAGCTGGTCGAGGGCCTGCTGCTGCTGGCCCGCAGCGACAACCAGATCATCGAGCGCAAGCCCGTGGACCTGGCGGAGGTGGCCTCGCGCGCCCTCGACCAGGCGCGCGGGGAGGCGCAGGCCAAGGGCGTGGAGATCCGCGGGGAGCGCGCGCTGGCCGTGGTCCAGGGCAACGGCGTGCTGCTGGAGCGGATCGCGCTCAACCTGGTGCAGAACGCCGTGCGTTACAACGTGCCCGAGGGCGGCTGGGTGGAGGTCACCACCGAGGCCGTGCACGGGCAGGCGGTCCTGCTGGTATCGAACACGGGTCCCGTCGTTCCCGCGTACGAGGTGGACAACCTCTTCGAGCCCTTCAGGCGGCTGCGTACGGAGCGCACGGGCAGCGACAAGGGTGTCGGGCTCGGCCTGTCGATCGCGCGCTCCGTGGCGCGCGCACACGGCGGGAGGATCCAGGCGGTCCCGCGCGAGGGCGGTGGCCTCGTGATGCGTGTCACTCTGCCTTTGTGAGGACGACCGCCGCCCTTGTGGCGCCGATCACCCCGTGTTCGCTGTTGGCTGAATGCTTGGGTCATGAAGGCAGTGGCTTCTGTGCGATCGATCACAGTGGTGAGTGTCCGTCCCTATGCGCTCAGTGACCTTGGAGGGGCCGGAAAGCCCGGGAAGTCCGGGTTTCCGGCCCCCCTGGTGGCGGGAAATACATGGGGTGGCGTTTGTGCAAGACGGCCCCCGGACCGTGTACGGTCCCGGTCGTCATCCCAGCCAATCGCTCGTCTGAATGTGCGGCTGGGTGTCGATTGAGTAACAGACCTTGATGTGAGGCAAAATCTCCGCCTCAGGTCGGGCACAAGTCCGGCCTCTCGCGCGTTACGTGCGCTGAGACACCCGCTAAATCCCAGAGGGGGAGAGCGAACTATGGCAACGGACTACGACACCCCGCGCAAGACCGACGACGACGTAGACAGCGACAGCATCGAAGAGCTGAAGGCTCGTCGCAACGAGAAGTCGTCGTCGAACGTCGACCTGGACGAAATCGACAACGCGGAGGGCCTCGACCTGCCCGGCGCAGACCTCTCGAACGAGGAACTGGCCGTACGGGTCCTGCCGAAGCAGGCCGACGAGTTCACCTGCACGAGCTGCTTCCTGGTGCACCACCGCAGCCAGCTGGCGCGCGAGAAGAACGGTCAGCCGATCTGCCGCGAATGCGACTGAGAGGCATCGGCCGTGACTGGCTCGACACCATTTCGGAAGCGGCGCTTCCGAAAAGCTGGTGATCCGGCGGAGACGCACGAGGGAACCGGGGGCCTGGAAACAGGCCCTGGAGCCCCGGGCGTACCCGCCGTGCTCCCCGACACCGCCGAGGCGGTGACGTCGGCCTCCGAGGCCGGCGAGGGGCCCCGGAAGAACTCCGGGGTCCGTCGGCTGCAAGCCGTCAAGAACGGTGTGCGCAAGGGCGGCGAAAGCGCCAGGGCCGCCGCCCTTTACCTCACCGACCGAGTCATCGAGAACGCCCCGCGCGTTCCGGTTCGGGACCTCGCGACCCTGCGCGCGCAGTTCCCGGGCCTCGGGCCCGATCAGCTGGCCGACAAGCTGATCTCGGGCGCCGCCAACGCCACTTCCACGGTCGGCGCCGGGATCGGCGCGGCCGCCATGCTGCCGGTGCCTCCCGCCATGCCCGCCGAGCTGGCCGCCGAGATCACCGGGGTCGCCGCGATCGAGCTGAAGCTCATCGCCGAACTCCACGAGGTCTACGGACTGCGACCGCCCGGCAACCTCAAGGACCGCAGCGTCGCCTACCTCACGTCCTGGACGGAGGAGCGCGGGGTCGACCTGACCAAGCCGACCACGCTGAACGCCGCGCTCGGCGGCCAGATGAAGCGCGAACTGCGCCAGCAGATCACGAAGCGGATGTTCCGCAACCTGCCCAACCTGATGCCGTTCATGGTCGGCGCCGCGGTCGGAGCGGTCATGAACCGCCGGGACACCCGAAAACTCGCCGAGAAGGTACGTACGGACCTGCGGGCCCGCGCCGTGGCCTGGAACGCGCTGCCGCAGCTCCCGCCCCTGGAACGGCCCGCCGAGGCCCTTCCCGAGGCCGCCAGGGCCGCCATCGAGGGCCGGATGTTCGACCCGCGGGCCATCGACCCCCGCGGCGGCGAACCGCGGGACTGAGCCCGGCCGGGGTCAGTCCCGGCCCTGCGCCGCGCGGATGGCCGCCGCCAGGGCCTGCGGCTCGCGGGTGGAGACGTAGACGTACGGGGTCGGGTCGGACGGGTCGGTGACCTCGACGCGGACCGCCGTCGGCACGTAGCTGCGCATCAGCATGAAGGCCCGCATGTCGGCCTTGTACGTGCGCCAGGCGCGGGCCTCCTCCGCGTCCAGCACCTCCGGGTCGCCGAGCGCCGCCACCGGGATCCGGGCCTCCCCGGCGGCCAGCGCTCCGCCCACCACGCGCACGCGCTGGGAACCGTACGAACTCACCAGGAGGCCCGTCAGCGCGGTGCCCCCGATCAGCCCGGCGAGCAGCGGCAGCGTGCCCAGCGGGAGCAGCATCAGCGCGCAGGCCAGGCCGGTGAGGGCGGTGATGGCCCACCAGGAACGGGGGGCTGTCAGACGTTCGTCGTAGTGCGCGGGGGAGAGCTGCATGCGGCCAAGCCTGCCACGAGGCGACCGGCGGGTAGCCGCGCGGGTAAGGTCTGCGGCTGTGAGTGGACGAAACACAGCGTTGACGCCTCCCGCCGACGCCACGGCGCCGGTGCGGCACCCCGATGCCCCGGCCCCCGGCGAACTCCTCGGCGCGCACTACGAGCACTGCTTCGGCTGCGGCGACGGACAGCCGCACGGACTGCACCTGGCGGCCCGCGCGGGCGAGGGCGTGCGCGTCACCGCCGAGTTCACCGTCAAGGCCGCCCACCAGGGTGCGCCCGGCCTCGCGCACGGCGGCGTCCTCGCCACCGCGCTCGACGAGACCCTGGGCTCCCTGAACTGGCTGCTGCGCGTCATCGCCGTCACCGGCCGGCTGGAGACGGACTTCGTCCGGCCCGTGCCCGTGGACACCGTGCTGTACCTGGAGGCCGAGGTCACCGCCGTCGCCGGCCGGAAGATCTACTCCCGCGCGGTCGGCCGAATAGGCGGACCGCGGGGCCCGGTCGCGCTGCGCGCCGACGCCCTCTTCATCGAGGTGAAGGTCGACCACTTCATCGACAACGGACGGCCCGAGGAGATCCGGGCGGCGATGGCCGACCCGGACCAGGTCAGGCGCGCACGCGCCTTCGAGGTGAACCCCTGATGTCTGAGAACAACACCGGCGTGGACGTCGCCATCCGGCGCGTCGACCCGGAGGTGCCGATTCCGGCCTACGGGCACCCCGGCGACGCCGGCTGCGATCTGGTCACCACGGTGGCCGCGGAGCTGGAGCCGGGGGAGCGGGCGGTCCTGCCCACGGGGATCTCCATCGCACTGCCCGAGGGCTACGCGGCGTTCGTGCACCCGCGCTCGGGCCTGGCCGCCCGCTGCGGGCTCGCCCTCGTGAATGCCCCGGGGACGGTGGATGCCGGGTACCGTGGGGAGATCAAGGTGATCGTGGTCAATCTCGACCCGCGCGAGAGCGTCAGGTTCGAGCGTTTCGACCGCATTGCCCAGCTGGTTGTCCAGCGAGTCGAGCAGGTGCGCTTCCGCGAGGTGGCGCAGCTTCCCGACTCGGCGCGGGCCGAGGGGGGTTTCGGCTCCACCGGTGGTCATGCGGCCGTGGCCGGATCCGGCGCTGGTCAGCAGGGTGGGAATGGCTACGCTTCGGTCGTACACGACCGGGAAGGACAGTGACGTGTTCGGACGTCGCAAGAAGAACGACTCCGTCAAGGACGGCGGCGCGGCCGAGCAGGTCGTCGACGGCGTAGGTGCCGATGAGCAGGACGGCACGGAGGAGAACGACGCGGTCCAGCCGCGCAGGGTGAACCTGCCGCCGGCCCCGCGTCCCGACGGCCCGTGGGACATCTCGGAGGTCCCCGGCAACCCCGAGGAAGGCCGGGTCGACCTCGGCGGCATCCTCGTACCGGGTGTCGAGGGCATGGAGCTGCGCGTCGAGGTCGCCGGGGACGCGATCGTCGCCGCGACCGTGGTGCTCGGCGACAGTGCCGTGCAGCTGCAGGCCTTCGCCGCTCCGCGCAAGGAAGGCATCTGGGGCGAGGTCCGCGAGGAGATCGCCGAGGGCATCACCAAGCAGGGCGGCATCATCGACGAGGTCGAGGGTCCGCTGGGCTGGGAGCTGCGCGCGCAGGTCCCCGTACCGCTCCCGGACGGACAGACCGGCGCCCAGCTGGTCCGCTTCGTCGGGGTGGACGGCCCGCGCTGGTTCCTGCGCGGTGTCATCTCCGGCCAGGGCGCGGTGCGTCCCGAGTCGGCCGGTGTGCTGGAGCGGATCTTCCTGGACACCGTCGTGGTCCGCGGCGAGGGCCCGATGGCCCCGCGCGACCCGATCGTCCTGAAGCTGCCGAACGACGCGCAGATGGTGCCGGACGGCGTGCAGACCGACGACGCGGCGGACCAGGAAGGCTCCCGCTTCGGCGGTGGCATGGGCCAGCTGGAGCGCGGCCCGGAGATCACCGAGGTCCGCTGACCCCGGCTCGATCCGTAACGGCGATGGGCCGCACCCCTCCGGGGGTGCGGCCCATCGCCGTATCCGCGGCGCTACGGCCCCGTCCCCGCCCGGGGGCGTCAGGGAAGCGTCAGAGATCCGCCCGCGGCAGGTCATCGGCGCGTGAACGGGGCGGACGTCCCGGAGAATGGCCGCATGGGACGCGGCAAGCTCAGGATCTATCTCGGCTCGGCCCCCGGCGTGGGCAAGACGTACGCCATGCTCTCGGAGGGCCACCGCCGGGTGGAGCGCGGCACCGACTGTGTCGTGGGCTTCGTCGAGCACCACGGGCGGCCGCGCACCGAGGTCATGCTGCACGGCCTGGAGCAGGTGGAGCGCAAGGAGCTCGTGTACCGGGGCGCCGCCTTCACCGAGATGGACGTGGACTCCCTGCTGGCCCGCAAGCCCGCCATAGCACTGGTGGACGAACTGGCGCACACCAACGTGCCGGGCTCGCGCAACGCCAAGCGCTGGCAGGACGTGGAGGAGCTGCTGCGGGCCGGGATCGACGTGATCTCCACGGTCAACATCCAGCACCTGGAGTCCCTGGGCGACGTGGTGGAGTCGATCACCGGCGTGCGGCAGCGGGAGACCGTCCCCGACGAGGTCGTCCGGCGGGCCGACCAGATCGAGCTGGTCGACATGTCCCCGCAGGCCCTGCGCCGCCGCATGGCGCACGGCAACATCTACAAGTCCGACAAGGTCGACGCGGCCCTGTCCAACTACTTCCGCCCCGGCAACCTGACCGCGCTGCGCGAGCTCGCGCTGCTCTGGGTCGCGGACCGGGCCGACGAGTACCTCCAGCAGTACCGGGGCGAGCACAACATCCGCTCCACCTGGCAGGCGCGCGAGCGGATCGTCGTGGGCCTCACCGGGGGGCCCGAGGGGCGCACCCTGATCCGGCGCGCCTCCCGGGTGGCGGCCAAGGGCTCCGGCAGCGAGATCCTGGCCGTCTACATCGCCCGCAGCGACGGGCTGACCGCGGCCTCGCCCAAGGAGCTCGCGATCCAGCGGACCCTGGTCGAGGACCTCGGCGGAACGTTTCACCACGTCATCGGCGACAACGTCCCCGAGGCGCTCCTCGAATTCGCCCGCGGGGTCAACGCCACCCAGATCGTGCTCGGATCCAGCCGACACCGCTCCTGGCGGTACGTGTTCGGCCCCGGGGTCGGCGCCACCGTCGCCCGAGACTCGGGGCCCGACCTCGACGTGCACATCGTCACGCACGAAGAGGTCGCCAAGGGCCGCGGCCTGCGGCCCGTGGCCCGCTCGGCGGCCCGGCTGGGCCGGACCCGGCTGGTGGCCGGCTGGGTGGTCGGGGTGGCCCTGCCGCTGGCCCTCGCCACCCTGCTGACGCACATCGACACCGACCCCGGCCTCGCCAACGAGATGCTGCTGTTCCTGGCGCTGACCGTGGCCGCCGCCCTGCTCGGCGGGCTCTGGCCCGCGCTGGCCTCGGCGGCCGTCGGCTCCCTGCTGCTGAACTACTACTTCGCCCCGCCCATCCACCGCCTGACCATCGCGGACCCCAAGAACTTCGTGGCCATCGTGGTCTTCTTCGGCGTCGCGGGCTCCGTGGCCTCCGTCGTCGACGCCGCCGCCCGCCGCACCCACCAGGCCGCCCGGCTGCGCGCCGAGTCCGAGATCCTCTCCTTCCTCGCCGGCAGCGTGCTGCGCGGCGAGACCACCCTGGACGCCCTGCTGGAGCGGGTCCGCGAGACCTTCGCCATGGAGTCGGTGGCGCTGCTGGAGCGCGAGAGCGACGTCGAGCCCTGGCGGCCGGCCGGCAGCGTCGGCCCGAACCCGGTCGCCCGCCCTGAGGACGCGGACGTGGACATGCCGATCGGCGACCACATGGCGCTGGCCCTGTCCGGGCGGGTGCTGCCCGCCGAGGACCGCCGCGTGCTCGGCGCCTTCGCCGCCCAGGCCGCCGTCGTGCTCGACCGGCAGCGGCTGGTCGGGGAGGCGGAGGACGCCCGCCGGATGGCCGAGGGCAACCGGATCCGGACCGCGCTGCTGGCCGCCGTCAGCCATGACCTCCGTACGCCCCTGGCCTCCATCAAGGCCTCCGTGAGCTCCCTGCGCTCCGACGACGTGGAATGGTCCGAGGAGGACCGCGCCGAGCTCCTGGAGGGCATCGAGGACGGCGCCGACCGGCTCGACCACCTCGTGGGCAACCTGCTCGACATGTCGCGGCTCCAGACCGGCACCGTCACCCCGCTGATCCGCGAGATCGACCTCGACGAGGTGGTCCCGATGGCGCTGGGCGGCGTACCCGAGGGCAGCGTGCTGCTCGACGTCCCGGAGACCCTGCCGATGGTGGCCGTGGACCCCGGGCTGCTGGAGCGGACCGTGGCCAACGTGGTGGAGAACGCGGTGAAGTACAGCCCGACCGGGGAACAGGTGCTGGTGGCGGCGAGCTTCCTCGGCGACCGGGTCGAGGTACGGGTCGTGGACCGCGGGCCGGGCGTGCCCGACGAGGCCAAGGACCGGATCTTCGCCCCCTTCCAGCGGCACGGCGACGCGCCCCGCGGCGCCGGAGTCGGGCTCGGCCTGGCCGTCGCGCGCGGCTTCGCCGAGGCCATGGACGGCACCCTGGAGGCCGAGGACACCCCCGGGGGCGGGCTCACGATGGTCCTCACGCTGCGCGCGGTGACCCGCGGGCGGCCGCAGGTCACCGTGAGCGTGGACGGCGAGGGGCGCAGCGCGCCCGGCGGGACCGGGGGACCGGAGCCGGGCGGGGCAGGGGCAGGGCCCGGGGCCGGGCACGGAGGGCACGCGGTGGATTTTGATCTCGATCCGATACGACAGAAGGCAGGACCTCGATGACCCGGGTGCTCGTGGTGGACGACGAACCCCAGATCGTCCGGGCCCTCGTGATCAACCTGAAGGCACGCAAGTACGAGGTCGACGCGGCCGCCGACGGGGCGAGCGCCCTGGAACTGGCGGCCGCCCGCCACCCCGACGTGGTCGTCCTGGACCTCGGCCTGCCCGACATGGACGGGGTCGAGGTGATCAAGGGGCTGCGCGGCTGGACCCGGGTCCCGATCCTGGTGCTCTCCGCCCGGCACAGCTCCGACGAGAAGGTCGAGGCCCTGGACGCGGGCGCCGACGACTACGTCACCAAGCCCTTCGGCATGGACGAGCTGCTCGCCCGGCTGCGCGCCGCCGTCCGGCGGGCCGAACCGGGCGCCGGCGCCGGTGAGGACGAGGTGATCGTCGAGACCGAGACCTTCACGGTGGACCTCGCGGCGAAGAAGGCGGTGCGCGCCGGACGCGACGTACGCCTCACGCCCACCGAGTGGCACCTGCTCGAGGTGCTGGTGCGCAACGGCGGCAAACTGGTCAGCCAGAAGCAGCTCCTCCAGGAGGTCTGGGGGCCCTCGTACGGGACCGAGACCAACTACCTGCGGGTCTACATGGCCCAGCTGCGGCGCAAGCTGGAGGCCGACCCCTCGCACCCGATCCACTTCATCACCGAACCGGGCATGGGATACCGCTTCGAGAGGTAGTGGGGGCGCCGGTACGCTTCCTGTATGAGTGCTGAACCGCGTTCCGAGAAGCCCGCGAAGCCGGCGAAGCCCGCCAGGCCGGCGGGCCGGTTCCGCCGGATGATAGAGCGGCTGTCCACCTCGCAGGAGGAGCTGCATTCGGCGGAGCTGCAGGAGGACGCAGAAGCCGCGGGGTGCACGCGGATCTGTGACTGCCACGACCGTCAGATAGTGAAGGTGACCGGGACCCTGCGGACCGTCACCCTGCGGCCGCGCGCGGGCGTCCCCGCCCTGGAGGCCGAGCTGTTCGACGGCTCGGCCGCGCTGGACGTCGTCTGGCTCGGACGTCGCTCGATCGTGGGAATCGAACCCGGCCGTCGCATGATCGCCTCCGGGCGGATCTCGATGAGCCACGGCCGTCGGGTGCTCTTCAACCCGAAGTACGAACTCCGACCGCTCGGACAGGAGCACTGACGGTGACGTCACTCGACAAACCGACCACGCCGGACGCACAACCGGTGGATCCCGCCGCGGAACCGACGGCGGACCAGAAGGCCGTCACGCAGGCCGCCCTCTTCGACGCCTTCGGCGGCATCCGGGGCACCGTGGAGACGATGCTCCCCGGGCTGCTCTTCGTCATGATCTACACGATCAACAAGGACGTGAAGCTGTCCGCCATCGCGGCCGGCGCGGTCGCGGTCCTGCTGGTGATCGTGCGGCTGCTGCGCAAGGACACCGTCAAGCACGCCTTCAGCGGGGTCTTCGGCGTGGGCGTCGGCGTGGCCTTCGCCCTGTTCACGGGCAGCGCGAAGGGCTTCTACCTGCCCGGCATGATCTACGGCGCCGGCCTGGGCGTGGCCTTCACGCTGTCCGCGCTGGTGGGCTTCCCGCTGCTGGGCGTGATCCTGGGACCGGTCTTCAAGGAGAACCTGTCCTGGCGCACGCGCAACCCCGGGCGCAAGAAGGCGTACGTCAAGGCCAGCCTGGCCTGGGGCCTGATCTTCCTCGCGAAGTACGCGATCCTCTTCCCGCTGTACTGGTGGGGCGACGCGACGCAGCTCGGCTGGGTGCTGATCGCGCTGAAGCTGCCGCCGATGGTGCTGGCGGTCTACTTCACCTGGCTCTTCCTGGCGCAGGCCCCGCCGCCGATCAACGTGATCGCGGAGTGGGAGGCTGAGGAGGCCGCGGAGAAGGCGGCCAAGGCGGCCAAGGCGGCCGCGAAGGCCGCACGGGGCCCGGGGGCCTGAGCGGTACGCCGCTGCGTGCGCGGCTTGCCGCGCGGGGCGGGAGCGGGCTGCGCCCGGCCCCCGGGGCTCCGCCCCGGACCCCGCGCCTCAAACGCCGGCGGGGCTGGATCCGAACGTGCGAAGGGGCGGCCGACCGTGATGGTCAGCCGCCCCTTCTCGGCGTTCAGCGGGCCGCAGGCTAGTCCGCGGCCTGGAGGAGGTCCTCCAGCTGCTCCTCGCGGGCCTGGGCGGCCACGAAGAGGAGCTCGTCGCCCGGCTCCAGGGTCTCCTCGCCGTGCGGGGTCAGGACCCGGTTGCCGCGGATGATCGTGACCAGCGAAGTGTCCTCCGGCCAGGTGATCTCGCTGATCTGCTTGCCCGCGACCTGGGAGTCGGCGGGCAGGGTCAGCTCGACGAGGTTCGCGTCGCCGTGGCTGAAGCGCAGCAGCCGGACCAGGTCGCCGACGCTGACGGCTTCCTCGACCAGCGCCGACATCAGGCGCGGCGTGGAAACGGCGACGTCGACGCCCCAGGACTCGTTGAAGAGCCACTCGTTCTTCGGGTTGTTCACCCGCGCCACGACCCGGGGCACCCCGTACTCGGTCTTGGCGAGGAGGGAGACGACCAGGTTGACCTTGTCGTCGCCGGTCGCCGCGATGACCACGTTGCAGCGCTGGAGCGCCGCCTCGTCGAGCGAGGTGATCTCGCAGGCGTCGGCCAGCAGCCACTCGGCCTGCGGCACCCGCTCCACCGAGATGGCGGTCGGGGCCTTGTCCACGAGGAGCACCTCGTGGCCGTTCTCCAGGAGCTCGCCCGCGATGGAACGGCCCACCGCGCCGGCTCCGGCGATCGCGACCCTCATGCGTGTGCCTCCTCAGGACCCTCGGCGAAGGCTGCCTCCACCTTGTCGATCTCGTCCGTCCGCATCATCACGTGGACGAGGTCGCCCTCCTGGAGGACGGTCGCCGATGTCGGCAGCATGGCCTCGCCCAGCCGGGTGAGGAAGGCGACGCGGACGCCGGTCTCCTCCTGCAGCCGGCTGACCTTCTGGCCGATCCAGGCGGTGGAGGTGTGCACCTCCGCGAGCTGGACACCGCCGCTCGGGTCGCGCCACAGCGGCTCGGCGCCCGACGGCAGCAGCCGGCGGAGCATCTGGTCGGCCGTCCAGCGGACGGTGGCGACGGTGGGGATGCCCAGCCGCTGGTAGACCTCGGCGCGCTTGGGGTCGTAGATGCGGGCGGCGACGTTCTCGACGCCGAACATCTCACGGGCCACCCTGGCGGCGATGATGTTGGAATTGTCACCACTGCTCACCGCGGCGAAGGCGCCCGCCTCCTCGATGCCGGCCTCACGCAGTGTGTCCTGGTCGAAGCCGACTCCGGTGACGCGACGGCCGCCGAATCCGGCTCCCAGCCGGCGGAATGCGGTGGGGTCTTGGTCGATGACCGCGACCGTATGCCCCTGCTGTTCCAGGGTCTGCGCGAGGGCGGAGCCCACTCTTCCGCAGCCCATAATGACGATGTGCACGGCCGTCCTTCCGGCTGTCAGCGGCTCGCTGGGTTCCAGCCTCATTGCTGCTCTGGCTTAACAGGGTCTCAGACCATGGCCCAAGCTACACACGGGCGGTCACCAGTGTGACCCTTTGTGCGGTCGGCGTGCGGTCGGCGGCCCTCCTTTGCCCTGGATGCGGGCGCTCCTTCGCCCCGGATGCGGCGCTCCTTCGCCCCGGATGAGGTGGGACTTCCCGTCCCGTAGGGGTGGGGGGTTCGCCAGGCCGATTTCGAACGCTTACGATCCTCTGCGTGTCCAAACTGACCGACGTGCCCAAACGGATCCTGATCGGCCGGGCGCTACGCAGCGACCGCCTCGGGGAAACCCTCCTTCCCAAGCGGATCGCCCTCCCCGTGTTCGCGTCCGACCCGCTCTCCTCGGTGGCATATGCCCCCGGCGAGGTCCTGCTGGTCCTGTCGATCGCAGGCGTGTCGGCGTACCAATTCAGCCCCTGGATCGCCGTCGCGGTCGTCGTGCTGATGTTCACCGTGGTCGCCTCCTACCGGCAGAACGTCCACGCCTACCCCAGCGGCGGCGGTGACTACGAGGTGGCCAACACCAACCTCGGGCCCCGGGCCGGCCTCACGGTCGCGAGCGCCCTGCTCGTCGACTACGTCCTCACGGTCGCCGTGTCCATCTCCGCCGGAGTCGAGAACCTCGGCTCGGCCGTCGATTTCGTCATCGAGCACAAAGTGCTCTCGGCGATCGTCATGATCTTTCTGCTCACCCTGATGAATCTGCGCGGCGTCAAGGAATCCGGGAAGCTCTTCGCCATCCCGACCTACGTGTTCGTCGGCGCCGTATTCGTGATGATCACCTGGGGCGCCTGGCGCGGCCTGGTCATGGGCGACACCATGGAGGCCCCGACGGCCGACCTGGAGATCAAACCCGAACACCAGGGGCTCGCCGGCTTCGCGCTGGTCTTCCTGATGCTGCGCGCCTTCTCCTCCGGCTGCGCGGCGCTGACGGGCGTCGAGGCCATCAGCAACGGCGTACCCGCCTTCCGCAAGCCCAAGAGCAAGAACGCGGCCACCACCCTCGCCCTGATGGGCGGCCTGGCCGTCACCATGTTCTGCGGGATCATCGGCCTCGCCATGGCCACGAACGTCCGGATGGCCGAGAATCCGGCCGCCGACCTGTTGCGGAACGGCGTCCCGGTCGGCGACGGCTACGTCCAGCACCCGGTCATCTCCCAGGTCGCCGAGGCCGTCTTCGGCAACGGCAGCTTCCTCTTCCTCGTGCTCGCCGCGGCCACCGCGCTGGTCCTCTTCCTCGCCGCGAACACCGCGTACAACGGCTTCCCGCTGCTCGGCTCGATCCTCGCCCAGGACCGCTACCTGCCGCGCCAGCTGCACACCCGCGGCGACCGCCTCGCCTTCTCCAACGGCATCGTGCTCCTCGCGGGCGCCGCGATGCTGCTGGTGTGGATCTACGACGCCGACTCGACGAAGCTGATCCAGCTCTACATCGTCGGCGTCTTCGTCTCCTTCACGCTGAGCCAGATCGGCATGGTCCGGCACTGGAACCGCCACCTGCGCACCGAGCGCGACCCGGCCGCGCGCCGCCGGATGCACCGGTCCCGGGCGATCAACACCTTCGGCGCCTTCTTCACCGGCATGGTGCTGGTGGTCGTCCTGGCCACCAAGTTCACCCACGGCGCCTGGGTCGCCCTGCTCGGCATGGTCATCTTCTACGGAACGATGTCCGCGATCCGCAAGCACTACGACCGGGTCTCCGAGGAGATCGCCGCCGCCGAGGGCCCCAGCGACGACAGCGTGCGCCCCTCGCGCGTCCACTCCATCGTCCTGGTCTCCAAGGTCCACAAGCCCACCCTGCGGGCCCTGGCCTTCGCCAAGCTGACCCGCTCGGACCGGCTCGAGGCGCTCAGCATCAGCGTCGACCCGATCGAGACCAAGGCCCTGCGCGAGGAGTGGGAGCGGCGCGGCATCAACGTCCCGCTCAAGATCCTCGACTCCCCGTACCGCGAGATCACCCGCCCGGTCGTCGAGTACGTGAAGGGCCTGCGCAGCGAGAACCCGCGCGACGCCGTCAGCGTGTACATCCCCGAGTACGTGGTCGGACGCTGGTACGAGCACCTGCTGCACAACCAGAGCGCGCTGCGCCTCAAGGGCCGGCTGCTCTTCACCCCCGGCGTGATGGTCACCTCGGTGCCCTACCAGCTGGAGTCCTCGGAGCTGGCGAAGAAGCGGGCGAAGAAGCGCGCGGAGTGGAACGCCCCGGGCGCGGTGCGCCGCGGGCCGGTCGACACCCCGCGCGCGCGTCCGAAGGACCCGGCGGGGAAGTAGCCCCGCGGCCCCGCGACGGGGTGGCGAACGGCCGGACGAGATCCACGTAAACTGGTGGGTCGGTCGTCCGGCCGTTCCTTTTCGATTCTGATCTTCTGATCCACATCTCCTTGGAGTCTCCCCACCATGACGAGCGAGCAGAACGAGAAGCAGTCACTGGTCGGGGAGGAGTACGAGGTCGAGGTCGGCCCCGTCGCGCACGGCGGGCACTGCATCGCCCGGACCGCCGAGGGCCGCGTCCTGTTCGTCCGGCACACGCTGCCCGGCGAGAAGGTCATCGCCCGCGTGACGGAGGGCGAGGAGGACTCCCGCTTCCTGCGCGCCGACGCCATCACCGTCCTCGACCCCTCCAAGGACCGTGCCCCGGCCCCCTGCCCGTACGCCGGCCCCGGCAAGTGCGGCGGCTGCGACTGGCAGCACGCCAAGCCCGGCGCCCAGCGCCGGCTCAAGGGCGAGGTCATCGCCGAGCAGCTGCTGCGGCTCGCCGGGCTCACCCCGGAGCAGGCCGGCTGGGACGGTACGGTCATGCCGGCCGAGGGCGACAAGGTGCCCGCGGGCCAGGTCCCGCAGTGGCGCACCCGCGTGCAGTACGCGATCGACGAGGACGGCGTCGTCGGCCTGCGCAAGCACCGCTCGCACGACATCGAGCCGATCGACCACTGCATGATCGCGGCACCCGGCGTCAGCGAACTCGGCATCGAGCAGCAGGACTGGCCCCAGATGGCCACCGTCGAGGCCATCGCCGCCACGGGCTCCGGTGACCGCCAGGTCGTCCTGACCCCCCGCCCCGGAGGCCGCCTCCCCCTCGTCGAGCTCGACAAGCCGGTCTCGGTCCTGCGCGTCGAGGAGAAGGACGGCGGGGTCCACCGCGTCCACGGCCGCCCCTTCGTGCGCGAGCGCGCGGACGGCCGTACGTACCGCGTCGGCATGGGCGGCTTCTGGCAGGTCCACCCGCAGGCCGCGGACACCCTGATCAAGGCCGTCATGCAGGGCCTGATGCCGCGCAAGGGCGAGATGGCCCTCGACCTCTACTGCGGCGTCGGCATCTTCGCGGGCGCCCTCGCGGAACGCCTCGGCGAAACCGGCGCGGTCCTCGGCATCGAGTCCACGAAGCGCGCGGTGGAGGACGCCCGCCACAACCTCACGGACTTCCCCCGCGTGCGCATCGAGCAGGGCAAGGTCGACCAGATCCTCCCGAAGACCGGCATCACCGAGTGCGACCTCGTCGTCCTGGACCCGCCCCGCGCGGGCGCGGGCAAGCAGACGGTCCGCCAGGTGGCCGGCCTCACCCCGCGCCGCATCGCCTACGTGGCCTGCGACCCGGCGGCCCTCGCCCGAGACCTGGGCTACTTCCAGGAGGCCGGCTACAAGGTCCGCACCCTGCGCGCCTTCGACCTCTTCCCGATGACCCACCACGTGGAGTGCGTGGCGATCCTTGAACCGGTCGCGAAAAGCTCCTGACCTGCACGTTTGTCGATGCGCATTATGTGCGTTGTGGGCGTTACGGGCGATATCTTGACGCTGAAATGACGCTCGTGACGCTCATTTGGCGCTCGTCGGGCTTGATTCCTGACGGCGTGTCAGCAGTGAAACGCCGCCCTTCGGGCCGGGCCACGCGCCTGCTCGGGAGGCGGCTCTCTGCGTGCGGTGGCAGGCCGGGTGCCGACTCTGTCCGGGCGTTGCCGAGCTCTTCCCGCGCACACGCTCTGTAGTGGAGCGCCGTTGCTGGTGAGAGCGTGAGGTGGGTGCATGCAGCGCTGGTCCCCGTTGAACGACCGTCAGCGAGAGCTCCTGCGGCGGCTGGATGGCGGCGAGAAGCCTGGCGTGGCGTCGGCTGAACGGCTGTCCGCGTACGCGTTGCGAGACCGAGGGCTGCTGCTCGTCGTACGCAGCGGCGGGGCGGTGCGGACCGAGGTCACCGAGGCCGGGAAGTTCTACCTGGAGCACGGTCACCATCCGGAGGATCCGCGGCACGCCGCCGCGCTCCAGGAGACAGACAAGAAGACTCCTATGTCGCACGCGGAATGGCCTGTGGCCCGGGTGCGGCACGCCAGGGCGGCGGCCGATAGGCCGGCAAAGGCGCCGACCATCCCCGTGCCCGCCCAACTGCGCACCCTGCACCCGGTGGTGGCTGCTCTCAAGGAAGACCCGTTCCGGCTCGCCGTGCCCGCGGCTGTTCGGAGCAGGGCTCTGCGCCTGCTCCAGGCTCTGTGCGCGGAAGCGGCGAAGCGCGGCCATGCGGTGCGGGAGCACCCGGTGGCGGAGCACTACCGGAGTCGGCCCTATTCGTCCCGTGGTGCGTACATCCCCTCCCGCAACTCCCGGCGTCAGGGCGAGGTGGACCTGGGCGTCGGCGACTTCACGTACACGGTGACGATCAAGCAGGAGTCTCCGCAGTCCGTGGATCCGGAGCGGGCGCATAGCCTGACGATCGAGCTTCCCCGTAGCCGTTCGGGCCGTCAGGGTAGGTGGGCCGACCGGAAGCGGTGGAGGCTGGAGGACGTTCTCGGCGTGATCCTGCGGGAGGTGGAGGTCCGCGCGGGGGAGGGCGCCCAACGCCGGATCGACGAGGAGCGGGCCCAGGGGGACCGGAAGATCCGGTGGCAGGCGGCAGTGAACTCGGCTCGGGAGCAGGCGATCCAGGCTCAGCTCGCCACAGTCCTGCGCGGGCAGGCGAAGGACTGGCATGAAGCGAGGGCGCTGAGCCAGTACTGCGATGCCCTGGAGCGCCAGCTCGCCCTATCAGGCGGTTCGACGGGGCCGGAAGCAGCCTCCGCCCGGCAGTGGCTCGAGTGGGCCCGCGCCTACGTACGGTCCCTGGACCCGCTGCGGGCACTTCCCGGCATGCCGGTGACCCGCGACCCCGAGCCCGAGGAGCTGAAGCCGTACCTGAGCGGCTGGAACCCGCGCGGTCCGGAAACGCACGGCTACTCCTGGCGGAACTGATTCACTGCTCGGTCTGTGAGGGTGCGGGGGACGGCAGGTGCCTCGCACCCGAATAGTCCGCGTTTCTTTTACGGGCGCCGCCGGAGCCGACGACGACCCGGCACTGCGGTACGAGGCACACTACAGCGCACTGCACCTCGCACTCCTGGCATCCCAACGCGCCATCGTGGTTAGGCTCCGCGACGAACGCCGCATCGACGACACCGTGCTACGCCAGATCCAGACCGCCCTCGACACCGAGGAGGTCCGCCTCTCCCGCCGCGCGGCAGCTCGCGCCCGCCTGTCAGGACTGGGACTGGGGCGACGCTGGCAGGCGGGGGTCGGCTGCGGCCTCAGGTGTGGAGGCGGCTGTTGGGGCCTTCCCGGTCGCCTGCGCTCTCGTCGTTGAACCAGTAGTCGCCGGCTGCCAGATAGCGGAAGGAGTGCGTGGTCTTGGCCGGCAGCGTCACGGTGACCGCCCTCTTGCCGTCCTTGCGCGGCGTGAGGGTGTGAGCGCCAGGCTGCCACTCGTTGAAGTCCCCGACCACGCTGACCGGCCCTGGTGGAGTGTCGGCGGGAAGGATGAAGGTGACCTCGGTGGTGTCCTTGCGAAGCGTGCGCTCGAGCATGGCAGGGCTCCTGCCGGTCGGGGTGTAGGGGCTGTGCGGGCTCATCCTCACGCCGGGGAGGGGTGTCCGCCTGCCGACACGACGGGCTGGGATCGCGACGTACTCACCACGCACGGTGACCCAAATGGTGCGGTTGGTGACGTTTCGTGCCAGCGTTGTTCGTGGGAATCCCCCGATCGACCTTCAAGGGAGTCACCGTCATGGGCGGTATGCAGGACAAGCATCAGCAGCCGGGCAAGGGCCGCGAGGAGCAAGAACGAGAGCGCAGCGGCCAGGACCCGCAGCATCGACAGCCTGGCAAGCCCTCGTCGGAGCGTAAGGGCAAGGAGTCCGAGCGCAAGCGCAAGGAGTCCGAGTCCAAGGGCCAGGAGTCCTCTCGTCAGCCTGCTGACGACATCGTGCCGGACCGGGACCGAATGCCCGACGAGATCTGACCGCGCCCCCACGCAGCAGGGCCCGGCCGGTCCACAGCCACCCCGGCCGGGCCTTGCCATGTCCAGTGACGATCACGGCGCAAGCGCCTTCTGCAGCGTGTGAACACGGACCAACCACGGCCTGTCGCCCAGGACCGCCGCCTTCGGGGCACCGCGGGTGGGTCGTGGACTACATGTGGGGTTGGCCGTAGTAGCGGGCGAACTGTTCCAGGTAGCTGGGCTCGCCCGAGTGTTTGGCCTCGTCGAACTCGGGCGCGTCCTTGATCTGCTCTTTGGTCCGGTCGACGTACACCTTCTCTTCGACGGTGTCGATCCGGCGGATGGTGCCTGCGGGGAGCAGTACGTGCTTGCCGAAGATCCAGGCCCCGGTGTCCACGACAAGGTAGGAAGCTGCCACGTCCTCGGAATGCTTGTCGATCTTTCCGATCTGGCCGTCCGTCGCCTCGACCTTGTACCCGATCAGGTCGATCCCCGGCTGGTGTCCGACGTCCTGTCCATAGCCCCAGATCCCTGCCTCACTCATCGCTCTCGCCCCGCTTCTCCTCGCCCTCGTGACTCTTCGGGCCCACCCAGCGCCGATGCCCCGTCACGGGGTTCGGTACAGGTTCGGGCCGGTCGAGGCGGCTTGCCTCGTCCGTGTCGGCCGCAGCCGTACGCTCGTCGCCGCTGCGCTCGGTGGGCGGACTGGTCCTTCGTGAGCCGTGCCCGTCGTGCGGAGGTACGCCTCCGGCGCCGCCTTGCTCGTCCATGACGGCCTCCTCGATTCCATCGGAGTCCCTTTGTGGCGGCTGCCCGTCCTCGGTTGGTCAGGTACTGAGCAGGCGGTCGAAGAAGGACCGGTACTGGCGCAGGGCCAGGCGCAGGTCTTCAGTGGCGACCTCCTCGCCTCGGTGCCATTGGCCTTCGAGTCCCTGCTTGTGGTCGGCGAATGTGGTGGCGAGCAGTTGCATCACCTCGGCGACGAGCCCGTCTGCGGCAAGCACCGACTGCTTCGGGTCATCGACGAACCCCTGTTGGATCTCCTGCCACCGGGTACGGAGGCCCTCTGCCTCCTGAGCCCCGAGGAGCGGCGCAGAATCGGGCTCCTGGGTCGACTCGTCCCGTTCGCCGGGCACGGCGTCCGGCTCGTCTCCAGCCTCGTCCGTGATTCTGGTCCTGGGTTCTGCCCCCTCGGTGTCGGGGAGTGCCAGCGCTTCATCGTCGGCAGGCTGCTGCGATGCCTCCGTCTGGGGCCGGGCGATGTCCTCGGTGGACAGGGTCTCTCCGGCGGGCTCGGCGTACTCGTCGCTCCCGTATGGTCCTTCTCTCTGCATGTCCTTCGCCTCCAGGGGTGGTGAACAGCCGCGCTCGGATGCTCGGCACTCAGCGGGTTTCCTCGCCCGGTGAAGCGGTGTCGTCGTGCAGCAGTTCCTCGAACAGCGCCCGGTAATGGACCATCGCGCTCCGCAGTTCCTCCGTCGTGGTGTCCCTGCTGCCGTCGCGCCCGTTGATCTCGTGGGCGATGCGGTAGTGGTCCAATGTCCGGGAGTGTTCGACCGAGAGGTCCCGCTTCTGCTGCTCGTAGCTCTCGGTCGGGTAGCCGCGCTCGCTCATGAGCGTGGTCACGAGCCGGTCGGCCTCACCCACGGCCTGGTCGGGACTGTCGACGAAGTGCTCCTGCACACTGGCCCAGTCCCGGGCGTACCGGTCGCGGACCGTGGAGGGAAGAGGCCTGATCTCCAGCGCCTCATGCCGCTCCTCCCTCTCCTTGAGGTCGCGCTCGGCCGCTCCACGGCTCTGCCCCGCCTCGACCGTGCGCTCGTACTCGGGCCCGAACTGCTCCCGCAGGTGCCGGCGCCGGGTCATGGTCCGTACGGTCAGTGCGACGGCGGCCAGGACGACCACGGCGGCCACGATGATGACGATGGTCCACATCGCATCCTCCACTCTCTGACCGCTCACGCAGTCAGCCGGAACTGGGGCGTACGAGCGTCACCGGCGCGGGTGCCGTCCCTGGGTGTGCCACATTCCAGAATTTCACGTATCACCCAAAACATGCTGTTGAGTAAGTGGTGGCCGGTCCGTCGCTTCGGGCACCGGTCGGGTACCGGCGGGCGGGTCAGTGGGCTGGACGCCGGCGGTGGAGTACCGATCTCACGGCGAGGTAGAGCACGTCGGCGATGAGGAGCAGTACGCCGGCGGAGACCAGGTACAGCATGCCGTCGACGGTCGCGCCGATGATGATCAGCACGATCGCGGCGGTCAGCAGGAGGTAGAAGAGGGTCATGGTGTGATGCCTCGGTTCGCGGATGCGAGTGCCGGAGGCGCGCCAGGATGGTCGTGGCGGCCGTGCTGTATGCCTCCTCGGCGTCGGGGTTCCTGCGGGAACGAAGTGTTCCCCGCGCGGGGTCAGGGGCGGCTACCAGTAGTGCCGCCGTCCGCCGACCTTGTGTCCGACGGATCCCAGGATCCACAGGATGATGCCGATGACGACCAGGATGATCCCGATGGTCCACAGGATGGAGATGCCGACCACGTAGCCGACGACCAGCAGGATGATTCCGAGGACGATCATGATGTCCGCCGATCTCACGGAGTGATGCAAAGCCCCTGCTCTCAGGGTAGATCTGCCCTCTCCTGGTGGCTTCCCGGGCAGGACGGTCCTACCGTGGAGAGACACCTCTGGAGCGCGCCATGCTCGTCATCCTCGGACTCGTCCTCCTGATCGCCGCCCTGGTCGTCGGCGTGGCTGTGGGCGCTGGTGGTGGGGCTTGCGGCGATGGCGCTGTGGCGGCTGTCCGAAGCCGCCTTCGGACAGGCAGGGGAAGACGGCGATAAGTGGACCCGCCGCCTGGGCTCGCTGGGGCTGGCGGTCTTCTACACCGTGATCAGTATCGGCGTTGTCCAGACCGCGCTGGTCGGCGGGTCCTCCGGAAGCCGTGGTGGGAACGAGACGTCGAAGGAGTACACCGCGAGGGTGCTGAACTGGCCGGGCGGGCGGGTGCTCGTCGGCGTGTTCGGAGTCGTCCTGGTCATCGTGGGCGTGGTGATCGTGGTGCGCAGCGTGATGCGGAAGTTCGAGGAGAATCTCCGGACGGGCGAGATGAGCCCGACGACGCGGCGGGTTGTCGCAGGGCTGGGCATTGTCGGCGGTGTGGCGTGCGGTGTGCTCGCGGCGGTGGCCGGACTGTTCGTCCTGCTGGCCGCAGTGCAGTTCGACGCCGGCCGGGCCAAGGGCCTGGACGAGACGCTGCGTTCGTTCGCCGCCACACCTGCCGGGCCGGTGCTGCTGATCGCCGCCGCGGTGGGCCTCGTAGTGTTCGGCCTCTACTCGTTCTGTGAAGCCCGCTGGCGCAAAGCTCCCGAGCACGGCATTCCAGCAGAGCAGCCGAGGGCGGCCGGGGATCCTGGATCGGGGACCCGTAGAAGTGTGCCCTGACAACGGGATCGCCTCCGACGCCCCACGCCGCTTGTCCCCGTTGGGGCGCTTGCGCAGCGTGATTCGCCGTACGCGGGCTGGGCGCCGGTGGGGGCGGATCAGTGAAATCGACCTGTGGCAGCTTTCGTTGGGATTCGCGGCGCTCGGGTTCCTGACCCTGGTGCCGCTGCTGATCGTCGTGTCCGCAGCCGATACGGCGAGTGGGCGGGGGTTCGCGCAGTGGCTCGGGGACGGGCTCGGCGTATCGGCGACCGCCAGACAAGAGATCGAGCATCTGTTCGCCCTGCCCGGAGAGGCGTGGCGGACCACGACGGCCTTCGGCCTCGCCGTGCTCGCCGTGTTCGGCCTGTCCTTCGGCACCGTGGTGCAGAGCGGCTACGAGAAGATCTGGGACCTGCCCCCGGCCCGCTGGTGGGCCAGGTGGCGCCACGTCCTGTGGCTCACCGTCCTCATCGGAATCCTTTTCCTGTCCGCCATCACACCCCTGTGGCGCGAGTCCCCCGCCCGCGGTGTCGTCACGGTACTGAGCGGCACCCTCTTCTTCTGGTGGTCCCAGCGACTGCTGCTCGGCGGCCGCGTCCCCTGGATCACCCTGCTGCCCGGAGCTGTGGCCACCATGCTCGGGATGCTCGGACTCAGAATCTTCTCCCGGCTCGTGTTCCCGCCGCTGATCGCATCCAGCGCCGTCACCTACGGCCCCTTCGGAACCGTCCTCGTCATCCAGACCTGGCTCGTCGGCGTAGGCGTCGTCGTCTTCGGCGGGGCCCTGGCCGGCAGGCTGCTCCGCGAAGAGCTCCCCCGAGCGGCACATGCGCTGAAACCGCGACGGTGAGGCTCTGATCTCCCGCGACCTCCCTCCCCGTGCCTGAATCCCTCTTCCGGGATCGCGAGGCGTAGCCTCGAATGAGGGGCAAATGGTCGGATGACTGACGATTACCCCCGCGAAAGACCCAACGAGGAGTAGTCCAGGAGCTCCATATGCCAGGTGTGAGGCAACGCTGCCAGAGATGCTTCATTCCATCTGATCCTCCGAAAGCCGGCGGCATTAGGGGTGCGGCGCTCGGAACGGGGCAGCCGCTCTGAGTCGCGCCAACTGTCGCGATCGCGATCCGCACCCTGCGGACCGCATCGGATCCGGAGGTATGCGGTTGCCCAGTACGGCTTTGACCTTGGGAGCTCTTCCCGCGCGGCTGATCGCGCTACCTGGTGTCTACCGCCCACAGGCCGATACCCGGCTCCTCTCCGAGGCCCTCTCGCACGAGAAGCTGGGGCCGGATACCGAGGTGATGGAGATCGGGACGGGTACCGGCGCGCTGGCACTTCACGCAGCGGGCAGGGGAGCCCGTGTCACGGCTGTGGACGTCTCCTGGCCCGCGGTGGCCGCAGCACGCCTCAACGCCCTCCGGCAGAGACTGCCGCTGCGCGTACTGCACGGCGACTTCGCCGCCCGTACGTCAGGGCGCCGCTTCGACATCGTGCTGAGCAACCCTCCCTACGTGCCCTCCCCCCGCGCCCGGCTGCCGTCACGCGGTGCGAAGCGGGCCTGGGACGCAGGCCCCGAAGGGCGCGACCTCATCGACCGGATCTGTACGAGTGCCCCGGCCCTGCTGCGCCCCGGCGGCGTCCTGCTGATGGTGCACTCGCAGATGTGCGGAGCCGACACCACATTGGACCACCTCAAACGCGCCGGGCTGTCCGCGCAGGTGACGGCGCGGGCCTCCGTACCGTGGGGGCCGGTCCTGCGCTCCAGGCGGGCCTGGCTGGAGGACCAGGGACTGGCTGACGACGGCGAGGAATGGGAAGAGCTGGTGATCATCCGTGCCCAGAACCTCTGAAAGCGCCGCCCGGGCTCGCTGCGGCCCGGCGCGCCGCGTAGCCATGGATCCCCACGGCCCGGTCCTGGTCGAAGGCCCGGTGGAGATCGTCCTGGACGACGGGACGGTCGCCCGGTCCGACCGGTTCATGGTCGCGGTGTGCACCTGCCTGCGCAGCCGCACGTATCCCTGGTGCGACACCAGCCACCGACCCCGCGAGCGAGCAGATGCATCCCCCGAGAACAGGAACTCCCGATGACCCCTGCCAGCAGCCGCACGGCCACCGTCGGCCCTGCCCTCGTCCAGGGGCGGGGCGAGCTGTCGGAGGCCGTCAGGGACTCCCTGCGCACCGGCCTGCCACCGGAGTACGCGACCGGGACGGTCCTGAAGGCCGATCCCTGGGGCGAAGACCTCCAACTCGCCCTCTACCTCCTCTACGAGCTGCACTACCGCGGCTTCGAAAACGTCAAAGACGAACGCGAATGGGACCCGGACCTCCTGCGCCTGCGCCAAGCCCTGGAAACCCGGTTCCTCCACGCACTGCGCACCGAACTCCACGACGCGCCCCGCTCCGTCGAGGAGGCCTTCGCCCCACTCCTCGTCGAACCCATGGACGTGACCGAAAGCGTCAGCCATCATCTCGAAACCGAAGGCGAACTGTGGCAGTTGCGCGAGTACGCGGCGCTGCGCTCCCTCTATCACCTCAAGGAGGCCGACCCGCACGTCTGGGTCATCCCGCGGCTGACCGGCCGGGCCAAGGCCGCGATGGTGGCCATCGAGTACGACGAGTTCGGCGCCGGCCACCCCGACCGCATCCACGCACAACTCTTCGCCGACCTCATGACCGACCTCGGCCTGGACCCCACGTACGGCCGCTACCTGGACCAGGCCCCCGCGCCACTTCTCGCGACTGTCAACCTGATGTCCCTCTTCGGCTTGCACCGGGCCCTGCGTGGCGCCCTCGTCGGGCACTTCGCCTGCGTGGAGGTCACTTCCTCACCCGGCTCCCGCCGCCTCGCCAAAGCAATGCGACGCTGCGAAGCGGGACCGGCCGCCGAACACTTCTACACCGAACACGTCGAAGCCGACGCCGTCCACGAACAGGTCGTACGCCACGAGGTCATCGGCGGCCTCCTCGCCGACGAACCCGCCCTGGAAGCGGACATCGCCTTCGGCTGCGCGGCGACCGTCCTGCTGGAAGACCGCCTGGCCGCCCACATCCGCGACGCCTGGGACCAGGGGCGCACCACACTGCGCACACCCTTGCCGCCTCGGTGACGTGCCCGGCCCGCTACGGCCCCGCAGAACTCGGGACATGCCTAGTGCAGGATGCTCACCGCGCGGGCGATGACGAGGAGCGAGGTCATCAGAGCGGCGACGCTCTGCACACTCATCATGAGCTTGGCGCGGGTGGACAGGGGCATGGTGTCGGTCGGGCTGAAGGCGGTTGAATTGGTGACGGACACATAGAGGTAGTCCATCAAGGTGGGCACCCAGTCGGACTTGACGCTGGAGCCGTCCGCGACCTCCTGGACGGCGTCGTCGTTCTCGTCCTGGGAGAACCGGAAGTCCGCCAACGGCAGGTCGGCGCGGGGGCTTTGGGTTCGGCTGACGGGGCCGCCCCGGTCCAGTTCCCAGTAGGCGAGACCGAAGACGATGATGTTGGTCAGCCACACCTGGAACGCGGCCGTCAACAGGGAGCCGCCCTCCTTCACCCCGGTCGAGAGCAGGGCGTGGATCAGGATCCCCAAGGAGACCAGATTGCTTGCCGCGATGACCAGGACGAGCGTCAGGGACAGGGCACGGGAGAGCCTGGTCTGGCGCGTGAGCCGTCTGGGATTGATCGCGATCAACGGCACGAGGAGCAGCAGTTCCAGGCCGAGCAGCACATAACGCGGTCCGACCAGAAGCTGCTGCGGCAGGACCTGGTAGAGCCCGATCGCTACGACGGTCGCGATCACAGCGGGCAGGCGTGCCTCCCCGCGCCGCTCGTGCCGGGGATGACTGGTCCGGGCATCGGCGCGACTGCGCGTCATAGTGTCCGTCCTCTTCGTAGGGTCAGGTTTCCTGCCGCGTGCCCCCCTCGGGCCGTCGTCCCCCGCAGACTCGCGCTGCGCGCCCGAGCGTCAAGCCGGATGCCCGGGCTCCAGGTCCCGGACATCGCTGTAGCGGAGCAGCGCGGGCGGGGTGCCCCGGGTGGGCCGGCACTGGCCGGCCGGGGCCAGCAGGAAGCCCACGTGGTCGCCACCCTCGATCCGCCCCTCGACGCGGCCCGTGAACCAGGTGCGGACCTCCGTCAGGACTGGACTTCCGGCCTCTCCCTGTCGCCAGGCGGCCCGCGCGAACTTGTCCACCCGGTCGCCCGTCTCGCCGCCGAAGAGCTCCGCGAGCGCCCGCTGCTCACGGAGCAGTGCGTGCACGGTGAGGTACGAGGCCTCGCAGGCGACCCGGTAGGTGTGGTTGGCGGTAGACAGCCAGACGACGAACCGCGGCGGGTGGATCGAGCACTGCGAGGCGAACCCCACCAGGCAGCCCGCCCGCACGCCCCCGGCCGCGGCCGTGACCACGTACATGGGGCCGTCGAGCACATCGGTGAACGGGTCCATCCTCGTCACGGCGGCTCCTCGTGATCCGTTCGGTCCAGCGGGTGACTACCCCGCACATCGGCGTCGGACCGGCAGTGCTTGAGCGGCGCACGGCGGTGTGCGGCCAGATATGACCGCCCGGTGAGCGGGTGGGAGAATTTCAGTACCACGGATTGAGCGCGCGTATGGCCATCCGGCATCAGCTGACTCGGCGTCCCCCGCCGCGGTGTGGACCGTACTCGCCGATGCGACCCGGTATGGGGAGTGGGTGGTGGGGCCTTCCGAGTCGACGCCACTCGACCGGTACTGGCCCGAGGTCGGATCCCGGCTTCGTTGCACCGTGCGGCTGGGCCCCTGGTCGGCCGACGGGGTGACGACCGTACGTCGCCGGGAGCCCGGACGGAGCTGGAACTGGAGGTTTCGTTCAAGGTTCTCGGCACCGCGAGGATCTTCCTTCAGCTGCGGCCGTGGGGCGAGGACACCCTCGTCATCTGTGAGGAGCACCCCCTGCGCGGTCTGGGAGGCACCCTCCACAAATCCCGCGACCGAAGCACTGATCCACCTCCGGCACCGGGGCATGCTGGCCCGTCTGGCCAGAGTCGTGGAACAGGATCACGACAGGGCCCGTCATGCCTGACGTGGCGGTGATCGGCTCCCGCCCCCACGGGATGGTGCGTGTACGCGGCGGCGCCTCGATGTTCGCGATCAGCGCGTCGCGTACGTCCACGACCGCGTGACCGACAGTACGACCGGGGCGCCCCACCGCGCCGCCATCACCGATGGCTGACCCCGGTCACGCCAGCAGGTTCACGGCGTGCTGGAACAGGACGGGAAAACGGGCCGCAGCGGGGGTGATCAGAGGCGCCAGCCGGGGCTGGTTCCGGGCCCACAGCAGGGACCTCGTCAGCAGCCGGTAGTTGCGGGACAGCCGGCGCCACGCGCGTTCGTAGGCCTGCGGCCGACCTTCGCGCAGGCAGCGCACCAGTTCGGCGGCGGCCGTCAGGGCGAGGGCGAGGCCCTCGCCCGTCAGCGCGTCGACGTACCCGGCGGCGTCGCCCACGAACAGCACCCGCCCGGCCACCCGGCAGCGGGCCTGCTGGCGGAGCGGACCCGCGCCCCGGACCGCCGTCCGGCCTGCGGTACCGAGCCGGGACACCAACAGCGGGAATCGGGCCAGCTGGAAGTCGTACGGGAGCCGTTCGCAGGTCAGGACGGCGATGCCGACCTGGCGCGGGCCCAGCGGAGTGACGTACGCCTCGCAGCCGGCGGACCAGTGCACCTCCACCAGGTCGCTCCACGGCTCGACGTCGTAGTGGCGCCGCAGTCCGTACCGCGGCGGATGCCGCCCGGCGGTCGGCCGTTCGTCCAGGCCGAGCGCCCGCCGGGTCGGTGAGTGAAGTCCGTCCGCTGCCACGAGATAGCGGGCGGCCATCCCGTCGGCCGTGACGTAGTCGTCGTGCTGGCTCACGTTGCGAATGCGGCGGGGGAGGACGGGGATGCCGAGCTGGACGGCGCGGGCGGCGAGCGCCTGGTGGAGCAGGGTGCGGCGCGCCCCGAGGCCGTGGCCCGCCCGGAACGCGGCTTCGGCGCGCCGTTCGCCGGCGGCGTCCACGTAGCGGATCCCGCGCAGGGGCCAGCCCGACACCTCCACGCCCAGGGCGTCCAAGGCGCGCACCGCGCCGGGCATCAGACCCTCTCCGCAGGCCTTGTCAACGGGCGCGGGGCGCGGTTCGGCGACCACGACGTCGAACCCGGCGAGCGCTCCGTGGATCGCGGTGGCCAGGCCCGCCGGGCCGCCGCCGACGACGAGGAGGTCGATCACGGGGCCGCGCCCGGGACGGGGAGCGGGCGTGCGGGAGCCAGTGCGTCGTCCTCGCAGCGGATGCGTACGGTCAGCAGGGCGGCGTTGAGCAGCGTGAAGCCCAGGGCCGTCATCCAGGCGGTGTGCACCAGGGGAAGTGCCACGCCTTCGACGACGACGGCCAGGTAGTTGGGGTGACGCAGGTACCGGTAGGGGCCGCGGGTGATCAGTGCAAGGCCGGGGACGATCAGTACGCGGGTGTTCCAGCGGGGGCCGAGGGCGCTGATGCACCACCACCGCAGCCCCTGAGCCGCCAGTACCAGGACCAGCGCGGGCCAGCCGAGCAGGGGCAGGAAGGGCCGGTCGGCCGCCCAGGGCTCCACGAGGCAGCCGAGCAGCAGGGCCGCATGCAGGGCGACCATCACCGGGTAGTGCCCCGCCCCGTACTCGAGGCCGCCCCTGGACCGGCTCCAGGCAGCGTTGCGGCGCGCTACGGAGAGTTCCGCGAACCGTTCGGCGATGACCAGCAAGATCAGCACGGTGTACGGCGTCATGGCGCGATCACCAGGCCAGCAGTACGAGTTCGGAGGAGAAGCCCGGCCCGAAAGCGAGCATCAGGCCGGTCGACCCCGGCGGCGGCGCCGCGGCGCGCGTGTCGCGCAGGATCTGCAGCACCGAGGCGGAGGACAGGTTTCCCGTGGCGGCCAGCGCTCGGCGGGAGGGGGCCAGGGCGGAGTCCGGCAGGCCGAGCTCGTCGGCGAGCGCGTCCAGGATCTTCGGGCCGCCAGGATGGCAGATCCACGCCGTGACGTCCCGGGGCTTGAGGTCGTGAGCGGCGAGGAAGGACTCGATCTCCTCCGCCACGTGCAGCCTGACGAGCTCGGGGACCTCTCGGCCGAGAACCATGCGGAAACCCCAGTCGCCGACGTCCCAGCCCAGCAGGTGCCCGGTCCCCGGGTACAGGTGGCTGCGCGTGGCCGCGACCACAGGTCCGGAGGAGCCGGCCCCGTGCGCTGTCGCGGAAGTGTGGTCGTCACCGACCGCCACCAGCGCGGCGGCCCCGTCCCCGAACAGGCTTCCCGCCACCAGGTTCGCCATCGAGGTGTCCGTCGGCTGCAGGGTGAGCGAGCACAGTTCGGTGGACAGCAGGAGCGCCGTACAGCCCGGCCGGCCGGCGAGGAAGTCGTGGACCCGGGCCAGCCCCGCCGCACCGGCGGAGCAGCCGAGCCCGAACATCGGTACCCGCTTGACGTCGGGCCGCAGGCCGACCTGCGCGGCCAGCCGTGCCTCCAGGGAAGGCACCGCGATCCCGGTCACGGTCGTCGAGACGACCAGGTCGATCTCCTCGGCACGCACCCCCGCCTCCTCGAGTGCCCGGTCGACCGCTTCGGCACCCAGGGCGACGGCGAGTTCCACGAACAGACGGTTGGTGTGGCCGAAGCCGCCGAGCTCCCGGTACCGGTCCAGGGGGAGGGCGAGGTGACGCGTCTCCACCTGGGCCGCCCCGTGCAGCCGTCGCAGGAGCGCGCCGTCGGCCCCGGACGGCAGACAGGAAGCGAGGACGTCGGTGATCTCCTGCTGCGTGTAGCGATGTGGCGGGAACGCCGTGCTCACCGCGAGGACCCGTGTCATTGGTCCAACATAGGGACAGCGGAGCGGCGGCACGCTGAACACGGCCGCCACGGGCGCGCCGGACCCATAGCGTGGTGCGGTGCCCGCCACCACCGACGAAGGAACCACCGCGCCCACCGCGCACGCAGGGTCGACGACGGCCCGGCGACCCGCGCAGGGGGGCTTCCCGGGGCTTCTGAAGGCCAGTCACCCCGTGCCCGCTGCCGCCGTCACCCTCCTCGCGGCCCTGCTGGCCGCCGCCGTCGGGCTCGGACCGGCGGCCGCGGCCACAGCGGCGGCCGCGGTCGCCGCGGGCCAGCTTTCGATCGGCTGGAGCAACGACCGGCTGGACATGCGGCGCGACGTAGCGGCCGGCCGCCACGACAAGCCGCTCGCCACGGGGGAGGTACGGCCGGGAGTGGTGGCCGCGGCCTCGTGCACGGCCCTGCTCGCCTGCGTTCCGCTGTCGCTGGCCTGCGGCGCCCGGGCCGGCTGGGTCCACCTCGGCTGCGTCGCCGCGGCATGGTCCTACAACTGGTGGCTGAAGCACACCCTCGCCTCCTGGCTGCCGTACACCGTCGCCTTCGGACTGCTCCCCGCCTTCCTGACCCTGGCCTCGCCGTCAGCCGGATGGCCCCCGCTGTGGCTCACTGCCGCAGCGGCCCTGCTGGGGACCAGTGCCCACTTCGCCAACACCCTGCCCGACATCGACGAGGACATCGCGGGCGGTGTGCTGGGACTCCCGCAGAGACTGGGGCGACGCGCATCCATCGCGCTGGCCGCCGGCCTCGCCTTCGCCTCTTGCGCGGTGGTGACCCTCGCTCCGCCGGGCCCGGCGCCCCTCGCCGGCCGGCTGCTGCTGGGCGTGACACTGGCCCTGTGCCTGGCCGCACTGGCTGCACCGCCCGTCCTCGCACGCGGCCGGGCGCCCTTCCTGATCATCCTGGCCCTGGCCGGAGCCGACGCCGTACTCCTGGTCCTGGCCGGGCACGCCCTGCCCGTCGGGTGAGTCCGATCTCTGGGCGGACGCCCGGGAACCAGCTCAGCGCAGCGGCCGGGGCGGCGGGGCCATCGCCCACCGGATCGTGCGTGTCAGGGCGTGCCCGGACAGGCGTACGCAGGTCCCCCTCGGGCCCGTCGCGGGGCGCAGGCCGAGAAGGGCGGGGGCCCACCGGGGCAGCAGGTCGATCGCGTTCGCGGCCAGCAGCGCGTACGGGGCGCGTGCGGGCCAGGGCAGCGGCGGGTGGCAGAGGATGAAGCGGGCCGCGTCGAGGGCCTCGGGCGTGGCCCGCAGCTCCGGCCGGTACTCCTTCAGCAGGTCTGTCAGTGCGCCCCGGTCACGGGGCGGGTCCACGACACCGAGGGCCATTGCCACCAGCGCGGTGTCCGTGACGTAGGCGTCGCAGCCCGCCGCGTCCAACGGGTGCGAGCCGAAGCGCTGGTGCGCCCGCAGGAAGCTGTCGACCTCGGCCGCGTGCACCCAGCCCAGCAGGTGGGGATCGGCCGCGCGGTACGGCTCGCCCGCCGCGGTGGTGCCCCGTATCCGTTCGTGGACGGCCCGAACCCGGTCGACGGCGTCCTGCGCGTCCTGTGCGGTGCCGTAGGTGGTGACGGCCAGGAAGGTGCTGGTGCGTTGAAGCCTGCCCCACGGGTCGCCACGGAACCCGGAGTGCGCCGCGACGGCGGCCATGGCGAGCGGGTGCAGGGACTGGAGCAGGAGTGCGCTCAGGCCCCCGACGAACATCGAGGCATCGCCGTGCACCGTACGGATGGGCCGCTCGGGACCGAACCAGCGAGGTCCGGGCGTGCTGTGGATCCGGGCGCGGTTGGCAGGGCCCGACGGTCCGGCCACCCGGCTGAACAGCGTCGAGCCGAGCCGCTCCCGCAGGCTGAGGCCTCCGGTCGCGGGCATGTCCATGGTGGTGTCCTACCCGCGGGAGCTCGGCTCAATGCTTCGGCCGGGGCGCCGAGAGGCGTCCTGCGCGACGGCCGCCAGACCCATGCCTCGTCGGGAGCGCCCTGCGGGGGCTCCAAGAGCCGGGTCAGACCTGTCCTCGCCATTCTCAGGTAGCGGAGCCGCGGTCTTCGATGAAGTACTTGAAGCGCTTCAGGTCTCACTCGACCTGCCCGTCGACGAAGCCGAGCCTCCCGTCAGGGCCAGCAGATGGGTGATGACGGGGCTGGGGTGCCCGCCAGGATCCGGTAAACCACCCGCCGCGCCTGCGGGTCCGCAGCACCCGCCACCATCACAGCCGGCTCGATCGGCCGGCCGCGACGTCGGAACCGGGCCGGCCGACCCGCTGGAAGGGCCCCGGCCCTGAAGGCCATCCGCCCCACGCGTGACCGAAATGGAGAGGTGTACGGAGCATCGAGCCGGCTCAAATCTGGTGGATATGGGCCGGTATGCAGCGCGTGACGTGCTCGTTCTCGGACGGGTGGGTCAACTCCGAAGCCGGTTTCACCGCTCGAGTCTCCAAAACAGACACGTGCCGGTTGGGTGGCGCGCCTGACGCCCCCGGCCGGACCCGGCCTCGTAGCCTGGCGCGATGCGTCAGCACGATCTTGTCGTCATCGGTGCGGGATCCGGCAACACCGTCATCGACGATTCGTTCGCCGACCTCGACGTGGCCATCGTCGAAGAGAGGTGGTTCGGCGGAACCTGTCTCAACGCGGGCTGCATCCCGAGCAAGATGCTTGCCTACACCGCGCACGTGGCCCGGACGGTCAGCGAATCCGGCACGTACGACGTGGACGCGCAGCTACTCGGCGTGCGCTGGCGGGCGATGCGGGACCGGGTGTTCGGGCGCCTGGACGCCGACCGCGAGGAGGGCCGCCGGGGCCGTCAGGAGTCCGACTTCGTCACTGTGTACGAGGGAAGGGCGCGTTTCACGGGCCCGCGGGAGCTGCGGATCGACCTCGCGGACGGTGCCGTCGACATCAGCGCCCGGCAGATCGTCATCGCAGCCGGCGGCCGCCCCTCGGTGCCCCCGCCCGTCGCGGAGTCGGGACTGCCGTACGAGACGTCCGACACCGTCATGCGGATCGACACGGCGCCCCGCCGGTTGGCCGTCCTCGGCGGCGGCTACATCGCGGCCGAGCTCGCGGAGGTGTTCGCGGCGGCCGGCAGCTCCGTGGTCATCGTGGAGAAGGAGGAACGGCTGCTCGGCCCCCAGGACGAGACGGTCGCCGAGCGGTTCACCGAGCTGGCCCGTTCCCGCTACGACCTCAGACTCGGCCGGGAGGTCACCGCCGTCGGGGGCCGTCCGGGAGCCCTGCGGCTGACCCTCGACGACGCTTCGACGGTCGAGGCGGACATGCTGCTGGTCGCCACGGGCCGGGTGCCCAACAGCGACCGGCTCAACCTCGACGCCGCGGGCGTCGCCACCCACGACGACGATCGCATCGTCGTCGACGCGTACCAACGCACCACGGTGGAGGGCGTCTTCGCGCTCGGCGACATCTGCACACCGGTACCGCTCAAGCACGTGGCCAACCGCGAGGCGCAGGTCATCGCCCACAACCTCCGCCACCCGGACGATCTGATCGCGGCCGACCACGACCTGGTCCCCGCGGCCGTCTTCACCCGCCCCCAGATCGCCTCGGTCGGCGCCACCGAGCAGGACTGCCGCGACCGGGGCCTGGACCCGCTGGTGGGCGAGGCCCGGTACGCGGACATCGCCTACGGCTGGGCGATGGAGGACACCACCGGCTTCTGCAAGGTGCTCGCCGAACGCGGCACCGGCCGCCTGCTCGGCGCACACCTCATTGGACCGCAGGCCGCCACCCTCATCCAGCCCCTCGTCCTGGCGATGACCCTGGGCATCGACGCGCCCACCCTCGCCAGGTCCCCGTACTGGATCCACCCGGCGCTCACAGAAATCGTCGAGAAGGCCCTCCTCGACCTCGACCTGTGACAACGGGCCGGGGGAGGCCGGATTGGCCGACGTTCCGCGTGACACGAGCACGAGTCGACGCGCCGTCGGCGGTCTGGGCGCTGGACGGCCAGTCCCGGGCATGGGCCCGCACCCGGCCCTGGTCTCTGCGTTGATCGGGTCATGAAGAAGATCACTCTCATGCTCTCCATCCTCGCCCTGGCGCTCGCCGGTCCCGGCGTCGCTTCGGCCGCCGCGGACGATTCCGTACCCGTCGTCGGGCCGTGCCCGCAGGAGGGCAGGCAGTTCTACCCGGACCCGGACTACACCAAGTTCTGGGAGTGTTTTGACGGCACCGCCTACCGCTTCGACCGCCCTCCGGGCTTGCACGGGAACCCCCGGCTTGACGCCTGCGACTATCCGGAGCACGCCTGTGTCGATCCTCTGGAGTGCGAGGAGCGGCCGGCCGCTGTCGAACCCAGGCGGTCTGTCTGACCAGGTGAGTGGTGCTCGCCTTGCGTTGTTCATGCGGCCGATGTGAGAGGCGGACGCCGCCTGGTGACTTGCGGGATATCCCGGGGCAGGAGCGGGGGCTATGCTGCGATGGACGTCCCGGTCCCTGACGTGGATAGCGCGCTTGTCGTGCAGGTGCCTGCGGGGTACAGAGGGTCCCCCGGTTCACCTCAGGCGCTGTCTTTTTGAGGCGAAACGTGTCGAGTTGGTGGTCCTGGAGTCCAGGTCGCCAAGCCGATCGCCCGCCTGACCTGTCCGGGCATCCGACCACAGGAGAAGCGCGTAAGACGGGGCCGAGAAGACCGGCCCGCCCGGCGCCGCACCATGTGGTCCCAAGAACCGAGGCGCTATGCCTGTTCTGCAGAGCTTGAACCTCCACCGGCACGACCGAGGCGACGGAACGACGATCACCCTTGCGGGTGAGCTTGATCTGGATACCGTGGGCCAGCTGCGGGCGATGGTCGATGACTGCCTGCGCGAGGGGGTACGGACCATCGACATCGATGTGAGCGCGCTTGCTTTCTGCGATGTCAGCGGCCTCAACGCCTTCCTGGCCGTCGCCGCGTGCACCGCTACGGCCAAGGGGTCGCTGTGCCTGCATCACCCGCGCCCGATGCTGATCCGGCTCCTGGCACTGACCGGCACCGGTTTCCTTCTCCACCGGCTACCCCGCGCGCCCGAAGTCGGCGCCTGGGTCCCGGCTGTGGTGTGCCCCAGGCTGCTGGCCTCATGACCAGGACCGGCCACAGCGGGCCCGCCCGGCTCTGTCGCAGGGCGAGCGGTGATGACGGATGATCAGTGACCGCATGGCCTCGGTCCTGCGCACGCTGCAACTCGACGACCGGTCCGAGGGAGTCGGCGACGCCACCCTGGCCGGCGCCCGGGCCCTGGGCGTGGACGGTCTCGCGGTCTCCCTGGTCGCCGCAGCCGGCCTGACCGAGCTCATGTGGTGCTCGGACCTCACCACGCGCCGCTTCGAGGACCTGCAACTGACCCTCGGCGAGGGGCCGGGACCAGAGGCGGTCCGTACCGGCGCGATGGTGTGGGTACCCGATCTGGCCCGGGTCAGACACGCCCGCTGGCCGGCACTGTCCATGGAGGCCCCCGACCTGGACGCCCGCGCGGTGTTCTGCTTCCCGATGGGCATCGGCGCGATCCGCGTCGGCGTCCTGACGGCGGTGCGCCGAACGCCGGGTCCACTGACCGGCCAGCAGACCGACGATGCGCTCACGCTGGCCGCTGCCCTGACCGCCCGTTGCCTGGGCGGTGAATCACCTCTGGGCACCCCCGCGCCGGTGGACTCTCCGCACGCCTTGCAGCACGCGGTGGTCCACCAGGCCACCGGCATGCTCAGCGTCCAACTCGCCCTGCCCCTGCCCCAAGCTCTCCTACGACTGCGCGCGCATGCTTACAGCAGCGGACGTTCCATCACCGACATCTCCAAGGACGTGGTGGATCGGCGGCTTCGCCTGGACCACAACGGCACTGGCAACGGCACGCCCCCGACCGCCGTAGACAAGGACTGATCACCGTGACCCGAGAACAACGCGTGACCCAGGTCTTCGTGGAAGTCGCAGACTCCCTGACCGACGACTTCGACCTCATCGACTTCCTCCAGCAGCTCTCCGTGCGCTGCATGGAACTGCTGGACGTGGCCGCCGTCGGCATCATGCTGGCCGACCAGCACGAGGTCCTGCAGACCATGGCAGCCTCCGACGAACACACCCGGCTGCTGGAACTCTTCGCCACCCAGCACGACCAGGGCCCCTGCGTGGACTGCTACAAGAGCGGCGAGCCACGCACCAACATCAACCTGACCGACCCCCAGACGACATCGGGCTGGCCGCAGTTCGCCCCACGCGCCGCCGAGACCGGGTTCGTAACCGCCAACGCGATCCCGCTCCGGCTGCGCGGCCGGGTCATCGGAGTGATGGGCCTGTTCCAGACCGACCCCGACCCGCTCAGCGCCCAGGACATCGCCCTCGCCCAAGCACTGGCGGACGTGGCGACCATCGCCATCCTGCAGCAGCGCACCGTCGCCCACAGCGAGGTCGAGCGCGTCCAACTCCAGCACGCCCTGACCAGCCGCATCGTGCTGGAACAGGTCAAGGGCATCCTGGCGGAACGCTGGCAGGTCACCGTCGACGAGGCGTTCGCCGCGTTCCGCTCCTACGCACGCGCCCATCACCTCCAGCTGGCGCAACTGGCCCGCCAGATCGCCGACGGCACCTTCGAGACCACCCTGATCCCCCACCCGGACCGATCCCGGCCCCAGGGCTGACACGCCATCCTGCGGGGCTGGATCTCACAAGTCGCGCAGGGCCTCGCGAGATCGAGCCAGTCGAACAGCCTTTTGGAACAAGGGTTCTGACGGTGTCTCGTCAGCTCGCTAGGTTCCCCTCGCGCCGGTGATCACCACGGTGCCGTCTGCGCGGACCGCACGGACAATAGAGGGAAGAGGGCGCCCCGGGCGGGGCGCGTGGGAGGGATCTGATGATTGACCGATTCGCGTACGGGATGCGGCGCCGAACTGCGGTAGCCGTCGCAACGCCCAGCCGTCGTCGGTCACACCTCCTGACCTCCGTGGGTAGAACACCTAGCGCAGCCTGCCGGACCCCGGGCCTGGGGGAGGCGGTGAGGGAGGCAGCGGGCCGCTGATCGATTTCCCCGGCTGTTCCACTGGCGACTCGGCCTGGGCCGGGTTGGTGCTGCTGGCTTCGGCATGCGTGAGGCGGATGAGTTCGCGGTGCCAGTCGGTGAATTCCTCGCGGATGGCATGCGCAGCCTTGGAGTCGAGGCCGTAGGCGGCGAACTGCCTGTCGGTGTGGTTCCCGACACGGGCGAGGGCTGAGACGTACTCGTCGAGGTTGGGCTCGGCCTCGTTCTGCGCGGCGAGTTCGAGAAGCCGGGCGCGGGTGTACCCGGCGTCGAGGAGTGCCTTGACGTCGATGGCGTCCCGGACCTCGGCGCGGCCGAACAGGGCGCCGGTCTTGGCGGCGGCCAGGTCGTCGAGGTGGAGGACCGGGCCGAGGTCCGACTCGACGGGCGGATGGTGCAGAAGGTCGCCTACCAGTTCGACCTTGGACTGGGCGCCGGAGGCGGGGTCGGTGACGTGCAGACGGGCGTATACCTGCGCCTGCTGGGTCACCTGGACCACGTACCCGGCCGCCTGGTACGCCTCGACGAGGCGGGCGATCGCCTGCGGCAGCTCGCCTTCGGCCCGCCCGATCGGGGTGAACAGGTCGACGTCGTCGCTGACACGGCTGACCAGGCGATGGGCCTGGACGGCGTACCCGCCGGCTAGCCGGTAGCCGAAATCCTCGGCGAGCGCGTCCAGGCCGATACGGATCAGCCGGTGGTACAGATCCTCCACTACGCGGCCGCCGCCGACGTGCTGGCGAGCTCAGGGAAGCGAGCCTCCCAGGCGGCTCTCGCCGGGCCGGGCAGGAATAGCGCCCGCCAGTGGGTACGCAGTACAGCGATGTCGAGGTGTGCGTGCAGGTCCCCCGGCGTCTGCGCCTCACGGATCACCCGCTCGTACATCAGTAGCACGTCGGCGTCGTCGGACAGGTCGTATTCGTAATGCGGGCCCCAGTCCAGGTGCCGGGGCAGGACCACAAGGCCGTCCGCCGGCCCGCTCAGCTCCCCGAGCGAGTCCGGCAGGGTGTACGGCCGGAGCTGTGCGTACCTGCTGCTCATGCCTACCAGCATGCCCGAGACCGGGGCCCCGCGGTACGCAGTACCTGCAGTGGCGGCGCTCCCGGGAGTCGGTCGCGCAGGGCGCGCGGCGCGCTCGCATCGGCGCTCCAGGCATCTGACCTGGCCGGGACTGGGAGTAGTCGCCTCCCGGAATTGCCGGCGGACCAGATCCCGGCCCTTGCCGGATCGGCGGGGCTGCTCCACGCGGAGAGACGGGTGTGCTGTCTCGGCGTGAGCGCCGGGGCGGGCGTAGGACCCTCAGCCCTAGGCGTGGTGTTATCCGGACCGCCCGGCGGAGCCCGCGGTGCCCCTTCGCGCCTGACCGGCTCCTGGGCGGCATGGGGCCCCTGTCCACCCGGACCCGAGGCAGGTAAGCAGCGTCAGCATGCTGCACATACCGCCCACTCTGCACGTAACGCACACCGTCAGCCTGTCCAATTTGCGCCGCACAGGCCGCTGACCTGCGCTTTTCTTTCACATGTTTTTGATGGATCTTATCCCGATGACGCACCACGTGGAGTGCGTGGCGATCCTGGAGCGGGTGGCGAAGGACGCCTGACCTGAGGTTCTCGGGTTTGATGGGTAGCCCGACTGTTTCCCGCCCAGCCGCTCGGAGGACTGAGTGCCCTGGGTGCCTCCAGAGGCACCCAGCCCTTCGTGCTGTTGGTGCTCTTCCCGTGTGTGCTCACGGCCAGGCCGCGTCGATGCACACGATGGTCGGCGATGTGTACGACGTCAACGCAGTCATGTCCCCTGTGGCTGTGTAGCGGCGGTACCGTGGCCCTATGGCAGACAGGGGCACCGCACCATCAGCATCTTTGGTATCAGGGTCTGAAATCGCCAGCCTGGCGGGCGTCACGCGGGCTGCCGTGTCCAACTGGCGACGGCGTTACGAGGACTTTCCCCGGCCGGTCGGCGGGGGGAGAGGCAGCCCCTTGTATGCACTCGTAGAAGTGCAGGCGTGGCTGGAAAAGCAGCACAAGGGGCAGGGCGTCACAGGTGAGGTCAGGCTCTGGCAGGCCCTTCGGTCCGCCTACGGGGAAGAGATGGTCACGGGCCTCGCGGACATCGCGCGCCATGTCGCGGGTGGCAAGTCGTCGGGTTTGCTCGCGCGCGAGATCGTACAGCTGGTGGATCCCCTCGTCGCCGCGGACTCTGCAAGCGAGGTGATGGCCGGCCTTGTGGGCCGTTTCGTCGACTCCACACGCCGATCCGGTTCGGATCAGGTCACCTCGGAGCGGATCATTCGAGCCGTATGCCACTTCGCCGGGCCTCTCGAGACGGGTTCCACGGTGTTCGACCCTGCTTGCGGCATCGGCACTCTGCTGCTTGCCGTAGGGCCCTCCCAGGGGCTGCCACGGATCGGTCAGGACATTGATCCCCACAGCGCGACCCTGGCGCAGCTCCGTGCCGAACTGGACGGCCGCACGGACGTCACTGCCGTCGACGGTGACTCGTTGCGCGCCGACCGATGGCCGAAGCTCAAGGCTGACCTCGTCGTGTGCGATCCCCCGGTGGGCGTCACCGATTGGGGCCGCGAGATGCTGCTCCTCGATGCTCGGTGGGAGATGGGCACGCCGCCTAGGGCCGAAGGGGAACTGGCCTGGCTGCAGCACGCCTATGCGCACACGCGACCCGGCGGGCGCGTCCTCATGGTCATGCCGGCCTCCGTCGCCTACCGAAAAGCGGGCCGTCGTATCCGGGCGGAACTGATCCGGCGCGGCCTCCTCACCCAGATCGTGGCCCTGCCGGCCGGAGTCGCCTCCTCGCACGCCCTGCCCGTCCACCTGTGGCAGCTCACTCGCCCCCGCACGCCCCAGGACGTGGCCTCCACGGTCCGGATGATCGACCTCTCCGGTAACGGCACGGACGGGTCCCTGGAACCCGAACCGGCTCAGGTCGCCGATGTGCCGTTGATCGAGTTGCTGGACGACACCGTCGACCTCACCCCGGGGCGCTACACCGTGGCATCGCGCCGCGACTACTCGGCCGAGTACGCGGCGCTCCGCGAGCAACTGGAGGTTCAGATGGGCCTGCTGAGCACGCTACTGCCCGATCTCACCCCCGGCCAGGGGGCCGGATCCCTGGACGGGCCGATGGTGAGCGTGGCCGAGCTGGCCAGAGCAGGGCTCGTCGAGTACACGAACGCAGAGCCGGTATCGGCCAGCGAGCAGCTGGACACCGACTACCTGCGCGGGTTTCTGCGCAGTGCGGTGAACGTCCGCCGTTCCACCAGCGCCAGCGGGACGTACCGAGCGGACGGCCGGGGGGCTCGTATTCCACAACTGGACATCGAGGAACAGCACCGCTACGGAAAGGCCTTCAGAGCGCTTCAGGAGTTCGAGGAGCGGTTGCGGGCGGTGGCGGAGTTGAGTCGGCTGGCGGCCGACCTCGCCCGCGACGGCCTCGGCAACGGTGCTCTCGCACCGCCGCCGGAGGATGCGGCCTGATCCTGCTGCGCCAGGTGAGTGCTCAGCGGTCGGAGGTCTCGGGAACGAAGGGACTCGGCCGCCCGCTCCAGGACACCTGCAGGGCCTCGCGTGCCCGGGTGCACGCGACGAACAGCAGGCAGCGCTCACGCAGCAGGTCGGAGTCGTGCTGGAGGGCGTCCACCTCGGCCGGTGTGACCTCGCGGCCAAAGGGCAGGGCGCTTGCCGTCACCCCGAGGACGGCCACGCACCGGAACTCCAGGCCCTTCATGGAGTGCATGGTGGCCAACCGCACGCCGTCGGCGTTCGGGTCCGGGTTGCCCCGGACCCGAACCACCGGGATTCCGGCCGAGAGCAGTCTGTCGTACGCCTTGTCGAGGAGAATGTTGAAGCGGGTGCAGACCCCGATCTCCGAGGGGCGTACGCCCTGCGCGATCCACTCCTTCACCTGATCGACGAGAGCCGAAACCTCGGCCTGTTCAGTCGGGTGGCCCTGCACACTCGGCCTGTGGCCGCGCAGCAGGGAGTGGTAGCCGGTCAGGCTGTCCGTGCCCTCTCCGCCGAGATCGCCGACCGGGACCTGCGCCAGGATGCCCGTCGACCAGGTCAGGATCTCCTCCGTGCTGCGGTAGTTGATGCGCAGACGGCTGGCGCGCCCGGTCACCGAGATTCCCAGCGAACCGAGGGAGACCTTCGAGTCGTAGATCCGCTGGTGCGGGTCGCCGGTGAGGAACAGGTCGTCGCTCCCCGCCCGGGCCGCGGCGCGCAGCACCCGCCACTGAGCTGGGTGGAGGTCCTGTGCCTCGTCGACCACGACATGGTCGTACCCGGGGCCGGCTTCCGTCAGGAGGCGGGCGGCACGCGCGCACACTTGGAGGTGGGTGGACTTCGACGATTCCCGCAGCAGCGATTCGAACAGTTCGATCGCGGGCCACAGTCGCTCCCGCTGGGCCGTGGACAGGGCGCGGCCGCGCCCCTTGCGAGACGCGGCGAGATAGTCGGCCAGGCCGTGGATGCCCTGCGCCAGGACCACGTGCCGGTACTCCTGCGAGAGGAACTGCTCCGTCCAGGGAACGCCGCACTTCTTGGCGGCCCGCTGCCACAGCGCCAGCTCCTCCCGGTCGCCGAGGGGGGAGGCCGCCGTACCGGCGAGGTCGCCGACGACGCGGTGGGCGTACGAGTTGACCGTGGTCACGTCGACGCGGGCGAGCAGCGCCTCGTCACCGTTCAGCAGCAGGGACAGGCTTTCGCGCAGCGAGGCGGCCAACGCGTTGGTGTAGGTGGTCAGCAGGACACGGGTGCCGGGCGAGCGGGACAGCAGGTGTTTCACGCGGTGCAGCGCCACCACCGTCTTGCCGGTCCCCGGGCCGCCGGTGACCTGAACCGGGCCGCTGTACGACATCCGGTAGGCGAGGCGGCGCTGCGACGGGTGCAGGAACACCCGCCAGGCCGCGAACGGCTTCTCCAGGACGTCGGCCAGTTCGTCAGGGCCGGTGACCAGAGTGATGCGGCTCGTGGTGTTCGCGATGACGACGGCGAGGGACTCGTCCGGGTCGGGGCCGGCGTCCGAGGGGCGGCGCACGGCGACGACGTCCCGGTACACCTCGTCCGGGGTGAACCCTTCGGCCAGGTACTGCAGGGCCTCGAACTGGTCCTCCGGCAGCAGCGTTCCGAAGGCCTCCAGCTGTGGCTTGCCGGTGATGGTGCGTACGGCTCGCAATACCTGCTCGTCGATCCCCAGAGCACGCAGGACGGTGTCCGAGTACCGCGCGAACAGCAGGGAAGGCGCGTCGGCGGAGGCCTTCTCCAGCGCCGGCGTCAGCTGCTCGATGGCGACGACGTTGCGCACCTCGAGGCCACGGGTCGCGGTGTTCGTCGTGTAGAGCCGCTTGGCGGCCCAGGTGTAGGCGTCGTCGTGCGGAACCACGTTGACGAGCAGGAACACCTCGCTGCCGTCATCGGGCGCGAGGACGACACCGCGCCAGAAGTCGTTGATGCGGATGGTGCGCATCCGGCGGTCACGGGCCTTGTCCACGGATTCGAGGTGGAGGCCCTTGTCGGCGTAGAGCTCCGCGACCGTCAGTTGCTGGAACTTCGTCATCGCCTTGCGTACCCCGGCCCGGACCGGCTTCTCCAGGACCTCGAAGCTCTCCCAGAAACTGCCGGCGAACGCGAGCTGCGGCACGACGTGTACTCCCCACCCTGGACGGACACTTCGAGATCGATCATAGGGCGACGGGGACGGCGCCCATCTGTCGGGTAACCGCCGCCACGTCTGCGAGCAGGCCGGCGGGATCCTGGTCGAGGTCCAGAGCGTGCTGGTGGATGACGGTCCCGGCGTGGCGGACACGGTGGGCGGCATGCGGGGCATTGCCCTTGGCGTAGACGAGGTGCCCCTCGGGCAGTCCGAGCGCGGTGCAATAGGCCAGCATCTGGTAGAGATCCGCATCCGGATAGCCGTCCCGTTTCTGCGCCTTGTACTTGGCGTCGGCGACCGCCATGGGGACGCCGTCCGGTCCGTAGGCCACGAAGTCGGGACGCATGCGGATCGCGGCGGCCTCATCGAGGTGATGGGGGTCCTGGAGGCGTCCGGTCAGCCCGCTGCCCTTCAGGGCCTCGCGCATCGCGACCGTCACGAAGTCCTCGAACAGCCTGTTCATGTCGAACAGGAAGCCGTCCACGTGCAGGGATCCCGCGGTGTGCTCCGCGGACGAGCCGTCCAGCACGACCCGGGCCAGCCTGAGCGCCGGGTGGTAGCGGGAGTTCAGCCGGTTCGGGAACCAGGCCGGCACCAGGTGGCCCCGTACGAGGGGGGTGACATCGGCGAGACGGCGGCGCTGGTGTTGCAGCCTTCGGCGTACCTCGTGCGGCACGGCGGGCAGCCGCAGCAGCCGCTCCACGGCCGCGCGCAGGATGCGGTTCTCCGCGATGTCGGTGGTGAACTCGTCGTACACGACTTCGACGGGCAGCGCCGCACCGAAGCGGCGCCGTATCTGCTCGGCCTCGCGCATCCGGCCGCGTACGACGAGCGAACTCTCCTCGGTTGTCCGGTACCCCTGCAGCAGCCCCTGCCGCAGTGCCCGGTCGATCTGCCGCTCCACCGCGTGGGCCAGCGCCGGCAGCAGGTCGCGGTGCTCCGCCACCTCGACCTGCCCGTCCCGCCAGTTGCCCGCCGGATGGAGGCTGTAGCCCAACAGGAAGAAGAGCCGGGGGATGGCCACCTTCGGTGTGACACGGAGAATGATCGAGTCGCCTCCGGGCACCGTGACGGCCACCGCGCCCACCTTGCTGCCGGCGCGCAGCAGCCAGTGTCCCGGGGTGTACGGGTCCGGTGCGGCCTCCACGACCCGGGAGGCCGCGAGGGCCCGGCCCATGTCGTCCGGCAGGGCGTGCCCGGTCGCGGGGGCGTGCTCGACCAGCTCTATGGTCCGGCTCACGCCGACGGTTCCGGTAGCGGAACCGGAAGGGAAGCCCGCAGCGCCGCGATCCCGTACCGCTTCTCGATGTCCATGCCCTCGCCGTAGTGGTGTTCCTCCAGCAGCGGAAGGATCTTCGTCCGCCAGGTCCGCTCCAGGCCGCCGTCCCGGTAAACACCCTTCTTCATCAGGTACGAGGGGCCGATCCTGAAGTCGGGATCCTCGATACGGGAGTTCAGTGCGTCCAGCAGGGCCGCGGGCTCGCTGTCCTTGCCCTGCGAGGTGAGCCATCGTCGCAGCAGCCCGCTGGTCGGCTGGGTCCGGGGGGACAGCTCGACGAAGGCGAACCTGCGCCGCATCGCCGCGTCCACCAGCGCGATCGACCGGTCGGCCGTGTTCATGGTGCCGATCACGAACAGGTTCGGCGGCAGTGCGAAGTCGTCGCCGGAGTAGGTCAGGCGGACCGACTTGTTCCGGTATTCGAGGAGGAAGTACAGCTCGCCAAAGACCTTGGCGAGATTGGCGCGGTTGATCTCGTCGATGATCAGGAAGTGCGGCACGTGCCGGTTGCCTTCGCGTGAGGCGAGGTCGGCCAGTTCGCGCAGCGGGCCGGCGGTCAGCCGGAAGGCGACCTCCCGGGTCTCGGGGTCCTCCTGCGGCCGGAACCCCTCGAAGAAGTCCTCGTAGGCGTAGGAGGGATGGAACTGGACCAGCTTCACCTGCTCGGGCCCGCCGCCGAAGAACTCCGCGAGCTGGAGGGCGAGATACGTCTTGCCCGTGCCGGGCGGGCCGTACAGCACCAACTGGCGCTCGTCCCACAGGAGATCGCGAACCTCGCGCAGCCATTCCGTCTTGTGGACGAGGAGCTCGGCAGCCAGCTCGTCCGTCGGTTCGGGCAGTTCCAACTCTCGCCGGACGGCGATGGCCGGAATCTCCATGCTGGGATCCCGCTCTATGGCCTCGGCCTCCTCGGCCAGTTCCTCGTTCGTGAGGCCGAGCCCGTCGATGACGGACTGCACGGCGGTCAGCTCCACGACATCGTGCTGGATGGACAGCTTCTGCTGCAGCTCCTCGGGCAGCTCGTCGTAGGGATGCCCGGTCTCCTGCCAGGCCGCCGGGCGGCGCAGGTTGGTCCGCCGGTCCGCGGACTCCGTCTGCTCGACGTCGCCGGTGATCTGCCCGACGTACAGCCGGCCGCCCGAGATCGTGCAGACGGTGTCGCCCGCCTTCATCCGGGACAGGAAGGCGTGTACGTCATCGACCAGCTGCTGTTTCTGGCTGTAGGTGGCCGTGGACTCGTAGTCCTCCTCGACCATGGTGCGCACCTGCTCTTTGCTGATGCCCTGCTCCAGACCCTGCCTGAGTCGGGATCCCGAGAGGGAAACCCGGCCCTCGGGCAGCCACATCCGCTGCACCAGGTCGAGTCCGGTCACGTTCGATCCGCGGACGAGCCAGGCGCGGTTCGGGCCCCACGAGGCACCCTGCATGTAGTCGCCGAGCGGCCGGCCCTCCGCGGTCTTCCAGGCCAGCCATCCGTTCGTACTGCTGCCGGTGAGTACGGCCGACGCCTCGGAAGGGGAGTTGAAAGTGATCTCGCCGGCCGTTTCCAAGTGGTCGGGCCACCGGGGCGACTGCTTGATCCGGCCGTCGGCGATGAGCGCCTCGCGCAGACGATGTGCGGAAGGCAGCTGCCGGGCGAACGACGGTACGACACCGAGACGGACGGGCTGTCCCGGGCCGACGCTGAATTTGCGGCTGCCGTTGGTGCCCATCTCGTCCAACTGCCGCCCGAGGGCCACAGGCCCGCCGTTGGGCAAGCGCAGCCGGAATTCCGGATACTTGTCGGCCATGAAATGTCCCCCGGCGCGTGTGGTGAGGTCTTTTGATCAGCCTACGGGGAGCCACTGACAGGAAGTCCCTCGTGTGGAGATCATGAAGCTTCTTAGGATGTCCGCGTGAGCGAGGAGGGGACGACATGACGGACGGCGGAACCGGTGGGACGCCCGAGCAGGAATTCCGGTGGGCACGCGCGGACTGGCTGAGGGGCAGGGTCGAGGACCTGGCGGCCGTGCTGGAGGACGCCGGGCCCGATCTGTACAAACTGCTGCCCGCGGATCTGGGTGACCAGCGCCTGGCCGCGGCGGTGACTGCCGCACGGTTAGCGGCGGACGAGGCCAGGACGCAGTCCGTGGCCGATTCGGTCCGCTGGCTGGAGCGGCTGATTCCCGGCGGGCATCTCCACGGCCTGGAATCAGCGGTGCGGGAGTTCAGATCTGCTCTCTCCGCGCAGGGCGAGCCGGCGTTCTGGTCCTGGAACGCCGAGGGCTGGGAAGAGATGCTGCTCTGGTGGTGGCGCCGCCAGACGGGTGCCGGTAGTCCGGACCGGGATCTGACGGAATGGCGGGCACGCTGGTCGGCGGACATCCCGGGGGTCGGCTTCATCGACCACCCCGCCTGGGCACCCCGCCGCCACGATCGGCTGCTGGTCACGACCGGCGAGTTCTTCGCCCAGGAGGCCGAACCCCTGAGGCTCCTGGCACAAGCGGTCCTTGAGCAGTCCGACACCTCCGGTGCGGCCCAGGACGCCGTGCTGCTTCGCGAGGAGCACCTCCAGGGCGCCGGGCACCTGGAGTGGCTGGCCGAGCAGCAGGCCTCCGCCGATCGGCTCGACGCCTGGTGCAAGGAGCAACAGGCCTCGGCTTCCGAAGCGACCCTGGGCTTCCTCGCGGAGTTCGCCGAGGTGGTCGAGCGGTACTCGTCCCTCGTGATCCAGCCGGTGATCGACGCGCTCTCGGAGTGCGAGCGTGCCGTGTTCACCGAGAGTGCGACAGGTGCGCGACGTTCCGCGGCCGACTATCTGAGTGCGTACCTCGAAGCCGGGGAACGGTCCGGGAAAGAACTCTGGGACGACGACAGCCTGAGCCCGGACGTAGCGGAACAGGCACGGGACCATGGCTCCCGCGGTGAGCTGACCTGGCACGGCATGCGTGGCTCGGTCCCGGTCTGGTATCACGTCGTCACCTCCAGGGAGGAGCGGGCGGCGGCGATCGCCTACTCCGGGCAACCCTCGGAATCCGTTGTCCGCGTCAGGACAGGCACGGAATGGCCGGCCAAGCAGGCCAGCCTCTTCGATGACGCGTGGGGCGAAGAGGAGGACTGGTATCCGAAGCCCGGAATCGAAATCCACTATGCCGAGGACAGTGCCGTCGATGCCTGCGAGGTGCTTGCACTGGCGCAGCTCGGCCATGCGCGGCTTGAGTTCCTGATTCAGAAGCCCGATGGCGGTTATCAGCGGCTGCGCTCGGTCCGCGCTTCCATCGACGCCGGGGATACCGGCGCCTGGCGCCGTTGGGCGCTCGGAGTCCTGGCGGGCCTGGTTCCCGATCCGGAGGATCTCGCCGACGCTATCGCCCAAGAGGAGGGCGGCAGCCGGGAGGAGAGCCCTGAGGGTGCGCCCGGGAGTCCCGAAGACCGTCCGTCGCCGGAGCGTGGCGCCGGGGTTCCCGGGCCGAGGCCCCCGCGCGACGGGCTGCCGGAGGCGCTGCTCGGCAAGGTCAGGGCGCTTTTGCGCAAGGCGGAGAGTTCGGGGGCGGGGGAGGAGGAAGCCCGTACCTACCTGGACAAGGCCACTGAGCTCATGGCCAAGTACGGCATCGAGCGGGCGATGCTCGACGACGCGGGCGAAAAGGTTCGGCCGGTCGACCGGGTCGTCGGCCTGCACCCTCCGTACGTCAAAGAGGTGTCTCGACTGCTTAGCGGGATCGGCCATGCCATGCGCTGTCGGACGGTGCACCTCAGCGACAAGACCGGCAACCATCGTGTGCATCTGTTCGGCTACGAGGCCGATGTCCAGGCGGCGGAGATGCTCTTCGCGAGTTTGCGCCTCCAGATGCTCGCGGGGGCGGACCAGGCCGACCGCCGGTACCGTCCGGCGGGCGAAGACGCACGCGCGTACAAGCGGTCCTGGATGCTCGGATTCATCCGTGAGGTCTTCGTGCGGGTGAACACGGCCCAGCAGGCCGCCAGCACGGCCGCTGAGCAGGACAGCGAACCGGGCGCCGGGCACGAGGCGGATGGCCGCAGCGTGGCCCTGGTGCTTGCGGACCGGACGAACGTGGTCGAGGCAACGCTTGCAGCCCGCTATCCCAAGCTGAAGAAGCTCAGCCCGACCAAGTCCAAGGGCACGGGTTACCGGCAGGGAATCGCAGACGGGCGGTACGCGGACATCGGCCGTCCGGCCTTCGGCGAGGATGACGACTGGTACGTCTAATGCGGTCCGGGGGCCTGGTCGATGACCGGTCCGTGGCGGTGTGGGCCGGGGGAGACCTCGGCCCACACCGTTTTGCCGCCGGGTGGGTACGGCTCGCAGCCCCAGCGGTCGGCGAGCGCTGCGACCAGGAGCAGGCCTCGGCCGGTCGGCTCATCGGGGGTGTGCCGGAGTGTGGGCGGGTGGTCGCCGCGTGCGTCGGTGACCTCGATGCGGAGCGGGCCGGTGCTGGGGTCAAGGGTGAGGGTGAGTCGGAAGGAGCGGCCGCGGACGTGTCCGTGGAGGACTGCGTTCGCGGTGAGTTCGGCGGTGATCTGCGTGGCGCGTTCCGTGACGTGGGGCGGAAGGTCCCAGTCCTGGAGCTCGGCGGTCGCGAGCAGCCGGGCGAGGCGGGCGCCGCGGCGGGTGGAGGACAGGAGCTGAGTGAACCCACGCTGGGTGATGGTGGGTTGCGGCCGTGAGGGGTGCATGGCTGCCACGTTGGCGGGTGCGCGGGCGGGTTCACCAGTGATGCACCCCGTACGCGGCGTGAGCGTACGGGCTCCATGGATGGACAGTACGTGGCTGCTGCGTCACGCTTGGTGAGGTTGCTGTGGGGTGTGCGGGGCGTGGGATCTGGAGGGTGCGGCGGATGGCGATCGACGACATCGAGGCGGCTGCGGCGGGCGACGGGGAACGGGAACCGGACCCCTCGGACAGTCTCCGGACCTTCGGGGCGGTCGTCCAGGCCCTGCGCGAGCACGCGGGCCTGAGCCGGGCGGAGTTCGCGCTCCTGGTGCGGTTCTCGAAGCACACGGTGGAGTCGGTGGAGCTGGGGCGGCGGATGCCGGACGAGGAGTTTGTGGAACGGGCGGAAGCGGCGCTGGGCAATACGGGCGCGCTACGGAATGCGGCCCGGCACCTGACGCGGGGAGAGCCGGGGCTGGCGGCGTGGTTCCGGCGGTGGGCGCGGCTGGAGCGGGTGGCGGTGAGTCTGAGTACCTATGAGTGCCGGCTGGTGCCGGGGTTGTTGCAGTCGGAGGGGTATGCGCGGGCGGCCTTCGCAAGCCGCCTTCCGCCCCTGTCGGATGGCCAGATGGAAGCCCAGGTGGCGGCCCGGATGCAGCGGCAGACGCTCATCAGGAAGCGGCCCAACACCATGTTCAGCTTCATCATCGATGAGCACGTCGTACGGCGGCGTCTCGGTGGTGCTGAGGTCACACGAGACCAGCTGGACCACATGCTGACCTTCGCACTGCTACGCAATGTGGAGATCCAGATCATGCCGACTAATAGTGAGGCCCACGCTGGCTTGGATGGTCCGCTGGCCCTGTTGGAGCGGCCTGATGGAAGGCGGCTTGCCTACTCCGAAGGGCAGGAGAGCGGTCGATTGATCGCCGACCCAAAACTGGCAGCCGTGTTGCACCGACGGTATGCGACACTCCGCTCACAGGCCCTCAACCCACTGAATTCCGTGGGCCTGCTGGAGCGGATCAGGGGAGCGCTATGAGGGACACCGAACTGGGCTGGTTCAAGTCCAGCTACAGCGGAACATCGGGAGACAACTGCGTCGAGGTTGCCACGATGGAGCAGGCTGTCTGCGTGCGGGACTCCAAGGACGTGGAGCGCCCGCACTTCGCCGTTGGCCGCGAGGGCTGGGCGCAGTTCGTGAGGTACGCCGCGCACGGCTGAGCCTGCGCTCAGCCGCGCGACGACGGTATGTCAGCCGGCCTCGGGTCGAGCCGGATGGCGCGGGCCGTGGCCCGGCGGCGGGGTAAGGGTGGACGTGTAGTTCTCGCCGTCCACGAGGGGGTTCTCCATGCCCAGGCCTGCGGCTGCCATGCGGTCGTACTCGGCGAGGACGAGGTGCTTGGTGCGGTATTCGCCGAAGCGGGCGATCTCGTTGTTCTTGAGGCCGCCGTTCTCGGTCTGGAAGGACTCCAGGATGTAGTCGGTGTCTTCGCGGGAGACGCCGTAGAGGTGGAAGAAGTAGGCGTCGAGCTCGGCGCGGATCAGTGCGCGGCGCTCTGGATCCCACGCGAAGGGCGGTCCGGTCTCGCCGAGGTCGAGGGCCAGGGGCTCCATATCCCATGACGCGTAGATGAGTTCCAGGGCTCGCGGGGTAACGAAGGCGGTGTGCTGTGCTAGGTCGCCGGGGTGAGGGACGGGGAGCTGTTTCCACGTCATCAGGGCCATGTGTACACCGCCAACTTTTTGACGTGAGACAAAGTCAAAAATGAGAGAGCTCTGGGCAGCGACGAGCGCCGCTGTGAGATCGACGGGGGCGTCGGTGAACATCAGCGGAAGGGTGTGCCCTACTGCCGCGCGCGGGAGGAAGGTGGGGATTGCGGTCCGCTCGTTGGTTGCGGAAGTTACGTCGCACCAGCCGATAAGCCAACTGTGAGGCCACCCTCTTTCTTCCAAGCGTTGGTTCACTCCGGGAATCAACACATTTTTTCCGTTGCGAACGGTTTGGATGCGTCCAGTCTCAGCGATCCAATTCAGTGGCAGAGGAGAACGTTCCGGATCGCTAAGCTCAAGCTCTGTGAGGTAGCTGGGCTGGTTCTGCCGGTTTACTGCTGTCAGGCTTTTTACCACATCGGCGGCGCGGGGATTGAAGAAATCGACCATCTTCGCCTCGTACAACGGTAGCATTCGCTCACCGTTCCTGTGGAATTCGTTCCCCGTAAGTTCCCAGCCGTCCGCCTCAAGCGCTTGCTGACTGCGGAACAGGTCCGAATCGTCGGTCATGTTGAAGAGGTTTTTGAAAGAGATGTTCCACGGGTTGCCGTCTTTATGATTCTCGTCGACGAGGACAGGGATCCGGCGCTGGATTGAGGTCGTGAGATCGGCGTCCCGACGGGTGCTAAAGACAGGGAGCGTCCCTGTGTTGGGATTGATTAGTGCAATCTCCTCGGGCGACAGCTCGAATACTGATTTTCCATCAGCGAGTTCGTCTGGATGTCCGAGAGAGAAAGCGAAATGGGAAGCGTTCTCACGCAAGTCGCGCCCGGCTACCGAAATCAGGGCGAACGGGTAGCTGGCGTGGACGGCCGGGAACAGCTTCTCTCGCCTGCCGTTCTCGAAGTCATAGAGATGTTTCAGCACGCCCCGCCGCGTAAGATCCTGGAACAGGAACTGAGCGCCTGCCCCGGTGGCGATCTGCGTGGGAACCACGGTCCCGCAGCGGCCCTTGGGTGCCGTAATGGAGACGAACCGCTCGGTGAACAACTGGTCCGTCTGGAGCGAATTGACACCCTTCACGGAAAGGCCTCGCCGGAGCTGCGGGTAGGCTCCAGATGAACCCAAAAACAGGAACGAAGACTTTACCCGGCGCCGCGCCGCGTGGTAGTGGGCACCTTCCTTAGGATTGTCATGCGCCCATTTTGTGATTTTCGTACGGCGAGCCGTGCCGGCGACCTCCGCGAGTGCCGGCTCGACCACGCTGAAGTACTTCTTGTCCTCGAAGTCGACCTTGTCCCACGGCGGATTCCCCAGCACGCAGTCAAAGCCGCCCGCCCACCCCGTCACAGGGTCCACGTCCACCGCCGCCGCAGGGTCGTCCGGGACCGTAAAGACGTCGGGGTACTCCAGGTGCCAGTGGAAGAAGCGGTATTCCTCCGCCAGTCGGTAGATCTCCTTGTGGGTTTCCCGGCGGGCCCCCGTGCCGTCAGACGAGCCTTCCGAGTCCCGCAGCGCGAGGAACACCCGCTGGGTCACCGGCGGCGGCGCAGCATCCGTCTTCTCCCACATGAAGGCCGCGCACCACGCGTCCGCCGTGTGCAGGGCGTCGCGGTAGGCGCTGCTTTCGCCCCACGCCTGGTAGCGACGAGCCAGTGCGCGGACCTGGGCGAGTTCGTCGGTCGGGGCCTTTTCCACCACGGCGCGCAGCTCGGTGGCGAACGCCGTGTTGGTGACGTTCACCGATTCTTCGAGCTCGGAGTCCAGCGTGTAGATGCCCTCGCGCTGTTCCTGGTTGTCCCTCTGCCAGCGCGCGGCGGTCGCCGTGTCGTCGCCCTCGACTGCCTTGAACGCCTCCTTCGGGATACCACCCCGCAGCAGCGCCGGCGTCGCTCCGATCAGGCCGTTGCCGTGCTTGATGTGGCCGTCCAGGAAGCCCAGCGCCTTGCCCGGCTCCAGGGCCTCCATCCACAGGGAGACCTTGGCCAGTTCCACAGCCATCGGGTTCAGGTCGACGCCGTACAGGCACCGGGCGACGACCTCGTGCAGGGCGTGGCGGACGCCGTCCACCGAGGGTTCGGGGGTGGACTCCCGTACGGAAGCCACCCGCTTCGCGATCCGACGGGCGGCGGCGACCAGGAAGTGGCCGGAGCCGCAGGCCGGGTCGCAGACGGTGAGGGAGAGGAGCTCTTCGACCACCGTCTCCACCGGGTGCAGGCGGCCGTCCGCAGCCACCCGGTCCTCGCCGCGTTCCTGCGCTGCGTCTATCACCGGGTCGAGGGTCGAGTCGAGCAGGACTTCGACCAGCGAGCTGGGGGTGTAGTACGAGCCGGTCTTCTTGCGCTCGTTGCCCAGCCGGTCCACCAGCTCGAACTTGCGCTCGCTCGCACTGTGCTGCGGGACCAAGGAGAGGAGCGACTCGTAGATAGCGCCCAGTTCTTCCGCGTCCAGCGTGCGGTAGTCGACCTTGCGCCAGCGCTTCGCCTCGGTGTCCCGGACCACCGACAGATGGCGGACTGCGGCGAGGAGGTGCTTGTTGGAGAGGGAGAGCTTGTCGAGCGGAGCATCGGCGGGGAGCTTGTCGAAGAGGCCGCCGAGGGCCGGCAGGCCCAGCTCGGGGCGGCCTTCGAGGTCGCCGAGGGCGTCGAGGACGATGCGCAGGGCCTGGTAGCGGTCGGAGTGGGAGGTGCCGTGGCGGCGGCGCGCCTGGGCGCGGAGCCGGGCCGTGGAGAAGTAGTCCGCGTAGCGGTCGCGGGCCTCCTCGCTCGCCGTCGGTGGGTGCAGAGCCTCGCGGTCCTCGGCGACGAAGACGAACAGCATGCGGTAGACGAGGCGGAGCAGCGCCGCGTGATAGGCCGTGACGTCGAGCTTCTCGCGCAGCGCGGCGTTGTCCGGGTGCTGGAGGAAGCCGGTACCGAGCTCCTTGATGGCCATCCGTACGCCCTCGCCGATGTCGTCGAGGAAGCGTGCGCCGAAGCGGATCGCCGCGTCCCGCCAGACCTCCAGCCAGCATCCGACCTGGGTGCCGCCCTCGGGGCCTTCGAAGCGGGAGGCGTGCAGGATGCGGTACAGGAGGACGAAGTCGCTGAACAGTTCGCCGTCGAAGATCGCTTCGAGGTCGAATTCGACGTACGAGACGGTGGTCAGCGCGTTGGAGTCGCGCACCAGTCGGATCTGCCGGCCGTTGCTGAGCAGGGCCCACAGGTGCTCGGGGCCGGTGCGGTTGAGGGCCTCCTGGAGGAGGGACTGCGGCGCGGGGGAGCCGGGACCGCCGCGCTTGTCGAGGGTGGTGTTCCAGGCCGTGAGGTGGATGAGGGTGTGGTCGCGGCGGTGGCTGACGGGGAAGGTCTTGGTGCCGTCGGCCGATGCGATCCCGGCAGGTCCGACCGGCGTGAGCCGTCCGAAGCCGAGTGCCTCGAAGAGGGGCTCCAGCCAGTTGGCGCGGGCGTAGCCGGTGCTGTCGGCCCGGACGGCGGACTCCGGTGCGGCAGGCAGCCGGTCGCGGACTTCGCTCCAGAGCGACTTGAGGTAGTCCCAGTGGCGCTCGGCCTCGTCGCGTACGGACCGGGCGCCCGGGATCCGGTAGTCGGCCGGAGCGAGACCGCGGAGCTCCTTGGTGACCGTGCCCTGGGAGATGCGGACCAGCATGTCAGCGGGCAGCAGGGCGCCGACCGTGTGGACCGCGGTGAACACCTGGTGGCGGGTGGTGGCAGACATCAGGCGGACACTCCGGCAGAGGCGACGGCGGGCGTGGCGGGGAGGTAGACGTAGGCGCCGAGGACATCGGCCGGCTTCTGCACCGTGACGGTCAGGCCGCGGACGAACTCGCCGGTGACGGCGCGGACCCGGCGGTGTGAGGCGTCCAGTTCGGCGGCCAGCTCCTCGCCATAGGCGGAGAGGTGGTCCGACACGTCGGGGAGCTGATCGAGAATGCGGGTCATGGTCCGCTCGCCGAAGTGGAAGTCCGTGTTCTCGGCCGCCGAGGCGTCCAGCAGGGCCACGGCCTCCTCCTGCGACAGCCACACCGCGCTCCTCGGGGCGCCCTGGAACGCCAGCAGGCGGGCGTCTTCCGCGACCATCTGCTTCTCACCGCTGCGGGAGGGGAGGGTCAGATGGAAGCGGTAGCGGACCAGTAGCAAGGTCGTACGGGTGGTGACGGCGTCCGTGGTGACGACGCCACACCGGCGGGCCGGACGCGCTCCCTCGGCCTCGCGGTCGAGGGCGGCGTTCAGTACGTGCGCCGCGAGTGCGCCGACGACCGGGTCGGTGCGCACGAGGGCCGCCTCGCCGCGGGTGACCGCGGGGTCGGAGCGGAAGGGGATCGGCCGGTCCTTCTCGATGATCTCCGGTCCGACGACCGGGGCGAGCGCGTCCCGCAGGCCGGCCGGGGTGCCGCCGACCTGCGCCGTGAAGTCCTCCCCGTCCGGGCGGATCACCGAACCGAGCGCGCCGAGCGATTCCCGTACGAAGGTGTCGATCTCGCCGGCGCTGCCCAGTGCCTGGCGGATCGACGCGACCTCGCGTGCCACCTCCTGCGGATGAATGGAACGCTGGGCGAACCGGGAACGGGACGCCTTCTCCCGCTCGGCCGCCGAATTCCAGTCGCTGTCCAGCTTCTCCGTGCTCACCTTGAAGGCGTCGGCGCTGAACAGGGCGTCCTGATCGTTCCGGCCGCGCATCAGCAGCCACTCCACGATCGCGTCCGTCACGCCGGTGGACAGCTCGTCCGGGACGGAGACGGAGATGCCGAGGTCCTTCTTGATCTGCCGGTGCTTTTTGATGAGGACTTCGAGGACCTTGCCGTCGATGCCGTTGTCGGCGCCGTACAGGGTGATGACGCGCACCTCGTCCCGCTTCTGGCCGTAGCGGTCCACGCGACCTTCGCGCTGGTCGTGGCGGGTCGGGTTCCAGGCGAGGTCGTAGTGGACGACCGCGTCGAAGTAGTGCTGGAGGTTGACGCCCTCGGAGAGGCAGTCCGTCGCCACCAGGACCCTGCGGGCGGCCGGATCGGTGCCCGCCTCCTCCGCGAGCTCCTCGATCCGCTCGATGCGCTGCTGGGGGGAGAGGGTTCCGGTGACCGCGGCCACCGTGGCCTTCACACCGCCCTTGGCCTTCAGCTTCTCCGCCACGTACTCGGCCGTCGGGATGTAGCGGCAGAAGACGATCGGGTGGTACCCGTCGGCGAGCAGCCCCTTGAGATGCTTGATAAGGGCCTTGAGTTTCAGGTCCTGCTCCGCGCCCTCCAAGTCGGCCGCACGTTCGGCGAGTTCGGCCAGACGTGCGCCCGCCTCCTCCGTCTCCGCGCCGGGGGCCACGTCCATGCCCTCCAGCGTGTCGCTGTCGGCGGCGTCGCTGTTGAGGGGAGCACCCAGCCGGTCGGCCTCCTCGGCCGATGCGGCGATCGCCGCCGCCGAGCGGGTCACCAGCGTCTTCGCCGCGGCACGCGGAGAAGACACGAGCGAGCGCAGGAGGGCGATCGCCGACCACCAGGCGATCCGGGCCTCGCGTCCGCCCTGGGCGCCGGCTGCTTCCACCCGCTCACTCGCGTAGGCGATGGCGTCGTCGAGCAGGGCCCGGTAGGCCGGGGACAGCTTGTACGTCTCGTCCTTGAAGTAGCGGTCGGAGGGGAAGGCGGTCCGCTGGGCGAGACTGTCGTCTTCGAGGCCGTCCTCCTTGGTGAGGTACGTACGCACGTCCGCCCGCTTGCGGGCCACGAAGTGCTGGGCCAGCAGCTTGCGGCCGGACTCCGAATCCAAGTCGACGTATGCCAGCTCGGGCTTGACGAGGCCCAGGAGGTTGCGGAAGGCCGACTCCTTGCCGCTGTGCGGTGTGGCCGTGACCAGAATGAGGTGGCGCTGCTCGTCCTCCGAGACGCGGCGCAGCAACTCGTAGCGGAGCTGGTTCTGGGTGCCGGTCGTGGTGTCGTCGGCCGCCACGCAGGTGTGCGCCTCGTCCACGATGACCAGATCGGGGCAGTGGCGGACGAAGTCGTCCCGGTGACGGGTCGACTTGATGAAATCCGTTGAGACGATCACCTGCGGGTGCTTGTCGAAGAGGGACTGGCCGAGGTCCAGGTCGCGCTCCAGCCTGGAGACCGTGGAGGACAGCACCAGTTCCGCGTCGATCCCGAACTTGGTGCGCAGCTCTTCCTGCCACTGCTCGGCGAGGGCCGGGGAGCAGAGCACCGCCAGCCCGGACGCCTCACCCTGTGCGAGGAGCTCGCTGGCGATCAGGCCGGCCTCGATCGTCTTGCCGATGCCGACGTCGTCGGAGATGAGCATCCGAACCGTCTGCTGGCGCAGGGACATGAGCAGCGGCACCAGCTGGTACGCGCGCGGCTCCACCGCGATCCCGGCGAGGGAGCGGAACGGGCCGGCGCCGGAGCGGAAGCCGATCCGCAGCGCCGTGCGCAGCAGACCTGCCGCACGCTGGTCACCCAGGTCGGACGGTACTGGCGCTGCGAACACGGCGTCGTCCACCGTCTCGAAGGCGGGGAACACCGCGGCGATGTCGTCGTCCGATCCGCCGAGGGGGCGCAGGACGAGCAGATCGGGCTTGCTCTCCGGAAGTACCACCCATTCGCGGCCACGGGCCCGAACCAGGGCTCCGGCGGTGTACGTGTGTGCCATGTGAGTCGTCAAGTCCTCGGTCGCGGGCTCAGTGGGTGGTCAGTGGGTGGAAGGGGTGCCGAAGTACCGGGCATGCGGTGCGACGACCTCGTCCCATGTGGCGTCGTGCGGGAAGCGGACGAAATCCCAACGGGCGTCGAGGAGGCGTTCCTCGGCATCCTCGTCGCGCAGTGTCGTCGCTTCGGTGTCGGGCAGGTCGACGAACACGGCGAGGTTGACGCCGGGCAGGCGGTAGACGAAATCGGCCAGGACATTGGCCTCGGTGATCAGCGTTTCGCCGTCGTCCGGGAGGCGCAGCCCCTTGCCCTTCAGCCAGCTGAGCAGATCGTCCTGGGCGATGGTCTCAGCGACCTCGGTCTCCAGCCGGGTGGGTTCCACGGAGCTCTGGTCGAGCAGTCGCCGGAACTGCTCCGACCGGGACTCGCCGCGTCCCTCCCGATGTGCCGTTGACGATGCGAAGCGCACGAGCAGATCACGTGCAGCGTGCCGGTTGATCAGGGTGTGGTTCAGCTGGTTGCCGTAGGTGAGCAGGCACTCGTAGCAGCCGAGCGCGCACGGCCGGCTAAGGTGCGGGCCGCCCAGGTCTTTCCCGTCCGTGTCGAAGTGGCAGATGGCCAGCGCCTGGCGCGCCGCCTTGGCCAGTGCGTCCGGTTCGGCCTGAAGCCGGCGCAGTACTCCGGCACCGCCTTCGGCCGCCTCGGTGAACAAGATGCGGCGCCTGGGGCCGTCGGCGGGAGGCAGCAGCTCGCTGGAGAGCTCCGAGTCCTCCAGCTCGAACGCCGCCTCGATGCCGCGCTCCAGCGCGTACATCAGCGACAGGGCAACCGGTTCGGGCAGCGCCTCATCGAGAGTGACGACCAGGATGTTGCGGCGGTCCTCGACATAGGGGATGACCCGCTTCTTGCGCCGCTGCTCGTTGCCGTCGGCGTCGATCACCGGCAGCTCGCTAGAGTCCCCGGAGGCCGCCGAGGCGTCCCGGTCGTTCATCCAGCGGCCGTCGGCGAGGTCCAGCCAGTAGCCGTCCGGCTCATCGGTACGGGAGCGGACCCGGCCGGTGTTGGTGATCCTCACGGTCGCCGAGTCGCCGTAGGCCACGGTGGCCAGCGGCACGTCGGAGCGGTCGGTGACCGCCGCGTTCAGACGCCCCTCGCGGGCGCCGTGGTCGTGGAAGCGGTACGAGGTCTCCAGCTTGAAGCCCGCGCGGCGACGCTCCTCCTCGTCGGAGGAGATCCGCTCACGGCGGGTCGTGTACACGGTGTGCAGCTGGAGCAGGCCGTACGTCGCCGACCCCAGGGGCTCGCGGCACATGTCGCAGACGTCGGCACGCAGTTCGGGATCGTGGTGGTAGCCGCAGTGGGCGCACCGGCGGGCGGCCGATGTCGACACGTCACCCGAGGTGTCCGGCGGCAGTTGGATGCGGGTCACCTGGTAGCGGGAGCCCTCGTGGTAGATGAGGGCTCCGGGGCCGAACTCGCGGATGGCGAGGAAGCGGGGGCGCTGCAGGTAGTCGCCCTCGTTGCGGCGCGGGCCGACCTTGGGGATGTACGCGGCCAGCGGCAGCCGCGGGAAGCTGTAGCCGGGGAGGAAGCCCTCGGAGGCGAGGTAGCGGTAGGGGTTGAAGTCGGAGAGCACGGACTTGCTGTCCACGCTCTCGTTCATCAGCAGGTGCAGCTGCGTCTCGGCTTCGAGACGACGGTAGCTCGCACGCCTGCGATCGCCCTCGGTCAGGCCGAAGTTCAGGCGCCGCTGGTTCTGGATGAACTGGTCGTCGAGGGCCGCTCGGAAGAGGTCCCGCCAGCGGTCGAAGGCCCCGTCGAAGCGCTCCGCCACCGTCCGCACGCGGTCCGCGATCCACTCGTCGTACCACCAGGTGGTCTCGGAGAAGTCGGGCAACAGCGGGCCGAAGATCCGCTGTGCCGAATCGACCGTACGCCTGCGGGCATCGTCGTCGAGGGAAGCGGCGAGGATCTCCGGCTGGAGTGCGAGAAGGGGAGCGGGCCGCTCCCCGGTGTCGGGGTACGACACGTCCAGGACCTCGGGGACGGCGCGGCCCAGCCGGAGCCCCGCCTCCGCGATCCAGATGCCCTGAAGATGGGAGAGGACCAGGTCCTCGTTGGCGAGGTCGAGGCGCGGCGGAGCCACGGCGCCCGCCACCATCCGCTCCGAACGCCGGAAGTAGTACTGGTCGTGGCTGTTGCCGGTGGCGCAGTACGTGGTGACCAGGGCGGGCTGGCCGCTTCGGCCCGCGCGGCCCGAGCGCTGCGCGTAGTTCGCGGGCGTCGGCGGCACGTTCCGCATCATCACGGCGTTGAGCGAGGAGATGTCGACGCCGAGCTCCATCGTCGGCGAGCAGTACAGCAGCTTCAGCTCCGCCTTTCGGAACGCCTCCTCGCGCTGCTCCCGCTCCGCGGGCGCGACCTGCGCGGTGTGCTCGCGGGCGAACATGCCGGCGAGGGTCCCTGCCGTGTCCTTGTACAGATCGCGGAAGAAGGTGTTCACACGAGGGCCGTCACCGCTCTGGTACGTGCGGGTCAGCGGGTCGTGGGTACCGGTTTCACCCCTGCCGGCTCGCCACAGCAGTGACTGCGCCGCCACCCGGTAGCCGATGGCAGTCGGGGTGGACTGCCGGCGGAACCGCCCCGAACGCTGAGGGGCTTCGGCGACCTCCTTGACCAGGCCGGCCCGGGAGAGGACCTGGAGTAGCTGCTCGATGACCAGCTGCAGGTCACCGGGGTCGAGATCCCGGAACGACCGGTCCGCTCGGCGCAGGTACTTGCCGAACTTGCCGCGGGCCGAAAGGAACAGGCTGGAGCGGTCCATGCCCGGCCGGGACGGATGCGGATACGCGGTACCGACCTTGGGCTTGTCACCGCTGCTCAGCACCCACGGGTCGACCAGCCGTTCCTCGCTGGCGCGCTGGAGGGAGTCGAAGTCGTCCCGGAAGTAGGAGACGTCGATGGCCAGGGACCGCCGCATCTCGTTCAGCAGCGCCCGGATGATTTCGGAGCGCAACGCGGGGTCGGCATCTCGTAGAGCCGGGAAGGTCTGGCCCCAGCGGTCCTCGTGGCCCGACACCCACGCCAGGTCTTCGTAGTCGATCTCCAGCAGGCCGGTCTGTTCCAGATTGGGCATGGTGATGCGCCAGCCCCGCTCCAGATCCAGGTAGAGGCGGAAGGCGATCACGTCTCGCAGGGTCTTGGCGGCGTTGCGCGCCAGAGCGGGCGCGAGCTCGCTCCCGCCTGCGTAGTCGGAAGGCGCGAGGGCCAGCGCGGCGGTGACGGCCGACGCCAGCCGTTCGTGGTTGAGGCCTTCCTCGCCCGCGTTGAGCGCCGCCCTGTACAGCGCTCCGCGCAACTGGGTGATCTGGACGAAGTCGTTGAAGTGACCGGCCTGGAGAGAGGCGTCCTGCCGGTTGTCGACGAACGTGAGGAGCTTGCGCGCTTCTTTGTCCAGGTGTTCCTCGGGAACGGACTTCAGGGAACGCACGACCGAGGCCGAGATCAGCGAGGTGGCCGACGAGCGACCCTCCTGGTCGAGGGTGGCGAGTTTTGCGAAGTCCCGGCCGCGCGTCTGTTCGTAGGAGACCCCGCAGTGCGGGCAGAACAGGAAGGGGGAGGGGATGAAGGCGGCCTGGAGCTCGCCGCGTCCCTCGTACCCGAGCGGGTCCACGGTGACCGCCTGGGGGACCCGGCCCCGGTACGACGGCTTGACGATCTCCTGGCCGCCCGAATCGAGTTCGAGCCACGACTCGGGGAGCCTACGGTCGTCCACCGCGTACTGGACGCCGGCCGGCCACGGCCGGTCACGGTCGATGTAGAGGTACCCGTCGCCCTGTCGACCGCCTGTCGCCGAGGTGTCACGTCGCGCCTCGTAGCGGACCTCGCCGTCCTTCTCGTTGCGCCAGACCGTCAGATACTCCTGGCCGCACTCCCGGCAGAAGGCCAGGGGGATCAGGATTTTGCCGCTCTTGTCAGGCTTCTCCAACTGATAGGAGCGGGTCATGTAGCGGGAGAGCTTGTCCTCAAGGGTGACGTAGACGGTGTCACCCTTGGAAAGGAACTGGTGCAACCGGAACGCGAACAGCGGGCGGTCCGTCACCGGGTGCAGAGCCTGCGAGCCCGCTTCCAGCGTGGCGCGGATCGCTGCCGTGCAGTCTCCGACGGGGACGCCGGAGGCCTCGGACAGTTCCGCCGCGGCCTCCTCGATCTTCGCAGGTTTGCTGCGCACCAGCCGGCCGGTGGCGTCCTTCTCCAGTCCGAAGCGGGTCTCGATCCAGCGGGCGAGCGGGTCGTGTACGAGGTCCGCGTACGCGCGGGGGGCGCCGGGAGCTCGGAGCCGCTCGGCCGACACGGTGGCCGGGGCCTCGTCGGTTGCCCGTACCAGCGTCTCGACGATGACATGCGCCGGGCTGACGTCGGTACCGAAGAGCCTCGTCGCCACGTCCGCGACCACCTCGCGCTGCTCGTCGACGGTGCCCTCGGTCGACATCGTGGCCGAGGTGCCGACGCACTGGAGCCGATCGGCCTGGCAGGCCTCGCGGACCCGGCGAATCAGCAGGGCGACGTCCGCACCCTGACGGCCCCGGTACGTGTGCAGCTCGTCGAAGACCAGGAACTCCAGGCCCCGGGCCATGGCGATGAGGCTGGTACGGTCGGCCGGACGCGTCAGCATCAGCTCCAGCATCACGTAGTTGGTGAGCAGGATGTCCGGCGGGTTGTCGCGGATCTCCTTGCGGCGCTGTTCGTCCTCCTGCCCGGTGTAGCGGGCGAACGTGACCGGCTCCCGGCCTTCGCCGTAGCCGTCCTGAAGGTATTTCTTCAGTTCCTTGAGCTGGCTGTTGGCGAGCGCGTTCATGGGATAGACGATGATCGCCCGGACCCGCTTGGCGCCCTGAGGGCCTTCGGTCTGCCGCTGTTGCAGGACCTGGTTGACGATCGGGACGATGTAGGACAGCGACTTGCCCGAGCCGGTGCCGGTGGTCAGAACGTACGAGGCACCGGAGCTCGCGGCATCGATCGCTTCGCGTTGATGCCGGTGGAGGGTGAGCGGGCGTCCGTCGGGAACGGTGCCGCCCTCGGTCTTGCGGGCTTGGAAGATCCGCGCGCACTCCTCCTCGAGCACCTTCTGGCCCGCCAGTTCGAGCACGGTGCCACCGCTGGCGAAGAACGGGTTGAGGGACAGCCAGGGGTCCGGCCACTGCGACTTGGCTTCGAGGTCATCCTCGACGAACGAGGCGATCAGGTCGTCACGGATGATGGTGCCGCCCTGGGTGAACGAGCGGTACTCGCTGATCAGCTTCTCGTGTACCCCGAAGACGTTCATGCCGGCGTTGGTGCCGGGTGTGGCAGCCGCGGTCCGCTCCGGCGCCGCGGCTGCGGATACCACCGGCGCGAGTGGGACGGCAGCGGAGGGTGCCGAGGCCAGCACGGCACGGACGGGGTCGAGGGCACTCCAGTGGGGCAGCGCCGAAGGCGCACTTGTGGCGTCGGTACTGATCAGGGGCAGCAAGGTCTCGCGCACCGTGACGGCGTCGGCCGGGCGTTCGGCGGGGTCCTTGGCCAGCAGTCGCTCCACGAGGCGGGCGAGCCCGACGGGGACCGATGGCCTGGAGATCGTGACGGAGCTGGGTGTGTCCTCGACGTGCTTGCGTCCCAGCTCGTACGCGGAGCCGCTGCTGAACGGCGGGACTCCGGCCAGCATCTCGTAGAGCACGCAGCCAAGGGCGTACAGATCGGCACCCTGGGAGACCTGCTTCGCCTCGAACTGCTCCGGAGCCATGTAGCGGGCGGTGCCGACGCTGACACCGGTGCTGGTCAGGCTCGCCTCGTCCGGGTCGTCGACGATGCGGCCCATACCGAAGTCGAGGACCTTCACCGTGCCGCCCCGGGTGAGCATGATGTTGGCCGGCTTGAGGTCGCGGTGGACGATTCCGGCGGCATGCGCGGTTGCCAGGCCCGCGGAGATCTGTGCGGCGATGGCGACCGCCCAATCCAGCGGGAGCTGGTTCTCTTCTTCGATCAGATCGCGCAGCGTCTCGCCGTCCAGGAGCTCCATGGCGAGGAAGGGCTGCCCGGTGACGGAGCCGTTGGGTCCGGCGCTCACGTCGGTCGTACCGATGCCGCCGTCGATGAGCCGGGTGAGGTTCTCGTGATCGAGGCGCCGCATGATGCGTACCTCGCGGGCGAACCGGTCAACGGCCTTGCGGTCCGCGCCAGTGTCGATCAGCGTGCCGGATCGGCGGCGAAGAATGGTCTTCACGGCGACGATGCGATCCGGTCCGCCCTCAGGCGCCTGGGTGTCCTCGGCTCGGTGGACCTCCCCCATGTTGCCCGCCCCGATGACCCCGGTCAGCCGGAACCGTCCCCCGATCACCCGTTCATCCACTGCCGCTCCTTCATCTCGCCCATCACATGGTGACAGAGCGTTCCTGCGGCGTCTGCCGTTGCAACCCGCCCGCGTTGTCATCGTACACAGCCGACTCGTCAATGGCCTGTGAAGGCGTCTGTTGACAATGTCAACGGGTTGGCTCTAGGTTTGCCCCTGTCGGCGTTGATGCGAGTGTGCGACGCAGAACAGGTCTACTTGCGGACCGGGCCGCCTGGTAGGGGGGTCGGCCGTCCGGCGGCAGGTTGCGAAACATGCACAAGGGGACATCGGGCCTCCGTAATAAGTTGCACCAGAACCTGAGTTTGGCCGGATCCGGCTGCCGGGGTCTGGCTCGGCAGGTTCGCGGACATCTTGGGGGAGGGGTGCACATGACCGGTGCGGGGCGTCCATATCCCGTGGAGGAGTTCCTGGCGGCGGTGCGTGCCGAGATCCTCGCGGAGCAGCGGAATGACGCGGAAGGCGCTGTAAAGGTCTCCCTCTCCAAGGGGCGGCTTCTTTCGCATGAGGGCGGGGCCCGCGAGTATCTCTTCGATTGCCGCAATGGGAATGACGGCCTGGACGGCGTCCCCGTGCTTGCCCGGCCGTCACGTTCCAGGAAAGCCTGGGCCCCTGCAGCATCTTCTCGTGCGCCGGACGGGACCGTACGGCTCGTGACGGAAGCCGATTTTGGGGCCGCGCCCGACCACATCCAGATCCGCAAGGACGACTCGGCCGGCTGGGCGGCCCTGGCTGAACGTCTGGAGGCTGTCGGCGGCCAGGACAGTCCCATCGATACCGAGCACGCGGGCTGGCTCGTCGGCCAGGGCACCCCCCGTACCGGCCGTGTCGAGAACCCGGGGCAATGGGTGGCGAACTGGTCAGGTCTCCAGCTCAACCCGCGCCAGCGTGACGCCATCGCGCAGGCACTTGCCAGTGAGGTGCTGTTTCTGTGGGGGCCGCCCGGCACGGGCAAGACCGATGTCGTCGGCCATATAGTCGAAGGCAGTTTCCGCCAGGGACTCAGGGTCCTCTTCCTGGCTCCGACCAATATCGCGGTCGACCAGGCCCTGGAGCGGATGTGCTCCCTGCTGGAGCACGAGGCGGGTTTCACCGAGGGGATCGTCCAGCGGGCCGGGAGCATTGTCCTGCCGTCACTGCGCAGTCGTTACGGAGACCAGGTCGACCCCGGCAGGATCGCCGCCCTGCTCGTGGAGAGCATCGACCGGCAGATCAGCACGGCAACCGATCAGCTCAAGGGCGCCAGAGCGGCCCTGGCCCTGCACGACCGGGTCCGGGACCTGGAGTCGGACCTGACCGCAGCCGCAACAGAGCTGGCCGAGGCCGGTGAAAACCATGCCGAGGGATCCCGCACGGTGCTGGCCGCGGATGCCGCGGCCGCGCAGTTGAGGTTGGAGATTGGCGAAGCCGGGCTGCCGACCGGACTCTTCGCTGACCGCAAAGCCGCGAAACTGCGCGACCTCCGCTCTGCTCTGCAGGACGCGGAGATGCGTGCGAGGCGGGCCAGGGATGCCGTAGTGAGCGCGGGCCGTCGCCATGAGGCAGCAGGCCGGCAGGCGGCCGAAGCCCGACACGCCCTCCCGGCTGCCCGGGCCGCTGTCATGGGGATTCCACCCAGGCAGGCCGTCACCGAGTCTGCCGCCGCGCTTCAGGAACGACTCGACGAGCTCGGCCGGAAGCGCAAACGCATCCAGGACGAGGTCCGGTCCCGCTGCCGGGTGCTCGGAGCGACGGTGGCCAAGGCCGTCCAGTCGAGGAATCTGCTCGACGAGATCGACGTCGTGGTGATCGACGAAGCCGGGATGGTCAACCTGCCTTCGGCCTGGTTCGCAGCCGGCCTCGCCCGTAAGCGGGTGATCGTCGCGGGGGACTTCCGCCAGTTGCCCGCTGTGACCAAGGGCGACGGAGACCGGGAGGCGAGCGAAGAGGAGCGTGCGCATTCCCGGGAATGGACGGCGCGGGACGCCTTCCACGCCGCCGGTCTGGTCGACCCGTCCGGGCGGGTCCGCCAGGACCCCCGCCTGGTGGCGCTCGACACCCAGTACCGGATGCGGGAGCCGATCTGTGCGGTCGTGAACGAGGTCGCTTATCCGGACGCCCCGCTCAAGACAGGGCGCGGCAACACCAGCCGTCTGCCGTTCGCCCCGCTCATCGACTCCCCGGTGATCCTGGTCGACACCTCGGGCCGCCGGATTCCCGGTGGAGGCCGCAAGCCTCACATGGCGAACGCCGTCCATGCCGCCGTCATCCACGAGCTCGTCCGGGGACTCCAGTACGAGGGCGTCCTCCCCGGCCGTAAGTGGGATGAGGTCCCCGAAGGGGAACGGGCAACCGACCGGCTCGCAGTCATCTCCCCGTACCGGGAGCAGGTCAAGGCGCTCAAGAGCAGCCTGGCCCACCGGTTCGGGGAGGACTACGACGGCCTGGTCGACACCGTCCACCGGTTCCAGGGCAGTCAGCGCCCCGTTGTGCTCCTCGACACGGTGGCGGGCGCCGGCAAGGACCCCGGCTTCTTCTACAGCGGAACAGGGCTGTCCTCGCAGACCTGCCGCCTCCTCAACGTCGCCCTGAGTCGCGCCCAGGACCACTTGGTCGTGGTGGCGGACGTCGGCTTCCTGCGCAAGCACCTGGCCCCGCACAGCGAGGCCCTGTCGATGGTCGATTATCTGGAGGCGCACGCGCAGACCATCTCCGCCGACCAGCTGATCCCGATCCTCGACGCCGGCCAGCTGGCCAATTTGTCGAAGGAGGAGCTGGCCCGGCCCGCCTTCTTCGAGCACAGCGAGGTTGCGGCCGCGGTCGAGTGGGACGTGGAACGGGCGGGGCGCAGCATCGAGCTGTACTCGGCGTTCATGGACCGGGCCCCGGTTCGCCGGTGGGCCACAATGCTCGGCCTCCGGACGGCTGCCGGGATTCAGGTCACGGTCTTCACCCGACCGCCGGAGGAGCAGCAGGACCCCTTACGGGTGGAGCGGCACTCGGAGTTCGTGCAGCAGTTGGAGGCCGTCGGCTGTCGGGTCGAGTTTCGCGACCGCATGCACGAGAAGGTCCTCATCCTGGACGGTTCGGTCCTTTGGCACGGTTCGAAGAACCTGCTCGCGAACATCGGGCCGACGGACCTGATGATGCGCTACACCGACCCGGCCGCGTGCGATCGAGTGCGGCGGCTGATGGAGCACACCCGGATGGAACGCCCGGCGCGTGCCCCGTGGCGTCCGGCCGAGCCGAGCGAACCGGTCGCTCCGGCTCCCGAGGTCCCGGCCCGGCGAACCGAACCGACCGACAAGGTGTACCCGGGCTTGGTCCGGGACGGCCGCCTGTACCTCAAAGTCCCGTACGAGCAGAAGGACGATGCGAAGCGCCTGCTCAGGGCCCAGTGGGACAAGGCCGCCGGGCATTGGTGGGTCGACGCGGCCCGGGTCACCCGGGAACAGGCGGCGCGCTGGCTGCCGTAGCCGCCGCGCAGCCTGCTGGACCTTGTGGTGGAGTTGGGAGGGAGAGTTGATGGCAGGGAAGCGTTATGACCAGCGTGTACTGGTGCTGGTGGAGGTTCGGGGTGCACAACGCGACTGGGACGAGGCGGAGCGGGCGTTCGAGCAGCAGGGCTGGCCGGTCGTCACTGCCTTCGCCCGGGGCGAGGGTCCCTCGCAGGGTGTTCTGAGGGCGGACGCCTCGGCACGGCTGTACTCCGTCGAGGTGCGGTTCTTCGGAGCTCGTAACCGGCGCACCGAGCAGGCGGCCGCCTGGCAGGTGCAGCGGCTGGCGCGAACGGTCAGGCTGGAAATGTACGCCAGACGCGCTGACCCGATGGACCGGGACCGGGAGCAGCTGACCGGTTGGCGGGCGCACACGACGGACCACGGGCAGAGCCGGACAGCTGCTCCGAGACCGCTGACACTGACCGGACGACTGCGCCGTGCCGGCTCGGAGGCACGTGCCCGATTCATGGAGAAGCGCGGCCGGTACGACACCGGCACAGTGGTGACGGGAACCGCTTCGGAAGCCCGCCGGCTCTCGCGCATGAACCTGCCCGGTGGTTCCACTCCCGCGGCTGTTGTCGACGTAAGGCCGCACTACAGCCGGGAGCACAGGCACATCGTGGCGCGTCGGGAGGAGGACCATCACCGCTGGGTGTATCGCAGCGCGGCTTGGACGCTTGCCATGATCTTCTGCGTGGTGGTCGCTCGGCAGCAGAGCGGTGTGTGGACGTGGGTGTGGGCGTGTGCCGCGGTGTTGTGCCTCCTTCGGGGTGCTCGATTGGCGCAAAGCGTGTTCGCGGCCGGCGGCCGCGTGGGGAGCCTCTTGATGTGGGGTGTGACGGGCACCTTCCTCCTGGCCCTCGCCGTGGGCGCCGACAAGGGGGACGGGAGGGGTTGGACCCCGCTGCAGATGCTCGCGGTGTTCTCCGTCACGGCGACTGCCGGGGGGATCTGCTTGCTGGTCCGCCAGTGGACGTGGGGCGAATGGCTCGCCTGGGCGGCGCCGCTGGCATTCGCACTCGTCGTGTCCTGCGTGGTGGCCTCCGGGTCCGTGATGCACGCGCTGTATGCGGACAGTCTCGACTTGGCACCCGATGACCTCGATGTCCCGGCGATCTGGCAGGCCGCTTCGGCGGTGAAGCTCCTGAGCCTGCTGAGCTTCACCTTGTGCGTACCGGCTGTGTGGGGGATCGCGAAGCACGTGCACGCACCGTTCGTCAGCCCCATCGAGCGACTCGGCGTCCCTTTGTACGTGGTCACTCAGGCCGCTGTGATGGCGGTGTGCGGGATCTGGGCCCTGGACTCGGCAGGGAACGCGGTGAAGGACCTGCATGCGGCCGCAGTACACAAGGCGGGGCTGCCCTCCTACTTCGGCGTCGAGCCGGAGTGGACGTGCGTGGAGCCCACCGTCCCCGCGGCGAAACTCAGCAGCCGGGGCGGCGCTCTCAGTCCCGAGCGGGCGTACGTCTCGTTCGGGGAGGCCGGAGGAACGGTGTCGCTGTGGGACGAGTCGGCGGGCAAAGCGCTTCAGATGCCGGCTGAACAGGTACGCCTCGTCCCGGCGGAGGATGGCAAGGCTCCGTGCACGTTCTCCTACGCGACCATGCCCAAGGGAGACTGACCCGTATCGGCCCAAGAGGCCCACATCGGCTCGGGACCGAGACCGGGGTTTCTTCTGGCCTCGTGGCGGTCCGGGGCGACGGCCGGCCCGCCCGGGGACCGTCCTGGGCGGGCCGGGGTTTTTGGGGGCCCCGGTTACGGGCGGGACGTGAGGTAGCCGCCCATGGACTTGAAGTACTCCGAGGCCGGGAGTTCCTTGCCGTCCTCCGTGCGGACGCTCGTGATGGACAGGGCGTGGTTTCGGCCCGTGCGGGCGTCCGCGCCGGCGACGATGGCCACGCCTTCGCCCTCGCGGTAGAAGATGCGGCCCGGGGTGCCGCCGTAGCGGCCCTCGGAGACGACGGACGTGAGGATCTCCAGGCGCTTGCCCCGGTGGAAGGTGAAGGCGGCGGGGTAGGGGGCCGACTGGGCGCGGATCAGGCGCTCCAGGTCCTCGGCGGGCCAGGACCAGTCGATCCGGATGTCCTCCTCGGCCCGCTTGTGGAAGAAGGTGGCCTGGGTGCGGTCCTGCTTCGTGAACTCGGTCTGCCCGGACGCGATGAGGTCGAGGGCGGCGATCGTCACCGGGGCGATCAGGTCGACCGTCTTGTGGAACAGGTCCGTGGTCGTGTCCGTCGGGCCGACGGGGATCGACCGCTGCATGACGATGTCGCCGGCGTCGAGCACTTCGTCCATCATGTGCGCCGTGACGCCGACTTCGGGCTCGCCGTTGATGAGGGCCCAGATGAGGGGGGAGAAGCCCGCGTACTTGGGGAGGAGGGAGTCGTGGATGTTGAGCGTGCCGTGCCGGGGGAGCGTGTAGATGCGCGGCGGGATCCAGGTGCGCCAGTTGTTCGCGACGAGGATGTCCGCGTCGGCTTCCTTGAGCTGCTGGAACAGTTCCTCGTCGTCCGGGCGGTTGCGGATGACGACCGGGACGCCGTGCTCCTCGGCGAGGTCGGCGACCGAGTCGCTCCAGATCTTCTCGTAGGCGTGCTCGCTCTTGGGGTGGGTCACGACCATGACGACGTCGTGCTCGGAGTCCAGGAGCGCCTTCAGGGTGCGATGGCCCCAGGTCTGATAGCCGAACATGACGACCCGCATCGGGGTTCCTCCTCGGAAGAGCGAATGAGCAGAGGTAAGTAAAGCAAGGCTTACCTAACGACGCAACAACCCCGATTCTGGGCTTGATTGACCCGGCTGTGGGTCCGTTGTCTGGTTTGTCTGGTCGACAGGGTCTCTGGATCAGGTTAGCTTTACCTAAGTTCCACTCGGCTGCCGGTCACCGGTGCGCCTGGACGCCCCCTTTCCCCCACCCCTGACACGACGCCTGGCAGGCGGCTGTCCCGCACCAATGGGAGTGACATGTCACAGGCTCTTCCTGGCGACGCACCACTGATCCACGACCTGATCGGTATCGGCTTCGGGCCGTCGAACGTCGCCATGGCGATCGCGCTCAGCGAGCACAACGTGCGCGTCGGAAGGCAAGAGGCGGTCACCGCTCACTTCTTCGAGCAGCAGCCCCGCTTCGGATGGCACCGCGGCATGCTCATCGACGACGCGACGATGCAAGTGTCCTTCATGAAGGACCTGGTGACGCTCCGGAACCCGACCAGCGAATACAGCTTCCTCTGCTATCTGCAGGAGAAGGGCCGGCTGATCGACTTCGTCAACCACAAGAACCTGTTCCCGCTGCGGGTCGAGTTCCACGACTACCTGGAGTGGGCCGCCGCCAAGGTCGACGACATGGTCTCGTACGGGCACCAAGTCGTCTCCGTCGAGCCCGTGGTGCGGGACGGCGTCGTGGAGTACCTCGACGTGACGGCCCGCTCCGGCGACGAGGTCGTCGTCCACCGGGCCCGCAACCTCGTCATCTCCACCGGTCTGCGCCCGGTCATGCCGGAGGGCGTCGAGCGGACCGACCACGTCTGGCACAACACCGACCTGCTGAAGAAGATCGACGCTCTGGAGGGCGGCGAGCCGACCCGGTTCGTCGTGGTCGGCGCCGGCCAGAGCGCCGCCGAGAACGTGGCCTACCTGCACCGCCGTTTCCCGCGGGCCGAGGTCTGCGCGGTCTTCTCGCGCTACGGCTACAGCCCGGCGGACGACAGCAGCTTCGCCAACCGCATCTTCGACCCCCAGGCGGTGGACGAGTACTTCACCGCCCCGGAGGACGTGAAGCAGCGGCTGATGGGCTACCACGGCAACACCAACTACTCCGTGGTGGACATCGACCTCATCGACGACCTCTACCGGCAGTCGTACCAGGAGAAGGTGCTCGGTACCGAGCGGCTGCGCTTCCTGAACGTCTCGCGCCTGACGGGCGTGGAGGAGACCGCCGACGGGGTCCGCGCCACCATCAAGTCCCTGGTCACCGGCGAGGAGAGCGTGCTCGACGCCGATGTCGTCGTGTGCGCCACCGGGTACCAGCAGGCCGACGGCCTGAGTCTGCTCGGCGAGGTCGCCGACCGCTGCCACCGTGACGACCAGGGCCGGGTCCGGGTCGAGCGCGACTATCGCGTCGCGACCGACCTCGAGCTGAGCTGCGGCATCTACCTCCAGGGCGGCACCGAGCACACGCACGGGATCACCTCCTCCCTGCTGTCCAACACCGCGGTCAGGGTCGGCGAGATACTCGACTCGATCCTCGACCGGAACCTCAAGACCGTGCCCGAGCAGGCCCGTCCGGTCGCCGGGGGAGCGGGCGGCGGAGCCCGCCAGCCGGCCGTCTGACCGGCCCCCACCCATCCACTGCCGTGCCTCCCGGGCGTTCTCGCGCCTGAGGCACGGCAGTAGTGTGCAGCCGGTTGCCCCATGCGGTCAGTTGCCCCATGCAGTCAGTTGCCCCATGCGGCCAGTTGCTCCACGACGCAGTTGCCCCATACCGAAGGAACGTCCGTGCCCACTGGTACTCGCCTCCCTGCCGGCGGCCCGCCCGCGGTCGGGCGTCCGGCGCCCTCCCGGGTCGTCGCGCAGGCCCGGCGGCGGCGGATCGTGGGTCTGCTCGCCCTCCTCGCGGTCCTCGTGGCCGCGGCCCTGGTGTCCCTGGCCGTCGGCGCGCGGGCGCTCAGCCCCGCCGAGGCGTGGCACGGGCTCTTCGCGGATGCGGACCCCGACCAGAAGCTCTCGGAGGCCCGGCTCATCATGCGGACGGTACGGGTGCCCCGTACGGTCCTCGCGATCGTGGCGGGCATCGCCCTGGGCGTCGGCGGGGCGCTGATCCAGGGGTACACGCGCAACCCCATCGCGGACACCGGCCTGCTCGGGGTGAACACCGGAGCCTCGTTCGCCGTGGTGTCGGCGATCGCGCTGCTCGGGTTCACCGACCCGTTCCAGTACGTCTGGTTCGCCTTCCTGGGCGCCGCGCTCGCCGGTGTCGTCGTGTTCGGGCTCTCCAGCATCGGCCGGGGCGCGGGCAATCCGCTGACGCTCGCCCTGGCCGGGCAGGGCGTCACGGTGTTCCTGATGGCCATGACGACGGCGGTCGCGCTGTCGGACAAGGCTGCGCTGAACGCGCTGCGGTTCTGGAACGCGGGGTCGGTGGCCGGCGTCGGCTTCGACGTGATCTGGCCGGTGACCGCCTTCATCGTGGTCGGGCTGGTACTGGCGCTGGCCACCCTGCCGTCCGTCAACCTGCTGAACCTGGGCGACGACGTGGCCCGGGGGCTGGGCGTGAACATCACGCTGATCCGGACCGTCGGCATCGTCGCCATCACGCTGCTGGCGGGCGCGGCCACGGCGGCGTGCGGGCCCATCGCCTTCCTCGGGCTGATGGTGGCGCACGTGGCCCGCTACCTGGCCGGGCCCGATTACCGCTGGCTGGTGCCGTACGCGGGTCTGCTCGGCGCGGTCGTCCTTCTGGTCTGCGACATCGTGGGACGCGTAGTGGTGCGGCCGGGAGAGCTGGAGGCGGGCATCCTCGTCGCTCTTCTCGGCGCTCCCTTCTTCGCGGTCCTGGTGTGGCGGGGAAAGTTCAAGAGCGCATGAACCTGACAGTGGTCAAGCCGGCCGACGAGCCCGCCGACGAGCCCGCCGAGGATCCGGCCAAGGATCTCTCCGGCAAGCCCTCGGTCGCGCCGGGTGTGCGGCTCGGCGGCATGTCCTTCGTCTGGCGGCCCAGGATCGTGCTGGTCACGCTGCTGCTGGCGGCGGCGGCCTTCCTGGCGTTCTGTCTGTCCATCGCCGTGGGGGACTTCCCCCTCGGCCTGTCGCAGGTGGTGGCCACCCTCTTCGGCGGCGGCGAGCAGGTCGACCAGTTCGTGATCATGGACCTGCGCATGCCGCGGGCCCTGGCCGGGCTCGTCGTCGGCGTCGCGCTGGGGATGTCCGGGGCGATCACCCAGTCCATCGCCCGCAATCCGCTGGCCAGTCCGGACATCCTGGGGATCACCGGGGGCGCCAGCGCGGTCGCGGTGTGTCTGGTGACGGTGTCGGGCGGGGCCACGGCGGCGGTCGCCGGCTCCGTGGGGCTGTCCGGGGCGGCGCTCGCGGGAGGTCTCGGCACCGGGCTGCTGGTGTACTTCATGGCGTGGCGGCGCGGGGTCGACGGCTTCCGGCTCATCCTCATCGGCCTCTCGGTGAGCGCCGTGATGGAGGCCATCACGACCTGGCTGCTGGTCACCGCCGACATCAGGGACGTGGCGCGGGCCCAGGCCTGGCTGGTCGGCTCCCTGGACAACCGGTCGTGGGGCGAGGTGTCGGTGGCCCTCTGGGGCACGCTCGCCCTCGCGGTGGTCGTGGCGTGCGTGGCCTTCCAGTTCAAGCCGCTGCACTTCGGCGACGACGTGGCCGCCGGTCTCGGCGTCCGGTTCACGCTGGTACGGGCCGTCCTGCTGCTGTGCGCCGTGCTCCTGGCCGGCTTCGCGGTGAGCGCGGCGGGACCGGTCCCGTTCGTCGCGATGGTGGCGCCGCAGGTGGCGCTGCGTCTGACGAAGTCGCCCACGCCGCCGTTGGTGGCCTCCGCGGTGGTGGGCGCGCTGCTGCTGATCGGCTCCGACCTGGTCGCCCGTACGGCACTGCCCATCACCCTGCCGGTCGGCGTGGTCACGGCCGCGATCGGCGGGCCCTTCCTCATCTACCTCCTGGTGCGGGCGAACCGCCGCTAGGTGATAGAAAGGTTAGGCAAGCCTAAATAGAGGGGGAGCCGTGGTCGCTCAGTCCATCACCGGGGTCCAGTCAGGGACCGAGGGCGTCCCGCGGTTGGCGGCCAAGGGCGTCACGGTCGGGTACGGCGACCGGACCGTCATCGACTCGCTCGACGTGTCGATCCCCGAGGGCGTGGTGACCACCATCATCGGCCCCAACGGATGCGGCAAGTCCACCCTGTTGCGGACCCTGTCGCGGCTGCTCAAGCCGACCAGCGGATCCGTGGTCCTGGACGGCGAGGACATCGCCCGGCTGCGGACCAGGGACGTGGCGAAGAAGCTCGGCCTGCTGCCCCAGGCGCCGGTCGCGCCGGAGGGCCTGACCGTGGCCGACCTGGTCGCCAGGGGCCGGCACCCGCACCAGAGCTGGCTGCGCCAGTGGTCCTCGGACGACGCCTCCGTCGTGGAGCGCGCGCTGGCCATGACGGGGGTGGCCGACCTGGCCGACCGGCCCGTCGACGCCCTCTCCGGAGGTCAGCGTCAACGCGTCTGGATATCCATGACCCTCGCTCAGGGCACCGACCTGCTGCTGCTCGACGAGCCCACCACCTATCTGGACCTCGCGCACGCCGTCGACGTGCTCGACCTGGTCGACGACCTGCACGAGTCGGGATGCACCGTGGTCATGGTGCTGCACGACCTCAACCTGGCCGCGCGCTACAGCGACAACCTGATCGTGATGAAGGCCGGTTCGGTCCTCGCGCAGGGGCATCCGCGCGAGGTGCTGAGCGCCGAACTGCTGCAGGAGGCATTCGGCCTGCGTGCCATGGTGATCGACGACCCGGTGGGCGACCGGCCGCTCGTGGTGCCGATCGGGCGGAGGCACGTCCAGAGTGTGGGAAGTCGGAGCGCGGGCAGCTGAAACCAGAGCGTTACAACTTAGGCTAGGCTTACCTCACTTCCCCGGGGTATGGTTTGCCTGCCCTAAGTGGGGCCGTAGTGGACAGCATGAAAGCAAGGGATTCCGGATGCTCCTCGACCGAACGACACGCAACAAGCCCTGGCGGCAGCTGGCGGCCACCGTGTCCGCCGCGGCCCTCGGTGTAGGCCTCCTCGCTGGGTGCGGTTCCGACTCTGCGTCCACCACCGGCAAGGACAAGAAGGACGACACCGCCAAGGCCCCGGCCGCGACCGGTGCGTTCCCCGTCACCGTCGAGCACTTCTTCGGCTCCACCGAGGTCAAGAAGGCCCCCCAGCGGGTCGTCACCGTCGGCTACACCGACGACCAGAACGTCCTCGCGTTCGGCATCAAGCCGGTCGGCATGGTCGACCAGTACCCGAACCCGGCCGGTCAGAGCCCCGACATCAACACCCAGTGGCCCTGGGTGAAGGACAAGTGGGGCGAGACCAAGCCCGAGGTCATCATGAACAACGGTGACGCCGGCCCCAACTTCGAGAAGATCGCGGCCCTGCGCCCCGACCTGATCATCGCGGTCTACTCCGAGGTCGACCAGGCCGCGTACGACAAGCTGTCGAAGATCGCCCCGACGGTCGGCCGCACCAAGGCCGAGAAGGAGCCCTTCAGCGCTCCGTGGCAGGACAACGCCCTCCAGATCGCCAAGGCGGTCGGCAAGGAGACCGAGGGCAAGGCCATGATCCAGGGCATCCAGGACAAGCTCGCCACGGTCAAGAAGGCGCACCCCGAGTTCGCCACCCAGACGGCCGTCGCGGTGTCCTGGTACAAGGACGCGGTCAACCCCTTCACCACCACCGACGTGCGCGGCCAGCTGCTGACCGGCATGGGCTTCAAGGGCCAGACCGAGCTCGACAAGATCTCGGGCGGCAAGTTCTCCTTCGCGCTCTCCCCGGAGCGCATGGACCTGATCGACGTCGACCGCGTCTTCGTCATCAACGACAAGGCCGACACGGACGCGCTGAACAAGTTCGACCTCTTCGCCAACCTGAAGGTCACCAAGGCCAAGAAGGTGTCCTACCTGCTGGACAGCGAGGGCCCGGCCGTCGGTGCGGCCGTGTCCCAGGCCACCCTCCCCGCCCTGCCCTTCGCCATCGACGAGCTCGTCAAGTCGGTCGGCTAGGTGTGAGCACCACGGAGACTCGGGTCGCCCCGGCAACCCTGCGTACGACGACCGGACGTGAAGCAGCCCGATGGGTCGCGGCGAACTGCCGCACGATGCCCTGGCTGACGTCCGGAGCCGTACTCAGCACGGTCGCCGGGGCGGCTCTCCAGATGCTCCCCGTCCTGCTGCTCGGCCGGGTGGTCGACGGAGTGACCGGGGGCGAACCGCGTTCGATCCTGCTCACGATCGGGGCCTGGATGGTGGCCGCCGCGCTCTTCGGCGCGGCGGCCACCGCCCTGTCCGCCTACCTGATCGGGCGGCTCGGCGCCGACCTGCTCGCGGGCCTGCGCGAAGGCGCCGTACGGGCCGTCCTGGGCATGCCCAGCGCCCGGGTCGAGCAGGTGGGCCGCGGGGACGTGCTCTCCCGGGTCGGCGACGACGTCGCCGTCCTGTCCAAGGGCATCCGCTCGGCCATCCCCACGGTGTTCTCCGCGGGGGTCCTGGTGACCATCGCCACGCTCGGCATGTTCGGCCTCGACTGGCGGCTCGGCCTGGCCGGCGCCTGCGCCCTGCCGGCCTACGCGCTGGCCCTGCGCTGGTACCTGCCCCGCTCGGCCCCGCTCTACCGCAAGCGCGCGGTGGCCCAGGCCGAGCGCGCTCAGGCCCTGATCAGCGGTCTGAACGGCATCGAGACGGTCCGGGCGCACCGCCTGGAGGAGGCCTTCCGCGAGAAGGTCTCCGCCGATTCGCGGCGGGTGCGGGACCTCGGCATCGAGGTGTTCCACTTCTTCGGCCGGTTCGTCGGCCGGGAGAACCGGGCGGAGTTCATCGGCCTCACCCTGATCCTCGTGGTGGGCTACGTCCTGTTGGAGACCGGCTCCGCGACCCTCGGTGAAGTGGCGGCGGCGCCGCTGGTGTTCCACCGCCTGTTCACCCCGCTGGGCGCCATCATGTTCACCTTCGACGAGGCCCAGAAGTCGGGCGCGAGCCTGACCCGGCTCGTCGGGGTGCTGGCGGAGTCCACGCAGGACCGGCTGGTCGGGGATTCGACCGCCGCGCAGGCGGACCGGGACGCGTACCCGGTGACGGTGGAGGGGCTGACGTTCCGTTACCCCGGAGCCGAGGAGCCGGTGCTGAGCGACGTCAGCCTGACGATCCCGGCGGGCGGCTCGCTGGCCCTGGTGGGCGCGACGGGGGCCGGCAAGACGACCCTGGCCGCGCTCATCGCCGGCATCGGGACCCCGGAGGCCGGATCGGTGCGGATCGGGTCGACCGACCTCGCCGATCTGGACGAGGCCGCGGCGCGGGCGCTGGTGAGCATCCTGACCCAGGAGACGCACGTGTTCTCCGGGCCGCTCGCCGACGACCTGCGACTGGCCGCGCCGGAGGCGACCGACGCCGAACTGCTGGCCGCGCTGGGCACCGTAGGGGCGGCCGAGTGGGTCGACGCGCTGCCCGAGGGTCTGGACACGGCGGTCGGCGAGGGCGGTGCGCGGCTGGACGGCACCAAGGTCGCCCAGGTCGCGCTGGCCCGGCTGGTGTTGGGCCGGGCTCCCGTGGTGGTGCTCGACGAGTCCACCGCGGAGGCGGGCAGCGAGGGCGCCGCCGAGCTGGAACGGGCCGTACTGGCCGCCTGTGCCGGGCGGACCACGCTGTTCGTGGCCCACCGGCTGACCCAGGCGGTGGCGGCCGACCGGATCGCCGTGCTGGACGCGGGACGCGTCGTGGAGCAGGGCACGCACGAGGAGTTGGTGGCCCTGGGAGGCCGCTACGCGCGACTCTGGCGGGCCTGGAGAGACGCTAGTTAGGGCACCCTAATTTAGGTTAGGCTGGCCTTGCTACCTTGGAAGGGTGTTGAGTCTTCAATGATGGAACCGAGCGCTCGTCTCGTGCTGATCTCTCCTACGCGCCTGGCAGACGTGTGCCGGCGTACCGGCGGATACTCCGACCGGACCATCGCCGAGGCCTGTGCCATCGGGCTGTCGTACTGGGCGACGGGCGAGAGCCCCGACGGCATCGACCTGACCCCCGGCACGCTCTTCGCGGACGTCCTCGGGTGGGTCGACAACGGCGGTAGCGCGCGCGGTGGTTGGGAGACCGGCGGTTGGGAGGCCGGCGAAGCCGCCCCGGACGGCTGGGCCATCGCGGTCCCCGCGAACGTCCCGCAGTCCGGCGCCCAGCTCGCGCTGGACGACCTGGCGGACTTCCCCGACCGGCCCCTCGGCACCATCAGCCCGTCCACTGTGGCGGAGCGGCTCACGACCCTGGCCGAGTGGAACGACAACGCGGCGGACCGGGTCCGGCCGACCATCGTGGAGATGTTCCGCGAACAGGCGCGCCTGAGGCCGGACGCGGTCGCCATCGTCGACGAGCACCGCTCGCTGACCTACCGCCAGGCCGCGGAGCTGTCCGCGCAGCTGGCCCACCACCTGATCGGCCGCGGGCTCGGCTCCGAGCAGGTCGTGGGCATCTCGCTGGGCCGCTCCGCCGACATGGTGATCGGCCTGCTCGGCGTGCTCCAGGCCGGCTGCGCCTTCGTCCCGCTCGACCCGCAGTGGCCCGCCGCGCGCCGCGCCGTCGTCATCGACGACGCGCGGGTCGTGCTGCAGCTCAACGACTCCGGCGAGCACGACCCCGCGGAACCGGCCGCCGCCGCCGTCGACCTCGACGACTGGCGGTACGCCGACCAGCCCGCCGGGGACACCGGAATCACCGCGCACGGCAACTCCCTCGCCTACGTGATCTTCACGTCCGGTTCCACCGGCCGCCCCAAGGGCGCGATGATCCGCCACGAGGCGATCAGCGAGCGCCTGCTGTGGCAGGTCGAGGAGATCCTGGGCTTCGGCCACGACGACGCCTCGCTGTTCAAGGCGCCGCTGTCCTTCGACATATCCATCAACGAGATCTTCCTCCCGCTGGTCTGCGGCGGCCGCCTCGTCGTCCTGCGGCCCGGCGGCGAACGAGACCCGCACCACCTGCTCGGCGTGATCGCCGAACACCGCGTCACCTTCACCTACCTCGTCTCCTCCATGCTGGATGTCCTGCTGGAGATCGCCGGCGACTCCGACCGCCTCGACAGCATGCGCCACGTGTGGTGCGGCGGCGAGGTGCTCACCCCCGAGCTGTACGAGCGGTACCGCACCCGGCTCGACATCCCCATGTACCACGGCTACGGCCCGGCCGAGACGACCATCGGCGTCTCCCACGTCATCTACCGCGGCGAGGCCGAACGCCTGTCGACCTCGATCGGCAAGGCCAACCCCAACACCCAGCTGTACGTCCTCGACGACGAGCTGCGCCCCGTCCCGGTCGGCGTCGGCGGCGAACTCTACGTCGGCGGCTTCCTCCTGGGCCGCGGCTACGTGAACGCACCCGGTCTGACCGCCTCCCGGTTCGTGGCGAACCCCTTCGCCACCGACGGCTCCCGCCTCTACCGCACCGGCGACCTCGCCCGGTTCGCCCCCGACGGCTCCCTGGACTTCCTCGGCCGCGCCGACAACCAGATCAAGATCCGCGGCATGCGCCTGGAGCTGGAGGACGTGGAGGCCGGCCTCGCCGAGCACCCCGCGGTACGCCACACCTGCGTCATCGCGAAGAAGAACAGCGCGGGCGGCACCTACCTGGTCGGGTACGTGATCCCGGCCGCCGGAGCCACGGAGCTGCGGGCCGACGAGGTCAAGGCCTGGGCCACCGCGCACATGGTCGAGTACATGGTGCCCGCCCACATCGTCGTGATGACCGAGTTCCCGCTCACCGCGAACGGCAAGCTCGACCGGCGCGCCCTGCCCGAGCCCGAGATCGTCACCGGCGCGTCTCTCCGGCCCTCCACCGACGAGGAGCGCGCCGTGTGCGCGGCCGTCGCCTCGGTGCTGCGGCTGGAGGAAGTCGGCGTCGACCAGGACTTCTTCCAGCTCGGTGGAGACAGCATCCTCGCCATCTCCCTGCTGAGCGCGCTGCGCGAAGCGGGCCTCTACGTCACCGCGGGGCAGATCTTCGCCAACAGCGTCCTGGGCGCCCTGGCGGCCGTCGCCGGCCGCGAGGACCCGGCCCGGGTGGACCACGCCGACGTGGCGACCGGTCCCGTCGTGGGATCGCCCATCGTCCAGTGGCTCGGCCGGACCACGGACGCCGTCGACGGCTTCGTCCAGGCGGTCGTACTGAACACCCCGGCGGACCTCACCGCCGACGCCCTCGGCCCGATCCTCGACTCCGTCGTCGCCCGGCACGACATGCTGCGCGCCCGGCTGGTGCGCGGGGACCGCTGGAGCTTCGACATCCCGGAGGCCGGCGGAGCCACGGCCGACTGGCAGGAGAGCGACGGGCCGCTCGACGCGTGCGTCGCCCTCGCCACCGCGGGACTGGACCCGGACGGCGGCGTGATGCTGCGGGCCGTCTGGCGCCGCGAGGCCCGCCAGCTGGTCCTGGTCGCCCACCACGTGGTCATCGACGGCGTGTCCTGGCGGGTCCTGATGGAGGACCTGGCCACGGCATGGCGCCAGTTCTCCGCGGGCACGCAGATCGAACTGCCGGCGGTGGGCACCTCGTTCCGGCGCTGGACCCAGCTCCTGGGAAGCGCCGGGTTCGACGCGGACCGCGCCCACTACGAGCGCCCCCTGCCGGGCCCCGACGCACCGCTGGGCAGGCGCGCCCCGTCCGAGGCCGACACGGTCGAGCGGGAGCGGCACCGGATCTTCACCGTCGGCTCCGAGGCCACGGCAGCGCTGCTGGGCGAGATCCCCGCGAAGTTCCACGCGGGCGTCAACGACGTCCTGCTGACCGCGCTCGCCGTCACCCTCGCCCGGTGGCGCCAGGGCCGCGGCCAGGAGCAGACCTTCGCGCACATCGAGCTGGAGGGCCACGGACGCGAAGGCCGCCACGTGGCGGGCGCGACCGGCATCGAGCCGGAACTCTCCCGGACCGTCGGCTGGTTCACGACACTGTTCCCGGTGACCGTCGACCCCGGCACGGCCGGCGACTTCACCGACCCCCGCTACCTCGCCGCCGCGCTGAAGGCGGTCAAGGAGGACCTCGCCCGCGTACCGAGCAACGGCGTGTCCTACGGCGCCCTGCGCTACCTGGCCGACGCCGCCTTCACGGCCCCGGCACCCCAGGTCCTCTTCAACTACCTGGGCCGCTTCGACGCGGGCGCCTCGGGGGACTGGCAGCTCTCCGGAACCACCGGCCAGCTCGGCGAGAAGCGCGACCCGAGGATGCGCCTGCCGCGCGCCCTGGAGTTCAACGCGATCGCCGAACCCTCCGCCACCGGCGCGTACGAACTCGTCACCACCCTCTCCTGGCCCGACGGGATGTTCACCGACGAGGACATCGAGGCCATCGGCGGGTACTTCCAGGCGGCCCTCACCGCCCTGGCCGCACTGGAGGAGGGCGGCCACTCGCCCAGCGACTTCCCGCTGGTACGGCTGACCCAGGCCGACGTCGACGCCCTCGACGGACCCGAGCTGCGCGCCGTCCTGCCGCTGACCCCGCTCCAGGAAGGCCTGTACTTCCACTCCGTCTTCGACGACGACTCCGCGGGCAGCTACGTCGAACAGCAGCTGCTGACGCTGGAGGGCGAGCTCGACCCGGCCCGCCTCGCGGCCGCGGCCACCCGGCTGCTCACCCTGTACCCGAACCTGGCCGCACGGTTCACGGCCCTCGCCGACGGCCGCGTCGTCTCCGTCCTGGAGAGCGGCGCCGAGGCGCCCTTCACCACCCTGGAGCGGCCCGGCATCACCGACGCGGAACTCCACGACCTCGCCGAGCGGGACCGCCGCGCCGGATTCGACCTGGCCACCGGCCCGCTGATGCGGTTCACGCTGGTCCGCGACCCGGAATCCGGCCGCGACGTCCTCGTGCAGACCGTCCACCACATCATCGCCGACGGCTGGTCGGTGCCCCCGATGCTGCGGGCGCTCCTCGCCGAGTACCACGCGCCGGGCAGCACCTACGCGCTGTGCGGCTTCCCCGACTACGTCGGCTGGCTCGCGGAGCGCGACGCCGACGAGAGCGACCGCGTATGGGGTGCCGAGCTCGCCGAGCTGTCCGGCCCCTCGCTGGTGGCCCGGGAGCACACCCCGTCCGACCGGTTCGCCGACACCTCCGTGGAGCCGGGGCTCGACATCGACGCCGCCGCCCGGTCGGCCGGCGTACCCCTGAGCGTGGCCGTGCACAGCGCCTGGGCGGTGACCCTGGGCGGGATCCTGCACTCCGCCGACGTGGTCTTCGGCTCCACGGTCTCCGGCCGCGACGCCGACGTCCCCGGCATCGAGGACATGGTCGGCCTGCTCATCAACACCGTCCCGCTGCGTGCCCGGTGGTCCGCCGCCACCACGGCGCGCGACCTGCTCGCCTCGGTCCGCGAACACCAGGGCGCCGTCCTGCCCCACCAGCACGTCTCGCTGGCACGGATCGGCCGCCTGGCGGGCGTCGGCTCCCTCTTCGACACCCTCGTCGTGTTCGACGTGGCCACCGACGTGGCCGCCCTGCGCCGCACCGGCGACACCCTCGCCGTCACCGGCCTCGTCAACGAGGGAGCACCGCACTACCCGCTGACCCTGGTCGTGGAGCGGGCCCTCGACGGGCGCCCGCGCTTCAACCTGATCTACGACGGCGAACTGCTCCGCGAGAGCAGCGCCCGGGACGTCCTCAACCGGTTCGCGGACACCCTCACCGCCCTGCTCACCCGGCCGGACGCCCCCGTCGGCGACCTGGCGCCGGAGGACGGCAGGACCCCCGTGCGGATCGCCCCGACCACCCTCGGCGCCCTCTTCGACGCCGCGGCGCGGCGGGACCCGGCGGCCACCGCCGTCACCCAGTGCGCGCTCGACGGCACCACCCGCTCGCTGACCTACGGCGAACTCGCCGACGCGAAGGACGAACTGGCCGCCGCCCTGCGCGCGGCCGGGGTCGGCCCGGGCCGGCGCGTGGCCGTGGCCGTCCCGCGCACCATCGAGCAGGTCGTCGCCCTGGTCGCGATCGTCAGCGCGGGCGGCGCCTACGTCCCGCTCGACACGGCCTACCCGGACGAGCGGCTGGAGTACGTCCTCGGCGACGCCGCCCCGCAGGCCGTCCTCGTGGACCCCGGTCAGCGCGCACGCTTCACGGCCCTGCTGGAGCGGGCGGGAGTGCCCGCACGTGTCCTCGTACAGGGCGACGAACTGCCGCAGGAGGCCGCCGGGACGGGCGAGGCCACGGCGTCCTCGACGGAAGAGGTCAGCTGGAACGACCCCGCCTACGTGATCTACACCTCCGGGTCGACCGGCAGGCCCAAGGGCGTCGTCGTCCCGCACTCCAGCGTGGTGGCGCTCCTCGCCAACACCCAGCCCGACATGGACTTCGGTCCCGACGACGTCTGGGTCCAGTTCCACTCCTACTCCTTCGACTTCGCGGTCTGGGAGCTGTGGGGAGCCCTGGCGCACGGCGGTGAGCTGCTCGTGCCCGACTACGGCCTGACCCGCTCCCCGGTCGACTTCCACCGCCTCGTCCGCGAGCGCGGCGTGAGCGTGCTCAACCAGACGCCCTCGGCCTTCTACCAGTTCGTCGAGGCCGACCGGCACGCGGGGGAGCCCCTTCCCGCCCTGCGCCGCGTCATCTTCGGCGGCGAGGCGCTGGACCTCGGGCGGCTGCGCGGCTGGGTCGAGCGGCACGGCACCGCCTCGCCCGAGCTCGTCAACATGTACGGGATCACCGAGACCACGGTCCACGTGACCCACCGGGTGCTGACCGACGAGGACTTCGCCTTCGGCGACGAGGTGAGCCCCATCGGCGGGCCCATCCCGGGCCTGGTCACCCACCTGCTCGACGACCGGCTCCGGCCGGTGCCGCCGGGTCAGGTCGGCGCGATCTACGTCGCCGGCGACCAGGTGTCCCTCGGATACCTCGGGCGGCCGGGCCTGACCGCGGGCCGGTTCGTGGCGAACCCGTTCGCGAACGACGGCTCCCGGATGTACCACACCGGCGACCTGGCCGTCCGTACCCTCGACGGGGAGCTGGAGTTCACCGGCCGCGCCGACGACCAGGTCCAGCTCAAGGGCTTCCGCATCGAGCTCGGCGAGGTCGAGTCCGCGCTGCGGGACCTCGACGGCGTGGTCGACGTGGCCGTCACCGTGGCCGACAGCGGCGACCACCTGGTCGCGCACGTCGTGGGCCGGGTGCCCGGCGACCTCTCCGTCCTCCTCGCGGAGAAGCTGCCCGTGCACATGGTGCCCGGCCGGGTCCTCCCGGTGGATGCCCTGCCGCTGACCGTCAACGGCAAGCTGGACCGCAAGGCCCTGATCGAGCGTGCCGCCCGGGCCGCGCAGGACGACACCCCGGCGGACGGCGTTTCCGGCAGCGGTTCCGTCACCGGCTCCGGTTCCGTCACCGGGTCCGGTTCCGTCACCGGGTCCGGTTCCGTCACCGGGTCCGGTTCCGTCACCGGGTCCGGTTCCGTCACCGGGTCCGCGCTCGCCTCGCTCGTCGGGATCTTCGCGGACACCCTGTCCCACCCGGCCGCCGACGCCGACACCGATTTCTTCGGCGCGGGCGGCGACAGCATCATCGCCATCACCGTCGTCAACCGGGCCAGGGCGCTCGGCCTGCCGATCGCACCCCGCGACGTGTTCCTCCTGAAGACGCCGCGCGCGCTCGCCCGGCTGCTGGGCACGCGCGCACCAGAGGCCCAGGCCCCCGCCGCGGCCCCCGCGCGCCGCGAGGACGGCCCGCTGGCGCCCACGCCGATCATCCTGCGCCAGCGCGAACTGGGCGGTTCCCTCGCCCGGTTCGCCCAGGCCCGGACCGTGGAGGTGCCCGAAGGCACTGCGTTCGCCGACATCGAGCGCGCCGCGAACGCCGTACTGGCCGCTCACGCGGCCCTGCGGATGCGCCTGCACACCGAGCACGGCGTGTGGACCCTGCGCACCGAACCCGCCCGCGGGGCCACCGTGGTCCGCGCGGACACGGCCGACGCCACGGCCGCCGCCAACGAGGCCGCCGGACGGCTCGACCCGGAGACCGGGGAGGTCGCCGCCTTCACCTGGCTCGCGGCCACCGGCACCCTGGTGGTCACCGTGCACCACATCGCGGTCGACGCGGTCTCCTGGCTGATCCTGCTGGACGACCTGGCCGCCGCCCTGCGCGGGGAGCCCCTCGCACCGGCGACCACCTCCTACGCCGAGTACGCCGACGCGCTGACCCTGCGGTCCGCCGCCGGCGCCGACGACCTCGGCCACTGGGTGGACACCCTGGCGGCGCCCCGGCTGCTGCCCGCCTCCGGAGCGCTGCGCGACACCACCGTCGTCCTCGGCCCCGAGGCCGCCGACCGGGTGACGCGCACCGCCCCCGCCGCACTCGGCGTCACCCTCACCGAGCTGCTGTGCGGCGCCCTGCGCACCGCCCTGACGCGGATCCAGCCCGCGCCCACCGATCTGGCGATCGAGCTGGAGCGGCACGGCCGGGTGGCCGTGGAGGAGCACCACGACTACACCCGTACGGTCGGCTGGTTCACGGCCATCGCGCCCGTCCGGCTCACCGCGCACACCGACCCGGTCGCGGCGGCCCGCGAGCTCGCGGCGCGCCAGCCGGACGAGTCCGGGCACCTCGCCTACGGCCGGCTGCGCTACCTCAACCCGCAGACGGCCCCGCTGCTGACCGCCCGCCCGCAGGTGCTCTTCAACTACCTCGGCCGGGGCAGCGAGTCCCAGGCCCCGCAGATCACCGGCGGCGACCAGGGCAGCCCGTACGCCGTGGAGGTCAACGCCTGGACCGACGCGGCCACCGGCAGCCTGCACGCGCACTTCACCCTCGCCGAGGAGATCCCCGACGAGATCACCACCCACTGGCTGCACGCCCTGGAAACCCTCGCGGAAGCCTCCGTGACGACCGAGCGCACGGCGCCGGTCACCGCCCTCCAGCGGGGCCTGTTCTTCCAGGCCCAGCTGGCCGGCCCGGCCGGCCACTACGTCGCGCAGAGCTACTTCGCCCTCGACCACCGCCTCGACACCGACGCCCTGACCGAGGCCATGGCCGTGGTGATGGCCCGGCACCCGGTCGTCGGCGCGGGCTTCACCACCGACGACGACGGCAACCCGGTCCAGGTCCTCAAGGCGGGCCGCCGGGTCGGCGTCCACACGGTCGAGCTGTCGGGCGACGAGGAAGTCGAAGCCCTGCGCGTCCGGGACCGCAACACCGGCTTCGACCCGGCCGAGCCGCCGCTGGTCCGGCTGACCGTGATCCGGCTGCCCGACGGCCGCGACGGCCTGCTCCTCAGCTACCACCTGCTGCTGTGGGACGGCTGGTCCCGCGCGCTCGTGCTGCGCGACCTGTTCGAGGCCTACCGGGCCCTGACCGCCGGGGAACAGCCGGACAGGGCCCCGGCCGTACCGGCCTTCGAGGACCACGCACGCACGCTCGCCGACAGGGACCCGGCGCTCTCGGAGCGGTTCTGGGCCGAGCACCTGACCGGGCTCACCGGCCCGACGCTGCTCGCCGGACCGGCGCCGGCCCTCTCGGACGACCTGCCGCCCGCGCTCCTGCACACCCTGACCGCCGAACAGTCGCAGCTGCTGCGGGAGACGGCCAAGGCACACGGGGTCACCCTCAACTCGGTCCTCACCGGAGCCTTCGGCCTGCTCCTCGGCGCCCACACCGGCCGCGGGGACGCCGTGTTCGGCGTCACCGTCTCCGGCCGCGACGGCGAGGGCCTGTCCGACATCGTCGGCGTGCTGCTCAACACCGTGCCGATGTGGACGCGGGCCAGGCCCGGGGACACGGTCGGCCAGTACCTGGCGTCCGTACAGGCGGCCCGGGTCGACGCGATGGAGCACGAGCACCTGGGGCTCGGCGAGATCCAGCGGGCAAGCGGCCACGACACCCTGTTCGACAACCTGTTCGTGCTCCAGAATTTCCTGGACCTGGACGGGCTCGCGGAGATGAACGCCCGCCACGGCATCACCGAGGTGAAGTCGGACGACTCCACCCACTACCCGTTCACCTGGGTCGTCACCCCCGGCGACCGGCTCACCGTCAAGCTGGAGCACCGCCACGGCGACTCCGCCGGCGCCCGCCGCCTCCTCGACGATTACGTCGGCCTGCTCCAGGACCTGGCCCGCTCCACCGGTCCGGTGGGCGCACTGCCCGGCCTCGGGCCGGTGCCCGCGCCGGCCGGCCGTACGGACATCGGCACCGACACGGTGGTCGACCGCTTCGACCTGGCGGCGGACCGCGCACCCGAGCGGGTCGCGCTCGTCGCGCAGGGCCGCAGCATGACCTTCGCCGAACTCCAGAGCCGCAGCCGCCTGCTGGCGGGCGTGCTCGCCGGACGCGGCATCGGCCCGGAGAAGACGGTGGGCCTGGCGATCCCGCGCACGCTGGACTGGATCGTCGCGCTCTTCGCCGTACTGCGCACCGGAGCCGCGTACGTACCGCTGGAGCTGGACCACCCGGACGAGCGGATCGCCACGATCGTCGCGGACGCCCGGCCCGAGGTGATCCTCACCGTCAGCGCCGTCTCGCCCCGGCTGACCGGCGGCCCGGTCGGGTCCGGCGACCTGATCGAACTGGACCGGCCCCTTCCCCCGGCCGAGCCGCTCGTGACCTTCGCACCGGACGACCCGAACCGGCTGCGCCACCCCGCGTACACGATCTACACCTCCGGCTCCACGGGCAAGCCCAAGGGCGTCGTGACCGAGTACGCCGGACTCACCAACATGCTGATCAACCACCAGCGGCGGATCTTCGCACCGGTGCTGGCGGAGCACGGCAACCGGATCTTCCGCATCGCGCACACCGTGTCCTTCGCCTTCGACATGTCGTGGGAGGAGCTGCTCTGGCTCGCCGACGGCCACGAGGTGCACATCTGCGACGAGGAACTGCGCCGCGACGCACCCGCGCTGGTCGACTACTGCCGTGAACACGGGATCGACGTCGTCAACGTGACCCCGACCTACGCGCAGCAGCTGGCGGCCGAAGGCCTCCTCGACAACCCGGACCGGCGCCCCGCGCTGGTGCTCCTGGGCGGCGAGGCGGTCACCCCGACCCTGTGGCAGCGGCTCGCCGAGACCGAGGGGACGGTCGGGTACAACCTGTACGGACCCACGGAATACACCATCAACACCCTGGGCGTCGGCACCTTCGAGTGCCAGGACCCGGTGGTGGGCGTGGCCATCGACAACACCGAGGTCTTCGTCCTGGACCCCTGGCTGCGGCCGCTGCCCGACGGTGTTCCCGGTGAGCTCTACGTCTCCGGCATCGGCATCGCCCGCGGCTACCTCGGCCAGCCGGCCCAGACCGCGCACCGGTTCGTCGCCTCCCCGTTCGGCGCGCCCGGCGAGCGCATGTACCGCACCGGCGACCTGGTGATCCGGCGGCCGGACGGGAACCTGATGTACCTCGGCCGCACCGACCAGCAGGTCAAGATCCGCGGCCACCGCGTCGAACTGGGCGAGGTGGAGGCCGCCTTCGCCGCGCACCCGGCGGTACGGTTCACCGCCGCGGTCGCCCAGCCCGACCCGCAGGTCGACGGCGCCCACCGGCTGGCCGCGTACCTCGTGCTGACGGACGGCTCCGACCTGGCGGCGGTCGCCGCCGAGGTGGGCGCCGGGCTGCCCGACTACCTGCGCCCGACGCACTACGCCCAGGTCGACGCCATCCCGCTCACGGTGAACGGGAAGGCCGACACCAAGGCCCTGCCGGAGCCCAAGCCGCTGGGAGCGCTGACCACTTCGGGCGAGCGCGGCCCGGAGACCGAGACCGAGGTCCTGGTCTGCGAGTTCTTCGCCGAAGCCCTGGACCTGGACGACGACGAGGTGAGCGCCGTGAGCGATTTCGTGTCGCTCGGCGGACACTCCATGCTGGCCGTGCGCCTGGTCGGACTCCTGCGCCGTGAATTCGGCCCGACCATCACCATCCGCGACCTGCTCACCCTGCGAACCCCCGAAGCGATTGCCGGGCACATCGATGACAACTCCTGACGTCCACGGATCCCGCCGCGCGGGATCCGACATCCTCAAGGCCGCCGTACGGCGCAACGGCGGCGCCATGGTCTGGGGCACCGTCCTCATGGGCCTGTACCAGGCCGGCGAGACGGCCTTCCCGATCGCGCTCGGCCTGATCGTCGATCACACGATGCGCGGGCGGAGTCCCCTGGCCCTCGCCCTCTCGATCGCCGCGCTGGCCGTGATCATCACGACCGTGTCGCTGTCGTGGCGGTTCGGGATGCGCATCCTGCAGAAGGCCAACACGACCGAGGCCCACCACTGGAGGGTGCGGGTCGCGTCCTGCGGCCTCCAGCCGGTGGCCCGGGACGTGGACCTCAAGTCCGGCGAGGTGCTCACCATCGCCACCGAGGACGCCGACCAGACCGCCGACATCGTCGAGGTCGTACCGATGCTGATCAGCTCCTCGGTCGCCGTGCTGGTGGCGGCGGTCGCGCTGGGCCTGGCGGACCTGCGGCTCGGCCTGCTGGTCATGGTCGGAACGGCTCTGATCCTCTCCTCGCTCAGCGTGATGTCGAAGCGGATCGGCAGCAGCACGCAGGAGCAGCAGGCCCGGGTGGCGCGGGCGGGCGCGAAGGTGGCCGACCTGATCACCGGCCTGCGCCCGCTGCACGGATTCGGCGGCAACCACGCGGCGTTCCGGTCCTACCGGAAGGTCAGCACGGAGGCGAAGGAACAGGCCATCACCGTCGCCCGGGTGAACGGCGTCTACACGGGCACCGCGCTGGGCCTGAACGCGATCCTCGCCGCCTCGGTGACCCTGACCGCCGGCTGGCTGGCCTTCGACGGGCAGATCAGCATCGGTGAGCTCGTCATGGCCGTGGGCCTGGCGCAGTTCATCATGGAGCCGCTGCGGCTGTTCTCGGACATGCCCAAGTACGTGATGATGGCCCGCGCTTCGGCGGAGCGGATGGCCCTGGTGCTGAACGCCCCGCCGGTGGCGGCCCCGGGGACGGCCCGCCCGGCACCCGGCGGGGACCTGGAGATCGACTGCGTCCGGTACGAGTCCCTCCAGGGCCTGAAGTTCCACGTCCCGGCGGGCCGGTTCACCGCGATCGCGGCCTACCAGCCGCGGGCGGCGGCCGAGCTCGCCTCGATCCTGGCCGTGAACGTGCCGCCGGCCGCGTACGGCGGCACGGTGCGGCTCGGCGGGCAGGACCTCGCGGACCTGTCGGTCGAGGCGGTCCGCGAACTCATGCTGGTGAACCCGTACGACGGGGAGATCTTCGCGGGAACCCTCCGTACGAACATCGACCCCTCGGGCACCAGCCGCACGGTGAGCGAGGCCGTCGAGGCGTCCATGCTGACCGATGTCGTCGCCCTGCACCGGCAGGGACTCGACCACGAGGTCCGCGACCGCGGTTCGAACCTCTCCGGCGGGCAGCGCCAGCGGCTCTCGCTGGCCCGGGCACTGGCCGCGGACTCCGACGTGCTGGTGCTGCGCGATCCGACCACGGCCGTGGACGCCGTGACCGAGCAGCTCGTCGCGCGCAAGATCGCGGAGCTGCGGCGGGGTCGCACCACCGTGGTCATCACCAGCAGCCCGGCCCTGCTGGACGCCGCCGACCGGGTCCTGGTCCTGGACGACGGGGTGGTCACGGCCGAGGGCACGCACCGGCACTTGCTGGCCAGCGATCCGGCCTACTGCGCGGCGGTCACGCGCTGAGCTGATGAGCCGGTGAGCCGCTGAGCCGCTGAGCTGATGAGCCGGTGAGCCGGTGAGCCGGTGAGCCGCTGAGCTGGTGAGCGGGGAGCGGGCGAACGGAAGGGGGCCTGGTCGCCCGGCGGATCGCCGGGCGACCAGGCCCCCTTGCCGTGTCGTTGAGTGCTCAGGCCAGCGCCCAGGCCACGTCCCTGAGCAGGGCCTGCCGCCAGCCCGCACGGTCGTGGCCCGACGCGGACCGCGAGACCCGTACGGTCGCACCGGCCTGTTCCGTGAGGGCCTCGACCAGCTCGCAGTGGGGGCGCATGCGGGTCTCGTGCTCGCCCAGGTCGAAGGCGATCCGCAGCCCGGACGGGGCGGGGCGCTCGCGGAGCCGGGCCGCGATGGCGCCGCCGCGCGGACCGCCCAGCGGGTCAGGCCGGCCCACGGCCCCGGGGGTCCACCAGAACGACCCCGACTGGCAGGCGACCCGGGACACCAGCTCCGGGAACTCCGTGGCCGCGTACAGGGCGCTCAGACCGGCGAGGCTCTGCCCGGCGACGACGAGCCGGCCGGGGTCCGCGTTCACCCCGCTGTCCGCCACCAGCGGCAGCAGTTCGTCCCGTACCGCCTCCCACAGCTCGGGCCGGCAACCGAACTCCTTCTCCCGGTCCTTGGTGGGCAGGAACACCAGCGTGGCCGGGGGCATGTCGCCGGCTTCGAAGGCGGCGTCGAAGGCCGTCACGGCCGGGTGGAGGTACAGCCAGTCGTCCCCGTCGAGCAGCAGCACCACCGGGCCGCCGCCGCCCACGGGGTGGACCCGTACGGTGCGCTTGCCGCCGAGCCGTTCGCTCGCCCAGCGGATCCGGGTGCGCGGCAGGGGCAGTACGTCGTCGGCGCCCACGGCGGGCCAGTACGGCTGGGGCGGAGCGTCCGGCGTGGCCACGATGGAGCGTTCGCCGCCGGCCCGGAGCGGGTTGAGCTGATCGGGGTACGACGATCCGTCATCCGCGAGGAACCGGTACGTCACCCGGAGCCGCGCGGGCATGCGCACTTCGGCGTACCAGCAGTCCGTGTCGCGCCAGCGGAGCAGCGCCACCGGGTCCGACCAGCTCTCGAAATCGATGACCGTCGGGCTGCCGCGCCACAGGAACAGGGTGACCCAACCGCCGTCACCGGAAGGCGCGGACGCGGGAGCCGCGGCCGCCCAGAACTCATCGGTGCCGGGCGCGCCGGGCAGGCCGAACGCGGCGAAGGGGCTGTCCGAGCCGTCCTCGGCCAGGATCCGTTCGAGTGCAGGCATCGGTGCCTCCTTGTGAGGGGGAAGGGGAAACGTTAAGCTCTATAATTAGGGGAGCCTAACCTAAGTGGACGGCTCTCTTCATTCCTGATCGACCTTCCCCACGGGCACGGCGCCCGCGGCCGGACTGCGCGCGCGGCGCGCCGCACACCGGCGCCACCGCCGGTCCCATCGGGCTCCTGGAGGAACCCCAGTATGAGCACCAACCCGTTCGACGATGCCGACGGCCGTTTCCTGGTCCTGGTGAACGACGAGGGTCAGCACTCCCTCTGGCCGTCCTTCGCCGACGCTCCCGGCGGATGGACGGTCGCCCTCGCCGAGACCACCCGCGACGCCTGTCTGGAGTTCATCGAGTCGAGCTGGACCGACCTCCGCCCCAAGTCCCTCGCGGCGGCCGTCGAAGCCTGACCGGGACGGCCCCGGACGTACCGCGCTCGCGGCGCGTCCGGGGCCGCTTCGCGTTCGAGGTCGCGTCGCGTTCGAGGGGCGAAGCCGGGGTGGAACGCGAGAGTTAGGTTAGGCTAAGCTAACTACATGCGTTGCACGGGGCCGCACGCACGGCATCAGGGGGAGGGGATCGTCATGGGCCTGCCGGCCATCGGCTCCTACGCCATGCCCAACCGGGCCTCCCTGCCCCCCTCCTGCGCGTCCTGGGCCATCGACCCCGGCCGCGCCGCACTACTGGTCCACGACATGCAGAACCACTTCGTGGGGGAGCTCCCGACGGACCGTTCCCCGGTCGTGGAACTCGTGGAGAACATCGCGGCTCTGCGCGCCCTCGCCACGGCACTCGGGATACCGGTCGTGTTCACCGCCGAGCCCGCCGCCCAGTCGCCCGGCCGGCGCGGCCTCGCCGCGGACGTCTGGGGGCCGGGCATCGGTGACGACGGGACCGGCGCCGCCGAGATCGTCCCGCCGCTCACCCCGCGCCCGGGCGAGCGCGTGCTGGCCAACGTGCGCCACAACGCCTTCCTCCGCAGCCACCTGGGGAGACTGCTGCGTTCGGAGGGGCGCGACCAGCTCATCGTCTGCGGGGTCCACGCCCACCTCGGCGTCCTCCTGACGGCCGCGGACGCCTTCATGAACGACATCCAGCCCTTCGTGGTCGCCGACGCCATCGCCGACTTCTCCGCCGAGGAGCACGCGATGGCCCTGCGCTGGGCCGCCCGCAGCGCGGTGGTGTGCACGACCGAGACCCTGCTCCGCGAGCTGCTGCTCGCCGGAGGGTCGCCGGGCGTGCGCAAGGATGCCTGAGCGCGTCCCCTCGACGCGCGACCGCGGGTCCGGCCCGCGGCCGGCCGCCGCTGGATCGCCCAACGAACCGAGAGAGAGCGGAAGAACATGACCGTACGGGTCGCGGTGGCCGGCGCCAGCGGCTACGCCGGCGGGGAGCTGCTCCGCCTGCTGAGCTCGCATCCCGGCGTGGAGGTCGGTGCGTTGACCGCGCACAGCAGCACGGGGCGTCCGCTGGGGTCCGTACAGCCCCAGCTGGCGGAGTTCGCCGACCGGATCCTCCTGGACACCTCCGCCGCTTCGCTGCGCGGGCACGACGTGGTGTTCCTCGCGCTGCCTCACGGCCAATCGGCGTCCCTGGCAGCCGAGTTGGAGCCCAGCACGCTGGTGGTGGACTGCGGAGCCGACTTCCGGCTGCGGGACCCGTCGGCCTGGGAGCGGTTCTACGGCACCGTCCACGCCGGCACCTGGCCGTACGGACTGCCGGAACTGCCCGGTGTCCGGGCGGAGTTGAAGGGCGCCACCCGGATCGCCGTTCCCGGCTGCTACCCCACGGCCGTCACCCTGGCCCTGTTCCCCGCCTACGCGGCGCACCTGGTCGAGCCCGAGGCCGTCATCGTCGCCGCCAGCGGAACCTCCGGCGCCGGACGCGCGCTCAAGACGCACCTCCTCGGCGCCGAAGTCATGGGCTCCATGAGCCCGTACGGAGTCGGAGGCGGCCACCGGCACACCCCGGAGATCGCCCAGAACCTGTCCCGCGCGGCCGGTGCGCCCGTGACCGTCTCCTTCACGCCCACCCTGGCGCCCATGCCCCGGGGCATCCTCGCCACCTGCTCGGCCCGGCTGCGCCCGGAGGCGGAGGCGCTCCCGGAGGACGAGGTGCGCGCCGTGTTCGAAGCCGCGTACGCCGACCACCCGTTCGTCCGGCTGCTGCCGCCCGGCCGGTGGCCCACCACCGCGGCCGTCCTCGGCTCGAACACCGCCCAGGTGCAGATCGCCGTGGACCCGGACGCCCGCAGGCTGATCTGCGTGAGCGCCATCGACAACCTGACGAAGGGCACCGCCGGTGGCGCGGTGCAGAGCATGAACATAGCCCTCGGCCTGCCGGAACGGCTGGGCCTGCCCATGAATGGAGTGGCTCCTTGAGTGTGACCGCCGCCCGCGGATTCCTTGCCGGCGCCGTGCGCGCCGGCATCAAGGAGTCCGGTGACCCGGACCTGGCCCTGGTGGTGAACCGGGGGCCGTCGCGCGCCGCCGCCGGCGTCTTCACCTCGAACCGCGTACAGGCCGCGCCCGTACGCTGGTCCCGCCGCGTGCTCGCCGACGGCCGGATCTCCGCCGTCGTCCTCAACTCCGGTGGCGCGAACGCCTGTACGGGCCCCGGAGGCGCCGAGGACACCCGGGTGATGGCGGAGCGCACCGCGCTGGCCGTGGAAACCGGCGCCGACGAGGTCGCGGTGTGCTCCACCGGCCTCATCGGTGTCCGGCTCCCGATGGACCGGGTGACGGCAGGCATCGCCGCCGCCGCGGACCGGCTGTCGCCCGAAGGCGGCGAGGAGGCCGCCGTCGCGATCAAGACCACGGACTCCGTCCACAAGACGGCGGTGACCGCCGGCCCCGGCTGGACCATGGGGGGCATGGCGAAGGGCGCCGGAATGCTCGCCCCGGGCCTCGCCACCATGCTGGTCGTCCTGACCACCGACGCCGAAGCGAGCGCCGACGTGCTCGACGAGGCGCTGCGCGACGCGGTGCGCACCACCTTCGACCGGGTGGACTCGGACGGCTGCATGTCCACCAACGACACCGTGCTGCTGCTCGCCTCGGGCAGCTCGGGCATCACGCCCGGACCCGCGGAGCTGACGGCGGCCGTGCACGCCGTGTGCCGGGACCTGGCGCTCCAGTTGGTGGCGGACGCCGAGGGCGCCTCCAAGGAGATCGAGGTGGCCGTGGTCGGCGCGGCCTCCGAGGAGGACGCCGTGGAGGTGGGCCGCTCGGTGGCCCGCAACAACCTCCTCAAGTGCGCGCTGCACGGAGAGGACCCGAACTGGGGCCGGGTACTGTCGGCGATCGGCACGACCGCGGCCGTCTTCGACGCGGACCGGCTGGACGTGGCGATCAACGGCGTCTGGGTGTGCCGGGACGGCGCCGGGGGAGAGTCGCGGGACGAGGTCGACCTGTCCGGCCGCCGGATCGCCATCACCGTGGACCTGCGCTCCGGTGACTCCTCGGCCGTCATCTGGACCAACGACCTGACGGCCGAGTACGTGCACGAGAACAGCGCCTACAGCTCTTGAACGGGGCCGAGATGACGATGGAGACGACACGGGCGCGGACGCAGGCGCGGGCGCGGACCCCGGACACCGTGCCCGCCCCCCGGGACCTGCCCTGGCTGGAGCAGCTCCAAGGCCGCACGGTCGTCGTCAAGTTCGGCGGCAACGCCATGGTGGACCCCTCCGCGCAGCGGACGTTCGCCCAGGACGTCGTGGAACTGTGGCACGCGGGCCTGCGGCCCGTCGTCGTCCACGGCGGCGGGCCGCAGATCAGCGCACTGCTCGACCGGCTCGGCCTGGAGGTCCGCTTCGAAGCCGGGCTGCGGGTGACCACGCCGGAGACCATGGACGTCGTGCGCATGGTGCTCACCGGTCAGGTCCAGCGCGAACTGGTCGGGGCCATCAACGCCCACGGGCCGTTCGCCGTGGGCCTGTCGGGCGAGGACGCCCACACGATGACCGCGGTACGGCGCCCGGCCTGGGTGGACGGCCGGCCGGTGGACATCGGCCAGGTCGGCGACATCGTCGACGTGGACGGCAGCGCGATCGCCGCACTGCTGGAACAGGGCCGCATCCCCGTCGTCTCGCCCGTCGCGCGCGGCGAGGACGGCCAGGTCTACAACGTCAACGCCGACCTCGCGGCCTCGGCCCTGGCCGTGGCCCTCGGGGCCGACCGGCTCGTGGTGATGACCGACGTCGAGGGGCTGTACGCGGACTGGCCGCACAGCACCGAGGTGATCGAGCGCCTGACGGCCGGTGAACTGGACGCCCTGCTCCCGGACCTCGCCAGCGGCATGCTCCCCAAGATGGAGGGCTGCCTGCGCGCCGTACGGGCCGGCGTCGCCCGGGCGCAGGTCATCGACGGCCGGTCGCCGCACGCGCTGCTGCGCGGAGTCCTCACCGAGGACGGACCCGGCACCACGGTACTGCCGGACGACGAGCCCGGCCCGCGGGGTCCGGGCGACGAGGGGGACGGCGCGTGACCGCCGACAGCGTGACCGCCGACGGCACGATGACGGCCCCGCTCGCCGACCGCACGATGACGGCCCCGCTCGCCGACCGCTGGCGCGCGGTGATGATGGACACCTACGGCACCCCCGCCCTGGCCCTGGTCAGGGGTGAGGGCAGCACGGTCTGGGACGAGGACGGCCGCGCCTACACGGACTTCACCGGCGGGATCGCCGTCAACGCCCTCGGGCACGCCCATCCGGCCCTGGTTTCGGCCGTCCAGGGGCAGGTCGCCCGGCTCGGCCACGTGTCGAACCTGTTCGTCTCGGAACCGGCCGTGGCGCTGGCGGAACGGCTCCTGGCACTGCTGGACAGGCCGGGCCGGGTGTTCTTCGCCAACTCGGGCGCGGAAGCGGTCGAGGCCGCCTTCAAGATCGCCCGCCGGACCGGCCGCCCGCACCTCGTCGCGACGGAGGGCGGGTTCCACGGGCGCACCATGGGGGCCCTGGCCCTCACCGGCCAGCCGCCCAAGCAGGCCCCCTTCCTGCCCCTGCCCGGGGAGGTCACGCACGTTCCCTACGGGGACGCGCAGGCGCTCCGCGCGGCCGTCACGGAGCACACGGCCGCGGTCGTGCTCGAACCCCTGCAGGGCGAGGCCGGAGTCGTCCCGGCGCCGCCGGGCTACCTGCGGGCGGCCCGCGAGATCACCCGCGCCACGGGCACCCTGCTCGTCCTGGACGAGGTGCAGACCGGGATCGGCCGCACCGGCCACTGGTTCGCGCACCAGGCGGAGCCGGGAGCCGGGCCCGACGTGATCACCCTGGCCAAGGGGCTGGGCGGTGGCCTGCCCATCGGCGCCACGGTCGCCTTCGGCGCCGCCGCCGCACTGCTGACCCCCGGTCAGCACGGCTCCACCTTCGGAGGGAACCCGGTCGCGTGCGCGGCCGGGCTCGCCGTCCTGGAGACCATCGAGAAGGAGGGGCTGCTCGCCCGCGCCCAGCGGGTGGGGGAGCGGCTGCGGCTCGGCATCGAGGCACTGGAACACCCCCTGGTCCGCGAAGTGCGGGGCGCCGGTCTGCTCCTGGGCATCGCCCTCGCCGAGCCGGTCGCCGCTCGGGTCCAGCGGGCCGCGCAGGACGCCGGGTTCCTCGTGAACGCGGCGGGCGCGGGCGTCGTACGGCTGGCTCCCGCCCTGACACTGCCGCAGGAGCGGGCCGACGCCCTGCTGGCGGCGCTGCCCGCGATCCTCGAAGCCGCGTAGGCCCGGCCGGCGGTGCGACTCGGGGCGGGTCCCTCAGGGGACCCGCCCCTTCGCCGTCTGCGCCCCCTTCGCCGTCTGCGGCCGCTTACAGGGTGCGGGCCAGGACCCGTGCTCCCCGGGCGGGGTCCAGGGACCGCGCCCAGTCGGCCGGTGCCAGGCTCGGGGAGGCCGGGCGGAACCCGTGGCCGAGGAAGAGGCGGCCGCTGCCGGTCGTCGCCGTGAACAGCGTGGCCAGGGAGCGCGTACGGGCCCTGGCGAACGCCGCGTGCAGCAGCCGGGCGCCCATGCCCGTGCCCTGCCGGTGGGCGGCGACGCAGAAGTTGTACAGCACGCCGGCGGCGGGGTGTTCGCGCAGGCCGAGACAGCCCTCGAGGGTTCCGTCGGGCGCCTCCGCGACGAGGAAGTCGGACGCGCGGGAGAGGTACAGCGAGAGCGGGCGTTCGCGGAGCGCCCCGGCGCGGGCGAACGGCCGGGAGAGGGCGGCGAGCGCCGGACCGTCGTCCCGGCGGGCCGGGCGCACCGCGAACTCGGGGACCTCGTGCCACCGGGAGGCGAGTGCGGGTGCGGGGGCGTGGGCGCGGGGCGTCGAAGTGGCGTGCGCGGCGGCAGGATGCAGCGTGGCCGTGGTCAAGGTGTTCCTTCCTCGGTTCCACCGTGTGCGGGTACGGGGGCGGGGCCTCCCGGCGGAACGATCTAGGTAAGGTTAGCCTTACCTAGCTGTCGGGCCAAGTCGCCGGTCGCCGAGCAACTCCCGCGCCCGATCCGCGTACAGGCTCACGCGCACGGGGCGGCGGGGTCCAGGGCCGCCGCGGCCGTCATCCGCACGGGCGGCCGGGGTAGTCGTCACCCTCCGGGGCCCCGGCCTCGCGCATCCGGCACAGGACCTCCCCGAGGAGCGTGTCGTCCACGTCGACGGGCATGTTGAACTCCCGGTCGAAGACGAAGGAGTCGCCCGCGCCCGCGTGCCAGATCACCCAGCGCGGCGGCATCTCGGGCACCTCCCACAGCGGGGAGAACCGTTCCAGGACGTTCCCTTGACCGATCACAGCACTGATCACAACTTTCCCTTGTCCGTAGCTTCGTTTCCGTCGACCCACGTGGCCAGGACCTCGATGCCGCTGATCCGTGAGGGATCGACGGATCGCGGGTCGTCACCCAGGACGACCAGGTCGGCCCGCTTGCCCGGGGTGAGGCTGCCGGCGCGGTCGTCCCACCGGCAGGCGTACGCACCGGCGACCGTGTAGGCGCGCAGCGCCTCGTCGACGGTGATCGCCTCGTCCGGCCCGATCGGCCGGCCGGAGGCGGAGGCGCGCTCGACCATGAACTGGATCGCCCGCAGCGGGGACCCGTCCGTGACCGGCCGGTCGGAACTCCCCACGAGCGTCACCCCGTGGTCCAGGAACCCGCGCCCCCGGTACATCCAGGGAGCCCGCTCCGCACCCATCACGTCCGCGTAGTCGTCCCCGAAGGAGTGGAGGAAGGCCGGCTGGACGACCGCGCTGACCCCCAGGCGTGCGAAGCGCGGGAGCTGGTCGGGGCGGATCAGCCCGGCGTGCTCGATCCGGTGCCGCGCGTCCGGCCGGGGCCGCAGCCGCTGCGCCTGTTCCAGCGCGTCGAGCGCGAGGTCGGCGGCGCGGTCCCCGATGGCGTGGACGGCGAGCTGCCAGCCGCCGAGGTGGCCGTCGATGATCAGTTGGGTGAGGCGCTCGGGATCGTCCTGGAGCTGGCCGGTGTGGTCCGTGCCCGCGTACGGGGCCGTGAGCGCGGCCGTACGGGCCATCATCCCGCCGTCGGTGTAGATCTTGAGCGCGCCCAGCGACAGCCAGTCGTCACCGAACCCGGTGCGCATGCCCAGGTCCAGAGCCCTCGGAATGCCGTCCTCCCGGTGCGACGCGCGCGGCCGCAACGTATCGCCCGCGGGCATGAGCTGCACCCGCAGGGGCAGCCGCCCCTGGTCCCGCAGCAGTTGGTAGGCGCCGAGCTCCACCGGGCTGTGCCCGAGCAGCCCGCCCCCGATGCCCGCCTCGGCGACGGCGGTCACGCCCTCGGCGAGACAGGTCCGGGCCGCACGCTCGACGGCGCCGGCGATCTCTTCCTGCCCGTACGGCAGTCGCAGCCGCCGCGCGGCGGTCATGGCCTCCTCGGCCAGGAAGCCGTCCTGGTGCGGAACACCGTCGGGCAGCAAGCCCAGTACCGCACTGTTCACCACGCACGCGTGCCCCGAATCGTGCATCAGGAACACCTTGCGCCCGCGGCTGACCCCATCCAGCTCGGCGGCGGTCAGATGCCGCCCGAGGGCCCGCTGGTCGTACCCCATGACATCGACCCAGGCCCCGTCCCCGCTCGCCCGGGAAACCGCCTCGGCCACCACCGCCAGCACGTCCTCGACCCGCTCGCACGGGGCGACGCTCGGGGTGCTCTGCTTCAGCCCGGTCCAGGCCAGGTGCACGTGGCTGTCGATGAACCCGGGCAGCACGGTGGCCCCCCGCAGATCGACGACCTCCCGCGCGGGCAACGAGGCGACCTCCTCGTCGAGCCCCACGATCCGCCCCCGCCAGATCCCCAGCGTGCGGGCGACGGGCCGGTCGGGGTCCATGGTGAGGATGTTCGCGTTCGTCAGCCTCGAACTCAGCATGGCAGTCCGTCCGTTGAGGTGTCCGTCAGGCCGCCACGGCGGGTTCCGGGCCGCGCACCAACAGCAGCCGAGTCCGACTTAGGTAAGGCTAACTGAAGGCTCGACATGTGGTCAATGTGCGAGTTGTCGTCCCCGTTCTCCCCCCAGCCACGGCGCACCGCGGTAGGCCGTACGCACACTGATACTGGGCGCCCCGCAGCGTGCTACCGGTGTACGCGGCTTGGCTCGCGGAGGTCCGTAACGTGGTTCACGAGGCGCCGTGCCGCTCTACCCCGTCGTCCATGTCGGGTTCCTGGGACAGTCCGGGGGCGTCGATCAGGTCCGGGTCCAAGTCCTCGACGCTCTGTTCCGCTGTCGAATCCGCCACTTCCTCCTGGGGGCTCCCCCCGGGCTCTGCGAGCATCGGAAGGACGTATGCCTGGGCCAGGCCTGCCAAGTGGAGAGGGAGGGGCAGAGACAGAGCCGCGGCGTAGTCTGGCGCCTGGCGCAGCTGGTGTACGGCAAGAGCCAGGGCCTCGGCATCATCTTGTTCTCCCGTGACGGGGGCAATCGGATCAGCCTCGTGGCAGCCCAGGACGGCGATCTCGACCAGGGTCGGATTCCAGGCGTTGGTGCCTGCCTGTGAGGTGAGGTTGCCCGCCGCGTTGACTCGGGTGGTGAGGCGGTCCAGAGCGGGCGAAACCGCGTGGGTACCGGGGCGTTCGGTAGTGCTGTAGAAGACCCGCTCGCGTGGGGACGCTGCGTCCCGGCGCCGGGGGCCTTGTGTCCAGAAGCCGGCAGGCTGTCCGTGCGGCTTGCCGGCCTCGGCCAGGCCCCACCACTGGGCGGCTTCACGTCCACCGAGCCCGCGTACTCGTACCAGACGGAGCTCGTCGTCGAGTCGGCCAGCCGGGGCATGACCGGTTTTGATCAGATCACGTTCCGTCTGGCCGTCCTGCAACCACGGCCAGTGCAGCCTGCTGTTCTGCGCGTGGGTGATGAGAGCGGTGGGCTGTCCTCGAAGGGAGTGGAGTACGCGCTGGAGGAATGAAGCAGTCTCCTTGCGCTGTTGAGCGAGATTGGTACGCCACTGCCTGCTGGTGACTCGGGGCGTCGTGGGGTTGATGCCGTCGTCCAGAGGCTGCAGATCTGCGAACGCCTCGGGGTTGATCTCCGCCTGCTTCACCAGGCCTAGGAGGAAATGCGGGTACGGAACCCACGAACCCGTGCTGTCATCCCAGCCCCGCACGGCCGCGAGCCCTTCCCCGTCCGGCAGAGGGGTGACCAGGACGGCCACGGGGAGGTGCTTGGGAAGCCGGGTCGGACCGTCCTTGCGGCGCTTCACCATCCAGAGCGCCGCGTACTGGAGCCCGATGGGGAGGTCGTCATCGAGGGTGTGCTGAGGTAGGACACGGACGCCGAGTTGACGCAGTCCGTCGAGCCAGGAGCTGTGCGTGCGGTGATCGAGGCTCTCTACGTTGTCGATCTGACGGTCGCTGGACGGGGTCACGATGAACTGGGTCAGCAGCCCGGCGTCGGCGCATCCGAGGCGGACGGCGAACTTGGGATCTGTCGACGCAGGGCGGAAGGTGCTGCGGTGAGCGACCTCCACCAGGACGAGTCCGGGGCGCGAAGGGTCCGTGCCGTCGTCAGCAAGCCATGAACGCAAGGCCTGGCGGCGTTCACTGATGGCCGCGGCGGTGGCCGCGCCCCTTCCCTTAACGGCCGGGTCGGGTACGAGGCGGTCGCCGAGTCCGTTGGCGAGGGGCAGACAGCGCAGCCGGAGGGTGAGTTCCACCGTCCGCCATTCGAGGACGACCGGTGCTCCGGGCCTGGCTTCGTCGAAATCCCGGTCCGAGACCTGGGAGGCACAGGTGCCGCCGTCGCCGTCGAGCCCCAAGGCCTTGGTGAACTGTGCCACCGCTGCCTTCCGCACCTCGGGCGACTGCCAGAGCAGCCGGGCCTCCACCAACGGCTGGCGGCCCTCCTCCAGGTTGTGCCCGGCGACCCGGGACTGTTCCGCGAGAGCCACGCGCCGCGCCCGGGCCTCGCGCAGCAGCTCGGCCTTCTTGGCCTCGTCGGTCCTCGGCTTGGGCCGACGGTTCTCCGGCGCGCCGATGCCCTTGCCGCGTCCGCGCACCAAGTCGGGCACCCGGACCAGCGAATCAGGGAGCGCCTGCTCGGCCCATTCGGTCAGCTGGGCCCGCTGGTTGGGCATGAAGCCGGTGCCGATCTCGTGCTTCCCCATCCTGGTGCTGTGGACCACGGCGGCGCGGACGCCGCGGCCCTCGCCGATCCAGGATTCCGGCTCGGTGAGGAGTTGTTCGGGGTCGGGAAAATTGCCGGCGAGGCTGAGTCCGCGCAGGATGCCGGCGGTGTCGTTCTCCGACCAGACGAAGGTGTCGGCGGCCCGGTCACGGCGGAGGCGGGCGAGAGCGTAGCGGTCGGTGGCAGGCGCTCCGGGCAGCCAGGGGATGGTGGGCCGGAGGTAGACGGTGGTGGCCTCCCGGTAGGGCAGATTGAGGTGTTTGGTGGTTGCCCGGGGGTGGGTGGCCCACCGGCGTACGCCCCAGTGCAGGTGGAGGCGCGGCCTTGGATCGAACGGCGTAGTGTGCAGGGAGATGTTCAGGACGACGGAGAACCACCACTCTTTGCGCTTGACGGTCCGGCACAGGGGCTGCGACATGAGTTCGGCACCCTGGTCACGCGGACCGCGAGGCAGAGCCCGGAAGTGCAACTTCCCGCCTTCGAAGGGGAAGGCGTCGAGGGCCAGGACGCGGCGCGCCAGTGCGTCAGTGGCGAGCTGGAACTGCCTCGGTTCGGGGGCGGCGGTACCGCCCGGGGTCGCCGTGGCGCTGAGTAGTTCGACGCCCGTGATTGGCTGCCACTCGGGCAGGTTCCGCTTTAGAGCGGCACTGCTCGCGAGGAGTAGCGAGCGGAACGGGGGATCCTGAGCGGCGTCCTTGGGGCCGAGGGTACGCAGCCAGGCGCTGAGGAGTTGCTGCATCGAGCGGCTCGGGAGGGGGTCCGGTACCGAGGCGGGGACGTACATCCAGAAGCCATCGGTGGTCTCTGCTGTCTGCTCGACGGGGGGTCGGGGGCGAGGGCGGACGATCACGTCGGGGGCAAGCGTCTGGAGTACGCCGTCGAGCCGCCGGGTGGGCAGCGTCAGCTGCTGCTTCTCCTCGTCCCGACCGTGGTTGTGCAGTTCGAGGAGTCCGGCGTGCCAGTGCTCGGGGAAGGGGAGCACGTGAAAGTCCTCGACCCAGGGTGTGCTGTCCTCGGCCAGGTGGTACGCGGATCGACGAATGCTCTTGTACATGGTCGGATCTCCCTGCGTTCTCGTATCGGGTCGGATGCGCGTCGGGTCTCCATCAGCCTTCAACCCGCCGGCGGTTGCAGTGCATTAGTTGGTGCTTCGCGAACCGGGAGGCGTACCCAACGCACACAGCGCCTCGTAGAGCGGGCGATAGAGCAGCTTGACGAGTTCGGCATCGGCGGGATCGGCGTGCGCCCCGAGGGGGACCGTGCCGACTTCTGCGAAGTACGGGGCGAGGACGTCTCGCAGGCGTACGAGCAGTCCGGGATCGCTGGCGCGGCGCCGCTTCCGTTCCCGCCCGGTGTCGGGTGCCTGGGAGGCCGCGAGCTGTGGTGCGAAGGCCGCGTCGACGAACACGACGCGGGCGGGTACGCCGCCGCGGACGAGACGCCCGATGACCTGCCAGATGGTGACGAGCTGGTCCCAGACGAAGGACTCCTTCTCTTCGTCGGAGAGCGAGGAGTAGATGTACGGCCGTGACAGTACGTGTCGCCAGACACGTCGCGCGGTGGTCCTGAAGGCGCTCCCGGCGGCGTCCAGGCCGCCGGCCTCGGCCACCAAGTCACTGAATGTTCCTTCTGTGGTCCTTAGCTGACCGCGCACGAAGCGGCTTGCCCAATCGTTGATGGCAAAGATGGCAAGGGAGAGATCGTCGGGGCGGGGGTGCGGGCGGACCATGAAGAACACCGTCCCGAATGCCGCTACGTTCTCCTCGCCCGGACGCTGCGCGGTGGTGAGGATGTTGTGCCCTCGTTCGACGGCGAGGAGGGGCGCTACGAGCAGTTCGGCGTCCGCGTCCTCAGCGAAGGCGGCAAGGTCTCCGCGCCGCACGGCTCCGGTGCCTTGGGCCGCACCCCTTGCCGGTGTTGCGCCGTCTCCCGTGGCCTCCAGTTCGGCGTCGTCAGCGGCCAGGACGCGTACTCTGCCGTGCCAGCGCGGGATCTCATCCAGGGCGGCGGCGGCCACCTTGGCCTCCGCGTAGCTGCCGACTAGGAGCAGGGCGCGCTTACGGCGCTGGTCGCGGATCTGGGCGAGTTCGCTCTGCAGCGGGGAGGAACTTCCGTCGCCCCGAGGACGGGCGAGCCGGTCGATCATCAGGCGCAGGACGTCCTCGCGTTTGTCGGGGTCCTGCCCGGAGAGCCGGATCGGCTGCCCGGCCGCGTCGTAGAGGAACTCGGTACGGAACACGGTGTCCCGGATGGAGCGCAGAGCCTTGCTCTGCGGCTTGAGTACGGCCCGGACGGGTGCGAGGACATGGGCCCGGGTGGAGGTGCCGGCCCAGCTGGTGCCCGACATGAGCAGGACGTGTGGGCCGGACTGCCCACGGCCGGGATCGGCGCCGAGCTGGGGAAGGTTGAGGAGCAGCTCGCGGCCTACGCCCGCGCAGCGGAAGAAGCGTAGGGTCCCAGTGCGGTGCCCGTCCTTGTTGCTGGCCGCAGCCCGTTCGTCCACCAGGTATTGGAAGCCGAGGACATTACCCATGGGTGCCTCGGGCAGCAGCGGAGCATAGTCGAGGGGCGGGCGGCGGGTCAGTTCGTGGCTTGCCGGGTCGAGTCGCATCGCGGCCTCCACCTGCGGCCACAGAAACGTCACCCGGTCCAGGCGCTGATGCAGGGCTGCGAGTACGAGGACGAACTCCAATCGACGCGCGTTGAGCTCGCGCCACTCCTCGGTGAGAGGCACGTCCTCCGGCGCCGGTTCCCTGCCGTGCTTGACGATGGGCAGGGTGCGCTGTTCCAGTTCCGGTGCTCCAACGAGGAGGGAGTCGAGGAGCGCGCGGACGCGATGCCGTGTCCTCTTCTCATCCAGGGTGTGGAGGACGTCGTGGGTGAGGGCGATCAGTTGGTCGGAGGGGGTCAGATAGGGGCCGCGCCCACCGAGCGGATCATCGCGGAACGTGTCGAAGAACTCGGTGATCTCGGTGCGCCTCCGCACCCAGGGGGCCTCTGGGATAGAGGTGTTGCCGTTGTCCGCTTCCCCTTCACCGTCTTCGTAGAGCTCGATCTCGTCCTCGACCTCCCATTCCTCAGGGTCGTCCGGTCGACCGACTGCCCTGCCTTGCACGGGCGGGTACCAGGCGTGCAGCAGCTTTTCCTGAAGCGTCCACGCACTGAAGTAGTCGATCTGAGCCCAGTTCCTCAGCCCTTCGTCGTCGATGAGCATGGCGTACAGCCGGTCGGCGGCGGAGCCGACGACGTCCAAAGCGGCGGACCACCGTTCCACGTCCTGATCGGAGAGCTGTAGTCGTCCCTGACGGGCAAGTTCGGCGATCTCGTGGGTCTGCAACTGGTCGAGCCAGGAGTCGGAGACGCCAGTGGTGACGAGTGTGGCTGAGGGCGCGAACATCTGGTCCAGCTGCATCTGTACGCGGTCGGCCTCGTCGACGATCACGATGTCGCTGCGCAGGCAGACCAGTTCCAGATAGCGCAGGCGCTCGGCATTGAGCTGGCGCGGTACCGCCGTCTGGACGAGGCTGGCGGGGTTGGCCACCCAGATCAGCGCGTCCACGAGATCGCGCGCGGAGGAGTGCCGTGGGCAGGCGCTCCACAGTGGGCAGGCGTGCGGGGTGCCCAGGCCCTCCTCGTCGGTGTCGTCCATGAGGATCTGCCTCCCGTGGGCGCCTCGAGCATGTTCGAGCTCGCGTACGGCCTGGTCGGCCGCGGGCTCCTCGTTGATCTTCTTGCGAAGCGTGGGATGGAGGGCGCCGCAGGGTGCGTCGACGTAGCGCAGTGGCTCCGATGTGTCGAGTGCGCGCAAGGCATCCAGGGGACAGGCGGTGCTGAGGTGGGTGAAGACCGGGCCGGTGTGGGCCAGCAGCGAGTGCTCTCCACGTGCGGCGAGCCTGCGGTGGAGTCGCTGGGTGTGCTGCGGACGGGTCGTGCCGCCCTGGATCAGGGCGGCACGCAGACCGAGTGCGCGGAACAGCTCGGTGAGGGAAAGCTGTTCGGCCACGTCACCGACGACGAGCGTGCTGCGAAGCCCCCGGCGGTGCGCCCATACGCCGATCAGTGTCATCAGGGTCGACTTGCCGGCGCCGACCATACCAACGAGGTGCGTGAGCTGATCGAGCGGAAGTGCGGACGCGGCTTCGAAGGCCTTCCCGTCCGGGGCACGGGTGTCGAGGTCGAGGTGTTCGAGGCGCTGCTCCCAGTTTCCGGCCTTCAGGCCCCTGTGTCGCTCCTCCTCGTCCATCCACCGGGCCACGTCAGCGAGTTCGTCGAGGGGCACGTCGAGGTGGCTCGCGGTGGCCGGGCGTCCGGCGGTGAGGGGGTGGCCGGGCAGGGCGTCCCGTACGAGGTCTGCGGGGACTGTGACGGACGTGCGTCGGTGACGGCGGTCCATGAAGCGGTGCTCGCCCGCCGCGGCTTGGGGAAGTGGGTTGACGGCGAAGTCGGGGAGGCGCGAGAGCACGTCGTCGTAGACGGTGAAGCGATCGGCGGCCACCTTGAGTGGTACCCGGTAGGCGGGCTCCCCGGCCGCCGGGACCTGGTAGGCGCGGAGCCGTTCGGGTAGGTGCAGGTAGGCGTCCAGGCTCTGCCGCCACATTCGGCCGCGGCGCATCGGCCAGAGCAAGTGCCGGGCCGCGGCGAGGGCGGTCTGCTCCGCCGTGCCGGTGTGGAGCTTCGCTGCCGAGGCGAAGGTGAGGCCGTAGCCTCCGAGGAGCGGCCACGCTCCCTCGGCGGCGTGGCCGGGGGCCACGGTCTCCATCATGCACAGCGCGAGTTCGACCTGGCAGAGCAGGGAGGGCCGGGTCCGGGCGTGTTCCTCGGGCCAGGGGCCCAAGGCGCTGACGACCGGCTGATACCAGCTGCTGCGGTCACGCATGGTCGGCTCCATCCTTCGCGGCACCGTCGGTCGGTACCGGATCCGCCTGGCGCGGGGGCGGCGCAGTGTGAGCGCCTCTCCGCTCAGTTCCCGGCATGGTGGGGCCGGTCTGGAGGGCCCCGATGGATGCCTCCGGCCCGCGTTGACCGGACATCCGCAGCCTTGCGGCCTGTCTCAGCTGTTTGTCCGTCAGGAGACTCAGGCCGTTTGCTGCCTCGGCCCGCTCCTTTGCGTAGACGGCGAGGTAGTCACGGCGCGCGCGCACCCTGAAGTCCGGTACCACCCAGCAGGCCTCGTCGTACGGGGGTTCGGCGCGGACCGCGGTCGCGGAACGCCCGAGGAAGGCGGGGTGCGCCCAGTCCTTGACGTCGACGGCCCACACGTGACCGTCGGGGAAGGTGATCCGCAAGTCGTACGCGTCGAAACCCGGCCACATCTCGACGGCAAGTCCCAAGGCGCGAAGCCCGTTCTCCAGCGAGGTCTCGGCCTGCCCGGGGCCGGTGACGAACTGGCGCAGTGGCTTTCGCAGCTGACGGATCTCTCCTACCTCTGCCGTGACGAGTGCCCGCCCGTGCGGAGCGGGGCCCTGGTAGCGGCACTGGTCGCGCTCGCACCACCAGTCGGTCTCGGACACCGGGTGGAGGAGTGTCAGGCAGCGGTGGCAGCAAAGGTACGAGCCACCCCTCCGGAACCCCAGGGGGACGGGGGCGTAGATCTCCTCGATGAGGTAGCGGACGGGGTCGAGGAAGAGGTCGGTGCTGACCTCGGCCCAGTCCGCCTCTGTGAGGACCGGCTGGGTGACCAGGAGGCGACGAAAAGCCGTGTACGACTCGGGTGACGACATGGCGCGGCAGGCACGCATGGCCTCGTGAATGACCATGCGGTCGTACTGCCGTCCGGTGCTGTCGCCGTGGAATCCCCGCACGGCGAGTTCGTGGCAGAGCTGCGAGGGCTCTCCCGAGTCCTTGTCGATCAGCCGGTCGGCAGTGTCGAACAGGTCGATGGGCAGCCGGTCGAGGGGCCAGCTGGCCAGGGGACGGTTGCGCGCCCAGCGCATCATCTCGGGCACTCCGGCGGGGGGTGCGGCCCCGTTGCGCAGGCACTGCAGGACGAGGGCGTTAACGGCCCTCTGCGCGGCGGCCGGGTAGGGGAGAGTGAAGGAGTCGAGGCTGTCGACGGCCGCCAGGTGCAGGACGGCGGTGGCGACGTCTCGCAGGAGGACGACGTCGGGGTTGGACAGCCAGTCCGGTACGAGTTGCTGCTCAGTCATGGGCCGGGGTGTCTCCTCGCTGCGGGGGCGCCGCGTCGATGGCTTCCTGGCGCGGATGGTCGGTGACGTAGGCAGTGCCGGGTCGGCACCATGTCCGTGCCTGGCAGCCGTGGCAGTGGCGTCCGGTCCTCGGCTCGTACGTGGTGTCGTCCAGGAGCGGCTGGGCAAGTTCGGCGATGACCGTCCGGGCCTCGTCTACGATCTCCCCGCGGCTGGGGTCGATTCGTTCGAGCCGGCTCTCGCCGTGGCCCTCGCGCAGATGCTCCAGTTCGACCCAGGAACGGTGCGGGTCGTCACCGAGCGCGCCCGCGTGAAAGAGCAGGACGCCCAAGGCGAGTTGGGGGTAGGTGTGGAGCAGGGACTGCCGTTCCCACAGAGGGCGGGCCGATGTCTTGGTCTCGCGCCAGATCCACCGGCCGCGGTGGGTATACACCAGGTCGGGTACGGCGAGGACAACGACATCGAGTTCCGGTACGTAGGCCGTCACCCGGTGCTGTACGAGTACCTGCTCTTCGGCGTCGAGTCCGTTCAGCGGGCACAGCAGCCGGTGCTCGGCCAGCATGCCGGCGGCCTCGTGCGCGGATGCGTCATCGAGCCCGGTTCTGGCCCGTATCGCGGTCGGGCCGGGGACTTCACGGTCTCGGCAGCCGCGCACCGGGCGTTCGGCGTGCTGGGCGTCGAGCCAGGCGTCCACGGCTCGGCCGCGCTGCGCTCCCCGACCCTCGGCGGACAGGTCGTTGAGGTGAAGGCGCCGCACGAGGTGGTACTGCGCTGGGCATTCGGCGTGCAGGCGCAGGTCCCAGACGGAGACGGAGCGGCGTTTGCGCGCCAGGGTCGGGGGCCGCCCGCCCCACAACTGCGGGGTGCGCTTGAGGTCCGCGCAGCCGGCGGCGGCCTTGCAGTCGACACAGCTCTCGCCTGGCTGGGTGCCGGTTCCGGTAGCTGCCGAGAGGAAGGCGGGCACCGCGTGGGCCTCGAAACGCCGCCTCGCCTCGTTGGGACCCTCGGAGAGCAGCCTTTCGACGGAGCCGTCGGCGCATCCGATGTCGAAGACGCGGACCTGCCCGGGCTGGTGGATGGCGATGGTCGCTTCGGGTGGGGGCTCGGCGCGCGCCTTGCGCCGCCGTGTGGGCACTCCGTACGCCATCACCTGCGCCACAGCGGCGAGTTCCGCGTCGGGGCGGCTGGTCTTGGCCCGGCCCAGGGACGGGAGCCATAGGTCGCGCACGCTTTCGTCGCCGGAGGCGTACATGCGGCCCCACAAGGTGTGTTCGTACTGTCGGGCGCCGCGCGTGTCGGGGGCGTCCGTGCGGCGGGTACGCCACGTCCACGGCTGCCTGACCGGTGTGGTCGGTGGTAGTCCGGCCTCCATGGCGGCGGCCTGTTCCCGGGTGCGGGCGGCCACGTAGCGCTCCAAGGCGTGGGCCGTCCATGACAGGTGGGCGGGGTGAACCGGTGCACCCCACCCCCGGAAGGGGCCACGGGTGCGCCGGAGTTCTTCGCGTACCCGCTCCACGGGCCAGTGGTCGTGCTCCCATAGGTCGAGGGCTGTGAAGAGTGGGCCGAACCCGAACTCCTCGCGTGGGGCGGGGCGGAACGGCACGGCCGGTTCGGCGACGAGCAAGGGGAGCATCGCGGTGCGCTGGTGGGTCGGACAGGCCGCGGCGTCGGGACGGGCCATCCGGGGGCTCGCCTTGATCAGCCAGTCGTGGCCGACGACACCCGATGAGTTCTGCATGGTGACCCCCGTGGAGGGCGGCATGGGCAGGAGGCACCCAGACCGACGGGACTCCGAGGAGCGGGCGCCATTCGAGCATGCCATAGATCTGTGAACTAAGTCCATGAATGATTCACGCGGAGCATCCTTCACGTTACTCTGGTGTAGCTGATGGTGCGGGAGGGTGAAGGGGTATGGCGGTGGACGCGGATGCGTACAAGCCCTGCGCGGGTGATCTGATCGACGGGCGTTATGAGTTGAGGGAGTCCCTCGGCAAAGGCGGGATGGCGCACGTCTGGCGGGCCCGCGAGGTGGCCACGGGTCAGAAGGCGTTCGTGGGGCGTGAGGTGGCCGTGAAGTTCCTGCGCCACGACTCCGAAGCCCTGTACGGCCTCGACCCGCACGAGCGGGTCGCCGAACTGGCTGTCAGGAATGCCCGGTTCCGACGGGAGGCCGGTCTCCTGGCCACGCTCGACCACCCGGGCATCACGGAGCTGTACCGGAGCGGAGCGCACCAGGGGGTGCCGTACATCGCCATGCGCCTGGTGGAGGGGGTCAGCCTGCGGACCTTCCTCGACGAGCACAGTCCCTTGCCCCTGGCCGCGGCCGTGGCCGTCGCCCTGCAGGTCGCCAGGGCGCTCGCCTGCGCTCACACACTCCCCGTGGTGCACCGGGATCTCAAGCCGGCCAACGTCATGATCGACGACGAAGGTGCGGTCATCCTCATCGACTTCGGCATCGCCAAGCCACTGCGCGCTGATGCCACGCGGTACACGGCGCATGGATCGACCCTGGGGACGCGCGGATACCTGGCTCCCGAGCAGCTCTTGGAGCTGGAGCCCACTCCGCGGACCGACGTCTACTGCTTCGGGTGCGTCTTCTACGAACTCCTCACCGGGCGACCCCCGTTCCCGCTCGGGGCGGACTCCGGTCTGGCCGATATGCACCTCCACGAGGAGCCGCTGCCGCCGAGCGTGTACGCCGCGGGCCTTCCCCAGGGCATCGACGACCTGGTGGTGCGGATGCTCGCCAAGAAGCCTGAGCACCGCCCGGCTGTCGACGAGGTCGTGGAGACCCTCGCCGCGTGCGGGCCCCAGCTCGGTGACCCCGAGCCGCGGCCGCGCACCCGCCCCGACCCCACTGCCCCCTTGCGCTGCCCGCCGGACAGGGATTCAAGGCAGGGTCGCGCCCTCTCCCCCCCGCCCGCCGCCTTCGCGCCGGGTGAGGACGAGTGGTTGGACGGACGCGTGGTCGAGGAGCTCTGCATCCAGGCCGAGTCCGAGATCGCCTCGGGCGAACCGGGTGACGCGGCCGGCCGCCTGCGCGGGCTGACGGCGCGGGTCCGCAAGGAGTGGGGAGAGCGCCGCCCCCTGGTGCGCCGTGTGTGGCGGGGGGCGGCGGACGGGCTGCGGCTCGCCGGTGACTTCGGTTCCGCCGCGCGCCTCTACCGGGGAATCGATGCTGACCTCATCCACGGGGAGGGTCCGGCCGAGCGCGCCGAACGCGCGGTAATCCGGCTGCGCCTGGCCGAGTGCCGTCTCGCCTTCGGTGAGCTGGACGCCGTCATCACTGCCGTCGACGCGGCGGGACACACGGCGGCGGGCCTGCCAGCGGACCTTGCGGCAAGAGTTGAGGCTGTACGAGGCGAAGTCGACACCCAGCTCACGGCCCGGCTCGCCGACCGGGAGGCGTGGAGGCGTGATGACCCGCCGGGTGGTCGCCTCCGGTGAACGCCCCAGACTGGCCAACCTCCTCGGGCCCGACAGTGTGAACGCGAGCCGGCGAGGCGGGGCAACCCGAGGTCCTATGCCCCGCCCGCGAGGCGCCCGGCCGCCAGTTCGTCGCCGAGGTCACGAACGAGGTCCGCGCCGAGGCCGGCTGTGCGGTGCACCATCCGTTCGAAGGTCGCCACCTCGCGGAACGCCTCGCCGTAGCGGCGCTGCTCGCCGAGGGGCACTTGGCGGACTTGGAGGCGGCGGATGTCGATCCGGGACGAGCTCATCGTGTGTGTTCCGGCCTGCCGGGCATTGGCCGGGGCACGGAGCGAACCGGCGAGGAACCAGGCGTCGAGCTGCTCGGGTTGCACCCGTACGGCGTGCAGTTGCGACCCGAGGGCGGTCGGTGGACCCTCGTGGACCCATGCGGAGAATGCCCGGGTCACTCCGACCACCACGATGTCCCCGGGTTCGGCGATCACGGCTTCGTGGGCCGCCGCGTCGTCGGGAGTGAGCCAGCCTCGGGGTTCGGCGTCCATCAGTAGGTCGGGGATCGTGAGCAGCGGGATGTCGTCGTCCGACGACCGGCCGGTGCGGATCGACTCCTCGGGGGGCTGCTGGCCGCCGCGCACGGTGAGCGCCCCGGCACGGGCCAGCTCGGAGACCGTGGTCGCCGTCGGCGTGTCGGCCGTGGCCGCCGAAAGGTCGAGGGCTGTAAGTAGCCGGGCCGAAGAGCTCATGCTCGCGATCAGTCCAGTGAATTCCTCCCAGGATTCGGCCAGTCGGGGCGCAAGGTCTGCGGGGGACGGGGTGATGTGGCGTCCGGGCGTGAGGTCGACCTCGTCGTCGAGGAGCTCGATGACCGGCACCTGGCGTGCGTAGGCGGAAACGTGCGGAGAGTCGGCGTCATCGATGGTCCCGCGTACGAAGTCGCCGATCGCCGCCCAGTCGGGAGCCCATTCCCGTGCCGGGGACCGGGGGAAGCGCGACGAGGCGTCGGCGACCAGCAGCCGGCCGCCGACTCGCGATTCTTCCCCGGGTGAGGGCGTGCGCAGCACCCACAAGTGCAGCGAGACGCTGTGCGGCGGGGCGCATCCGGGCGGGAGCGCGACAACGGCCCGCAGCTGACCAGTGCGCAGCAGTGAGCCGCGGATCCGCCGGCCTGCCTTCCTGGCGGCCACGGCAGGAGGTAGCAGCAGCACTGCGGTGCCGCCGGGGCGAAGGCGGGCCAGGCAGTGCTGGACCCAGGCGAGCTCAGGCTCGGTGCGGGGGGGCAGTCCGTGGCTCCAGCGGGCGTCGGTGGCTAGTTCCTCGTATCCCCAATCCCGTTCGTTGAAGGGGGGGTTGCATAGAACGACGTCGGCTGGGGCGTCGGCGAACGGGTCATCGCGCAGCGAGTCTCCCGCCTCTACGTCGATGCGAGTCCGCGCGCCTTCCTCCGTGCCCTCGGCGAGGCTCAGACGGGCGTCCGTCAATGCGACGAGGACGGCGTCGAGATCGCTGCCGAGCAGCGTGACCGTCCCGGTGGCGGAAGCTTTCAGCGCTTCGGCAGCGGCGATGAGAAGGTGGCCGGTGCCGCAGGCCGGGTCCATGACCGTGATGCTGCCAGTGCCGCCCGTCACGCCGAGGGCGAGGTCCGCCATCAGTGCGGCCAGCGGCTCCGGGGTCGTGGCGATCTGGCGGACATGGACGTCGAGCCATCGGCGCAGCAGGAACGCGAAGGTCTGGCCGGCTCCTTCGCGCCGCCCCAGGTCCACGGCCCGGTCCACCAGCGCCCGAGTCTCGTCCGGGACCGCATTCAGGGCCTCTTCGTCTTCCGTTCTCTCCCGGCCGGAGAGGAGTCGTCCCACCTCTGCGACGGCGGCTCCGGTCTCGTCGCGCCCGCCGAGCGCCTCGAAGCGGGGCCAGAGCCACTCCCGCTCGACGGACTTGTCGAGCTTCTTGTTGTCGCGCAGCCAGTTCTCAATGTCAGTCATGGAGAACTGCGGGCTGACGTCGGTACCGGCGATCCGCTCGGGGAAGGTTGGGTGCCGACGCCGCCAGTTGCTCACGGCGGCTCGCCCCACACCCGCGAGACGGGCGATTTCCGCCAAGGTCACCGGTACGGCACGTGGCGTGGACATCTGGACTCCCATGGCAAATCTCATTGGATGAGGACAATTCCCCCCCACTGCGGGTGCGTGATCAGGCCACCCGCGCCTCCCCTCCTGCGCCCGTTAGGCTACTACGGGCATTGACTTTGTTCACAGGCCCGAAATGCCTGCTCGCGCCCTCTTCTCCACTCCGCTGAGGAACGTACTGGGCCGCCCGCTGTACGAAACGTACAGAGCTTCCCTGGCCCGGGTGCACGCCACGAACAGCAGGCACCGCTCGGCGGCGAGGTCCGCCGCATGCTGGAGGGGGGTCGACCTCGGCCGGCGTGACCGCCGTCTGGAACGGGAACGAGGAGGCCGTCACCCCGGCTACGGCCACGCAGCGGAACTCCAGTCCCTTCAGGCTGTGCAGGCTCGAAAGCCGCACTCCGGCCGTGTCGTCGGACTCTCCGTCCTTGACCCGTACGACGGGCACCCCGGCCTCGGCAAGCCGGTCCCCGATCCTCGCGGTCTGGGTGTGGAACCGGGCGCAGACCGCGATCTCCGAGGGGGCGACCCCGGCCGCCAGCCACTCGCGCACCCGCCGGACGACGGCATCGGCTTCGGCCGGCTCCGTTTCGTGACCCTCGCACACAGGGTGCTCCCCGTGCAGCAAGGACCGGTAGCCGGACAGCGAGTCCGGATCGTCTCCGGTCAGGTCGGTCACCGGCTCCCCGTCGAGCAGTGCCCGAGACCAGCGCAGGATCTCTTCGGTGGAGCGGTAGTTGAGGCGCAGCCTCGCCCCGCGCCCGGCGACGGAAATGCCGAGGGATCGGAGGGAGACCCGGGCGTCGTAGATCCGCTGGTGCGGGTCGCCGGTGAGGAACAGGTCGTCCGGCCCGTCCGGAACCACCGCCCGCAGCAGCTGCCACTGGGCGGGGTGCAGGTCCTGCGCCTCGTCCACCACCACATGGTCGTACGGGGGCATGGCGCCCGGCTTGTCGTGCAGCAGCCTGGCTGCCTGTGCGCACAGCTGGAGCCAGGTGCAGGACCGGTCGCGGGCGAGCTCGTCCTCGAACCGGGTGATCGCCTCCCACACCCGCTCGCGCTGCGCCTGCCCCAGCCCGCTGCCCCGGCCGCGCCTGCGGCAGACACTGTATTCCTCAGGGGTGCGCAGATCCTGGGCGAGTGCGACATGTCGGTACTCCTGGGCCAGGAAGGCATCGTTCCAGGGCAGCTGGAGGGTTCGGGACAGGCGCTGCCAGCGCCGCCGCTCGTCCTTGTCGCCGAGGACGGTACCGGGGGTCCCGTGCAGGTCCCGCACGGTACGCCGGGCGAGCGCGTCGACCGTGGTGACGGTGACCCGGCCGAGGAGCGCCTGGTCGTGGTCCAGGAGGAGAGCGAGCCCCGTGTACAGGGAGCGGGCCAGTGCGCTGGTGTACGTGGTGAGCAGGATCCGCGTGTCGGGTGCGCGGCCGAGGAGGTACTTGACCCGGTTCAGGGCGACGACGCTCTTGCCGGTGCCGGATCCACCGGTGATCTGGGCGGGGCCTGTATAGCCGGGCCGGTAGGCGATTCGACGCTGGGTGGGGTGGAGGAAGACGCGCCAGGCGTCGAAGGGCTTGGCGAGGATGTCGGCGAGTTCCTCGGGCCCGGTGACGAGGGCGATCCGGCTGCGGGTCCGGCTGACGGCCGCGGCGAGTGCGCCCTGCTTGGCGTCACTTTCCTCGCCCGCAGCGGTCTGCCGTACGGCGACGAGATCGCGGTAGACGGCGTCGGCGTCGAATCCCTCGGCAAGCAGCCACAGCGCCTCGAACTGGTCCTCCGGCATCAGCGACCCGAAGGCCTCCAGCTGCCCCCTGCCAGTGATGGTGCGGGCTGCGCGCAGGGTGACGTCGTCGATTCCGAGATGCCGGAGCACAGTGTCAGACCAGGTGGCGAAGAGCAGCTGAGGCGCGGCCAGGGCCTCCTGCGCGAACAGCGGGGTGATCTGTTCCAGGGCGGTGAGGTCGCGTACTTCGAGGCATCGGGTCACCGAGTTGACCGTGTAGAGCCGCCGCTTGGCCCATCCGTATGCCTTGTCGTGGGAGACGACGTGCACGAAGACGAAGAGGTCGCTGCCGTCGTCGGGGGCGAGCAGCACGATGCGCAGCCCGTCGTCGACCCGGATCGTACGCATGCGCGGGTCGCGGGAGCTGACGACGGACTCCAGGTGCAGGCCCTTGTCCGAGTGGAGCTGGGGGACCGTCATCCGCTGAAACTTCCCCATCGCCTTGTGGACGCGGGCGCGGGCCGGCTTGTCCAGTCGGTCCACGCTCTCCCAGAAGGTATTGGTGATGGCGATCTGCGGCACGGCCCTGCCTTTCCCCTGGAACCACGCATGGTGTGAACGTTGACTGAGTTTACAGCTCTATGAGCTCCGGAGGGTAGAGCTGGCGGTGAGTGAAACCTTGACGGGGGTCGCGCACGCCCGTAGTTTTTCTCCATGTCGCATGGAGAGAAAAAAACTGGAGAAAAACCGGGAGGTCGGATGTCCACACACACCATCACTGTCGACGCCGAGGTCTTCGAGTGCCTGCAGCGTGAGGCCCAGCCGTTGGTCGATACGGCCAACACCGTGCTGCGCCGTCTCCTCGGCCTTGATTCGGCCGTGGTCCGGCGCGGGGCGCTCGCGCCGTTGCTGGACGCGGGCTTGCTGCGCCCGGAGCAGCGACTGATCTGGCGGCGCCGCAATCTCGGGCAGGAGCACTACGCGCAGGTCACCGCCGAGGGGCACCTTGAGCTGGCCGACGGCCGCGTCTGCGACTCCCCGTCCGGCGCCTGCGACGCGGTGGCCCAGAGCAAGTCCAACGGGTGGGACGCCTGGCGTACGGAGGACGGCACGACCCTGAGCGTCCTGCGCGACAGGCTCTGAAGACTCCGACGGGGGATCCGAACACGTGGACTTCACTCAGCGCATGCTCGCGCGCCTTACTTTGCGTACGCAGCTGGCCGACATGCCGGGCGAGCGATTCGAGCAGCTGATCCATCAACTGCTGAGCCTGCTGCACCCGGATTTCGTGGCGGTCCGCACCCATGGCAACCTCGGCGACATGGGCGCCGACGGGCTTCTGCTGTGGAAGCGCGAGCTCTGGGCCTGCTACTCGCCGCAGACCGAGGACATGAGCAAGGTCAAGGCGAAATTCCGCTCCGATCTGGACAAGGCACTCGCCAAGCGTCCGGACTCGTTCGACACCTTTCGCTTCGCCATCAACGACCTCAAAGGTGTCCATCCGGAGTTGAGCGTGCTCATGGCCGAGGCACAGGAGAAGCTGCGCCCACTGCGGGTGCTTTCCTACGGCTGGCACCACCTGTGGAATGACGTCATGAGACTCGACCAGATGGCTGCCGAGGATCTGCTGGGGTGCGAGCTCCCCGTCCAGGAGAAGACGTACGGCCTCGGCCTCACCGACCTCGAAGTGCTCCTTGCCCGACTGGGCGACCAGCGCCGGACGGCGGAGCCTCTCGCCGCCCTCGCGGACGTCAACAAGTACAAGCTCGAGTGGAACCGTCTCACGGGTGACGTCCGAGACGCGCTCATCCAGGGCATCAAGCAGAGCCACCTCGTCGAGGCGTACTACGCGGGGATCGCCTCGCCGGACGAAGGTGACCAGGTAGCCCAGGGCTTCCGGGTGTACTACGACCAGACCAGGGGCAAGACCGACAACCAGGAGAAGCTGTGGAGCGCGTTGCAGGAGTACATCCTCGGCAACGCGAATCCGAGCCTCGGCTCCATGTACTGCGCCTGGATCGTCATCGCCTACTTCTTCCAGAGGTGCGACGTCTTCGACGTGCCGCCGGACGGTTGGGCACCGGGTGTGGCTGTCGGGAGCGGCGCGTGATCACACCGACCAAGGGGATCTCGCCCGACCGCTCCCTGCTGGCCGTCGGCGCGCAGATCGCGAGAGTACTGGACATGCCGATGACCGTGACGCAGACCTGGTCGAGGTTCCATGCGGAACGCATCCGCCTGGGGCACCATTCGCCGGTCTCCTTCCAGTGGTTCGTCCTAGGGCTCGACGTGTTGTACGCGCTCGGTGTGATCGAGTTGCGTGACGACCTGCTGACCAGAAGGAGGAATGATGCTGCGACGTCTGAGCGCTGACGATCCGCGGTTCCGTACGGTCGACTTCCGCCCGGGCCTCAACCTCCTGGTCGCTGAGGCACACGCCGGCGCGGCAAGGACGGACAGCCGAAACGGTACGGGCAAGTCCAGTCTCGTGGAGCTGCTGCACTTCATACTGGGCGCGCGGGGAGGCAAAGGCACCCTCTCAGCCCGCCCGGGACTTAGGAACATCCTCTTCACCCTGACGATGGAATGGCCGGGGCAGGACGAACCGGTACGGGTGAGCCGGCGGGGCGCACCGCCCGGGATCGTCCTGACCGACCTGCCCGGCGCCGCCGAGGAGGGAGGGCTCTTTGAGTTCCGCCTCACGCATGAGATGCCGTTGCCGGAGTGGACCACGCGGATCGAGGCCGACCTCTTCCGGCTGCCGGCCGACCATCCCGGCGTCTCGGGGCGCGCCCTCCTGTCGCTGCTCGTGCGACGCGTGGGCTCGCACGCCTTCAATGACCCGGTGCGGACCTACCCGCAGCAGTCGGCTGCCGAGGCGGCCGCCAACCTCGCGTACCTGCTGGGCCTGGACTGGCGGCTCGCCTCCGGCTACCGGGACATCGCCGCGCGCGAGGCGACGCGCAGGCAGCTCCGGTCGGCGATGAACGATCCCACTTGGAATCAGGTCGTCGGCACGACGGCCGACCTTCGAGGCAAGATCATCGTCGCGGAGGGGGACGTGGACCGGCTCAGGCGGCAGATCGCCGCGTTCCACGTGGTGCCGGCCTACGAGGAACTCCAGCGGCGGGCGGACGAGCTCGATCAGAGGGTCCGTTCCCTCCCGGAGCGGGATGTCATCGACCGCCGAAACCTCGCGGACCTGCGGCGCGCCGTCGAGGAGGCCAATGACCCGGACACGGCGTACGTGGACGCGGTCTACCGGGAGCTGGGCGTCACTCTCCCCAACCGGGTGCACCGGACGTTCGAGGACGTGCGCGGGTTCCATGCCTCCATTGTCCGCAACCGGCGGCGGTACCTCGCGGAGGAGATCACGGAGACGGAAGCCCGGCTCGCGGAACGCGAACGTGAACGGGCCCTTCTTGGTGAGCAGCTCACCGTTGCGCTGACCGAGCTTCGCGAGGGAGGCGCCCTCGATGGTCTGACGGTGCTCCAGCAGTTGCTCGCGCAGAAGCAGGCCGCGCTGGAGGCGTTGCGCAAGCAGCACGAGACAGCGCAGTTCATGGAGGCCAGCCAGCGGGAGATCACCGCGAAGCGGGTGGAACTCCAGGGGGCGCTGGAACTCGACCTGGAGGAGCGCGGCGAGCAGACCCGGGAGGCCACCTGGCTGTTCTCCCGCTTCGCGCGCCGCCTCTACGGACAGGACCGGGAGGCCTACCTGACCATTCGGGCGGGCACGAGCAGTCTGGAGATCACGGCACACGTCGACAGCCGGGACAGCGTCGGCATCAACAAGATGGTGATCTTCTGTCTCGACCTCACGGCCGCGGTCCTCGCCCACCGCCACGGCCGAGGACCGGACTTCCTCGTCCACGACAGCCATCTCTTCGACGGGGTGGACGACCGCCAGGTCACCGAAGCGCTGACGCTGGCGTCGGAGGTCGCAGAGGAGGAAGGCCTCCAGTACGTGGTGACGTTCAACTCCGACAAGCTGGAGCGGGCGCGCCTGGGCGGCTTCGACCCGTCGCCCTACGTGATCGAGCCTCGCCTCGAAGACACGTACGAGGAAGGCGGGCTGTTCGGGTTCCACTTCTGACGGTCGCCTACCGGTCTACCGGCGGCATACGGCCCACACCGTCTTGCCGCGGGGATGGTGCGGGCGTACGCCCCAGTCGTCAGACACCGTCTCGACGAGCAGCAGCCCGCGGCCCGACTCGCCGCCGCCGTCGGGGTGTCGGGCCGTCGGCAGCCGGTCGCCCCGGGCGTCGGTGACCTCGATGAGTAGCTCGGTCGCGTCGAGCCGGAGGTCGAGGCGGGCCGCGCGGCCACGCACTCGGCCGTGCAGGGCGGCGTTCGCTGACAGTTCGGCGATGAGGAGGGCGGCGGCGGTAGCGAGGTCGCCATCACGGGGGTCGTCCGGCGAGAGGTTCGATGAGAACCACCGCTCGGCGGCGTGGCGGGCGGCATGGGCGCCGTGCCTGGTGGTGGGGAAGAGGGTGCTGAAGGTCAAGTGGTCGTCGTTCGCGAGGGGTTCACGGGTCGCGGTCCCGGATTCCTGGTTCACCTCGCCGAGGGTGACGGACCGAAGCTACCGTGGGGGAGTACCCGGCGCGGTACGGTGCGTGACTGTCCGGCCGTACGGGCAGGCTGTCCGGGTGGGCGGGCATGTCTGTACGGGTGTCCGCCCGTGACGCCCGTCGGCGGCAGTCGGTGGGTGGTACGCGGCGGTCTGATCGACGGCGGGATCGGGAGCGGGCAGGTGGTACGACATGGCGGTACGGGGCGACACGAGCGCTGAGGACCCGGCTGGCTCGGAGGAGGTCGCGGATCTGTTCCGCGCCATCGGCCGCATGATCAAGGCCGCGCGGGAACGAGCCGGCATGAGTCAGCGGGAGCTGGGACAGCTGGTCGGGTATGGCGAGGAGCAGATCTCGTCGATCGAGCGGGGGCGGCGGACGCCGCAGCCGGACTTTCTGGTGGCGGTGGACGAACTGCTCGGGTGCGGCGGGTTGCTGGCGCTCCTGGCGGAGGACGTGGAGCGGGTGAAGACGCGGCGGCGGGTGCGGCATCCGGAGTGGTTCCAGGATTACGCGGACCTGGAGGGCAAGGCGGTTGAGGTCTGCTTCTACAGCACCCTGACCGTGCCAGGGCTGTTACAGACGGAGAAGTACGCGCGGACGATCTTCACCGCGAGGCGCCCACTCCTGGATGAGGACACCATCGAGCAGCGCGTGGCGGCCCGGCTCGACCGGCAGCAGGTTCTGACCCGTTGGCCCCCTCCTGCGGTGACTGCCGTGATCGAGGAGTCAGTACTCCGTCGGACGATCGGCGGGTGGAGGGTTCAGCGCGAGCAGATGGAACGCCTCGTGGAACTGAGCCAGCTCCGAAACGTGGAGATTCAGGTTCTGCCGCTGGACTGCGAGGGGCACGCGGGCATGGAAGGGCCGTTCATCCTGCTCACCCCCAACGGCAAACCGCAGGTGGGATATGGAGAGTTCCAGAGCGTCAACCGGCTTATCACGGACCCGGACGAGGTCCGTATGCTGGCCGCACGCTACGGGAGCATCCGAGGTCAGGCGCTCAGCCCGTCCGACTCGCGGGCACTTGTCGAGAAGCTGCTGGGAGAGCGATGAAGCACGAACAGGACGAGTTGCTGTACTGGTTCAAGAGCAGCTACAGCGGTGGAGACGGCGGCGAATGCGTCGAGATCGCCACCGTCCGTGCCACCGTTCACGTACGGGACTCCAAGAAGCGCGGTGGCCCGCAACTCGCGTTCGCACACGGAGCCTGGGCCGGTTTTGTCGCGGATGTCGGGCGGAGCCGGTCCCACTGACCGCCCGCCCGACTCGTCCACGCTCAGCTGTCGTGCCGAGGCCCCTTGCCCGGCGGCGGGTCCAGCAGCGTCTGGTACTCGCCGCCGGTCGCGCGGGCCTCTTCCATGCGGTCGTAGGCATCGAGGATCAGGTCCCGGGTGCGGTAGGTGCCGTGGGCTGCTTCGTCTTCGCGCTTGACCGTAGGGAAGGTCTCCATGACGTACAGAACGTCCTCCCGGTGCACTCCATAGAGGCGGAACAACGCGGCATCCAGCTCGGCCCGCAACAGGTCACGACGGATACTGTTCCATTGAAACGGTGATCCGGAGTAACCGAGATCCTTGGCGAAGGCCGTCATGTCCCTGCTGGTCCAAGTCAGCTCGGCCACCCGATCGACGAACCACTCAGTCCCGCCGGGCGCCTCGGCGAAGTCCGAGAACTTAGGCACCGGCAACTGGTACAGGTAGCCGTAGGTCAGGTGCGTGCCCGCGATCTTTTGACGGATCGCGTAGTCGAAGGCGTAAGACGACAGGCACACCTGCAACAGAGCTGCTGCTGTCGCGTTCGACGGGAACATGAGCGGGTTGGTGTGGCCGACACCGTACGGCGGCAGCACCGTGGCGATCGTTGTGCGCGTATCCGTGGACCGTGCGATGTCCCTCCACCCCATCAGCCAACCGTTCCACCACTTCCGCTCCCTCAACCGCGACGCCACGCCCGGCCACATGATCGGGTTCAGCTTCGTGTCCCGCTTCCCGGAGTCCACGTCGAACTCCGGCACCCAGTACCGGGGCAGCGGTGCGAAGTCTGGGTCGTCGTGCTGTTCCGGCGTGACCCGGGGCAGCGTCCCCACATTCGCCTGGGCCTGTGTCTGACCCTCGTACGTGCCGAGCCGGTGGTCGAAGTGGTGGAGCATCTTCGCCTCGTAGAGCGGCAGGTAGCGCCGCCCGTCGGACGGGTCGGCGAAGATGTTCCCCTTCAGTTTCCAGCCGCCTTCTTCCAGCTCCGCCTTGCCGCGGAACAGGTGCGAGTCGTTGGACATGTGGAACATGGTCATGAAGGTGAGGCCCCACGGGTCCGTGCCGCCCTTCCCCTCCGCGTCCGGCTCGCGCTTGAGGACCGGGACACGCCGGTAGATGCCCAGGGTGATCTCCGCGTCTCGGCGGCTGCGGAACACCGGAAGTGTTCCCGTGTTGGGGTTGACCAGGAGGATCTCCTCGGTCGGCATGGCGAAGCGGCGCTCGTCGAGGTCCTCCATGTACCGGGTGCCGAACGCGAAGGACGCCCGTTCCACCCGCTCGCCCCGGCCGGTGACGGTCAGCAGCGAGAAGCGGACCGAATGATGGACGTCCCTGCTGAGGATGAACGCCTCGTTCTCGAAGTCCAGGAAGGACCCGAGCCGCGAGGTGCGCACCAGGTCGGAGAAGAACGGTGCGGTCGTTGCGTCGGTGGCGATGCCGGTCGGCAGGACGAGGCCGAAGCGCCCCGTGGGGGCGATACCGAGGGAGGCGGCCTCGGCGAAGACCGCGTAGGTGTTGACGTCGCCCCGCCCGGACAGGGGGAAGCGGCCCGAGCCGCGCAGCAGATGGCTGACGCCCTCGGAGACGCGCCGCGCGGCGATGAACTCGGTGTGAAGCACCCGGTCCAACTCCTCCGCGCTGTCGGCGAGGGCGTCGATCAGGCGTTCGCGGGCCGCTTTGTTCGCGGCAGTGGCCACCTTCTCGTCGCGGGTGGCGAAGAACTCCTGCTCCTGGAGCTTGACCCGCTCCCACGGCGGATTCCCCAGCACACAGCTGAACCCGCCCTTCCAGCCCGTCCGCTCGTCCACACCCGGCGCCGCCGGGTCGGCCGGCACCCGGAAGACCTCGGGGAACTCCAGGTGCCAGTGGAAGAAGCGGTACTCCTCGCGTAGCCGTCGCACCGTCCGCACCGTGCCGTTGGGCAAGTTCGCATTGCTATCGACCTGGGCGTCCGTGTCGCCCTCGGCGGCATGCAGGGACAGCAGGGAGTCGGTGGTGAGGGCGGCCGGTGAGGTCCGCTCGCCCTTCTCCCACACGAAGGCCGCGCACCAGGCATCAGCGAGTCTGAGGGCTTTGACGTAATCCCTGGACGTAGTCAGCTCGCGGTATGCCCGGGCCTGATCCTGGACGTCCTCAAGCACCATGGACGGAGCGGCCGTGATGGCCGAAGTCTGCCTGCTTATGGCCTGGTTGGAGATCTCCAGCGCGTGCTGCTCGGAGAACAGCGCATCCTGGTTGGCGCCTTCGTGCAGCGCCGTCAGCCACCGCTCCCGCTCGCTCGCGTTGCGGGCCTTCAGGTTCCTGACCGACTTGGACTCGTCACCCTCCAGCACCTTGAACGCCTCGTCGGGCAGGCCGCCGGCGAGCAGCTTCGGCGTGGTGCCGAGCAGCCCGTTGCCGTGCTTGATGTGGGCGTCGAGGAAGGTGAGCGGGCGACCCGGTTCCATTGCCTCGATCCACAACGACACCTTGGCCAGTTCGACGGCCATCGGGTTGAGGTCGACGCCGTACACGCACCGGGAGATGACGTCGCGCAGGGCGTGGCGTACGTCCTCGGCGCCCGGCTCCGGATCGTCGGTGCGGACCTCCGCGAGACGACGGGCGATGCGCCGGGCAGCGGCGACCAGGAAGTGGCCGCTGCCACAGGCCGGGTCGCAGATCGTCAGGGCGAGTAGAGCCGCCTCTCGCTCCTCCTGCGTCGTCCCCGAGCGGACCGCCTTGTCGATGACCGGGTCGAGGGCGGAGTCGAGGAGGCAGTCGATGAGAGGCGAGGGGGTGTAGTAGGAACCGGAGGTCTTGCGGTCGTTGCCGTCGAGCTTCTTCAGGACGTAGGAGCCGTCGTCCTCCTGGCGGGGTTCGAGTTCGAGCAGCGACTCGTACACCGAGCCGAGCTCGTCCGCACCCAGGTGCCGGTAATCGACCCTGCGGGGCCGGCCGAGCTTGGAGTCGAAGATGACGGCAAGGGCCCGGACCGCCTCGTACAGGGACTCGTTGGTGAGGGCGAGACCCTTAAGCCGCAGGTCGGCGTCCGTGGGTTCGAAGAGGCCGCCGAGTGCGGGCAGCCCCAGCTCGGGGCGGCCGCCGGGCTCGCCGAGACCGTTGATGACGAGGGTGAGGGCCTCCCACTGGTCGCCATGCGGGGTGCCGGTGCGGCGGGCGAGGCGGCGCAGGCGGGCCGTGGAGAAGTAACGGGCGTACCGGTCGCGCGGGACCTCGGTGGCGGCCGGGTCTAGGAGCAGGCCGCGGTCCTCGGTGACGAAAAGGAAGAGCAGCCGGTAGACGAGCCTCAGGAGGGCGGGGTGGAGGTCTCGGACCGTGGTGGTGCGGGCGCGCAGGGCCTCGCGCAGATCCGCGTTGTCGGGGTGGGCGATCAGCCCGCTGCCGATCACGGTGAGCGCCTTCTCGACGCCCTTGCGGAGCTCCTTCAGGGCGCGGGTGCCGGAGTCGATGGCCTCCGTGCGCCACTTCTCCAGCGGGCAGGACGCTGCTGGTGTGCCCTCGAACCGGGTGCGGTGCAGGAGGCGCCACAGCAGGACGAAGTCGTCGGACCGGTTCCCCTCGAAGATTGCCTGGAGGTCGAACTCGACGAATGCGGCGCCGGTCAGCGACGCCGACTCGCGCAGGAGCCTCAGCTGGCGGCCGTTGGAGAGGACACCCCACAGGGCCGTGTCGCCGGAACGGTTGAGGTACTCCTGAACCATGGACTGCGGGGCCTGCTGAGCGACCTCGGGGGTCCTGCGGTCCAGGTCCACGTTCCAGCCGGTGAGGTGTACGGGCACATGTGCCCACCGATGGCTGACCGGGAAGTTCTTCCCCTCGTCGTGGGCGGGCAGGCCGGGCTCGGGCACGGCGGGCAGCGTGCCGAAGCCGAGCTGCTCGAACAGGGGCAGCAACCAGCGCTCGGTGGTGAGTCCGACCGCGTGTACACCGGGGTCGTCGTCCGCTCCGTCGCGGACGAGCCCATCCTGGAAGGCGGTCCAGACGCCGTGCAGATAGCCCCAGGAGCGTTCGGCGGCGTCCCGCACCGACTCGCCCTTGGCGAAGAGGCGGTAGTCGGCAGGCTTGGCGCCCGACTGCTCCTTGCCTTCCTTGATCCGCACCAGAAGGTCGTACGGGAGCAGACCGCCGACGGTGGCGACGGTGTCGGTGACCATGGTCCTGGCGATGCTCATGCGTCCGCTCCCAGCTGGATCGTGGCGGCCGGACGGTAGAGGAAGACACCCAGGACGTCCGGGTCGCCCTGCGGGACGGCCCGCAGGCCGGCGAGACGGGCCTTGGCGGCGGTACGGACGCGGTGGTGCGAGGCCTCCAGCTCCTTCGCGGCGGCCTGGGATCGGGTCCGCAGCTCGTCCATCAGGCCGGTGTCGAGGGCGGCGAGGATCCCGGCGATGTGGTCGGTGGCGAATCCCGGGTCGGAGTTGCCGGTGGCGCGGGCGTCGAGGAGCGCCAGGGCCTCCTCCTCCGGGAGCCACTGTGGCGCCTCGGGCCGACCCTGGAAGGCCACTACCCGGGCGTCCTCGGCGAGTTGGGTACGCACTCCACCGTCGCGTGTCGGCAGGTGCAGTTGGAAACGGTGCCGGACGAGCAGCATCGTGGTGGGTCGCCGTACGGCACTCGTGCGGACCACCCCGCAGCGCCGGGCCGGGCGCTGCCAGTCGGGGAACTTCTCGTCCAACGCGGTGTCCAGGACGAAGCGGGCGGTCGCGGCCACCACCGGGTCGGTACGGGTCAGTGCCACCTCGCCGCGCGGGGCGCTCGGCGCATCGTGGAAGACGACCGGGCGCGGATGGCGCGGGCCGAGCGCCGCGGTGACGGCGTCCCGCAGGCCCTGCGGCAGGGCGTCGGTGTGCGCGGTGAAACCGCCCTGCTTGCGGTCGGCGGGCACACCACGCAGCGCGCCGAGCGCGCGGCGGGTGAATTCCATGACCTCTTCGCCGGTACCGAGCGCGGCACGGATCCGGGTGACCTCGGCAGCCACCTCTTCCTTCTTGATCGTGTTCTGCGCGTAGCGGGACCGGGACGCCTTCTCACGCTCGGCGGAGGATTCCCAGGCGATCTCCAACTGCTCGGCGACGGGCACCTGGTCCCGCTCGAAGAGCCCCTCCTGCTCGAACGCAGGGGTCTCGCCGCGCAGGATCAGCTCTTCGAAGACCGCCTGCATGGCGCTTTCCGCCTGCTGCGGCACGGGGACGGAGATGCCGGTGGCGCGACGGATCTGCTCGTGCTTGCGCAGCAATACCTTCAGGACGACGTCGTCGACGGGGTTGTCCGCCCCGTACAGGGTGAGTGCCTTCACGGTGTCGGTGCGCTGCCCGAAGCGGTCCACACGGCCTTCGCGCTGCTCGTGGCGGGTCGGGTTCCACGCCAGGTCGTAGTGGACGACGGCGTCGAAGGACTCCTGGAGGTTGACGCCCTCGGACAGACAGTCGGTGGCCACCAGGACGCGCCGCTCGGGTGCCGGGTCGCCATTCTCGTCGGCACCGGTCATTTCGGCGATGCGGTTGAGCCGCATATCGGGCGAGAGCTCGCCGGTGATAGAGGCTACGGCCACCGGGTGCTCGGTCCCCTTCTTGTTGAGCACCTTCGCAAGGTGGCCGGCCACGTAGTCGGAGGTGGCGATGTAGCGGCAGAAGACGATCGGCCGGTAGCCGGCGTCGAGGAGATCGGCGACCGTCGCCACCAGCTTCTTCAGCTTGACGTCACGGGTGGGGCCCGCGAGCTTCCCGGCGGCCTCGGCCATGGCGACCAGGCGAGCCTTCTCCCCGTCGCCGAGGGCTTCGTCGCCGATGATTTCGCCGTCCGCGGGCGCGGCGGCGGGCAACAGGCTGCCCGGGACCTCGTCGGCGGACCGCGCGCTGTCACTATCGGCCGGGTCGGAGACCGTCGACTGGCCGGTACGGTCCGCCTCGTCGGCGGTATCCGCTTCCTGGACGCCCGCCCTGGTGTTCAGGGACCGCACGGCGGCGGCGGGCGAGGAGGACAAGGTGCGCAGCAGCGCCAGCGTCGACCACCAGCGCTGACGTTGCTGGAGCGCGCCGTCGGCGGAGCGCACCGTCTCACGGGCGTACGCCAGGACCTCGCCGAGCAGAGCGCGGTAGTCGCGGTGCAGGGTGTACGCGACTTCGGCGGAGTCACGGGTGGACGGGAAGTGCGCCCCGTCCTGGAAGTCCTCACGGATGTCAGCACGGCGGCGCTGTACGAAGAATTGGGCGAGCAGCTCACGCCCCGCACGCGTGTCGAAGCTGACCGTGGCGAGGCGCGGATCCAGCAGCCCGAGCAGTCGGCGGAAGGGTTCCTCCTTGCCGCTGTGCGGGGTGGCTGTGACCAGGAGCAGGTGCCGGGCGGGGTCGTTGGCGAGCGCGCGCAACAGTCCGTACCGCTGCTGCGAGGTGCGCGCCGAGGTGAGGGCCGTCCCGTCCGCGACACAGGTGTGCGCCTCGTCGACGATCACAAGGTCAGGACAGTTGCGCAGGAAGTCCTCGCGGTGCCGGGGCGACTTGATGAAGTCGGTCGACACTACGTACACGCCGTCCTGGCGGAACACCGACTGCCCGTACGGTGTCTCGCGCTCCAGCCGGCCGATCGTGGCGGGCAGCACGAGACGTGCGTCGATGCCGAATTTGCCGTGCAGCTCGGACCGCCACTGCTCGGCCAGCGCCGGCGAACACAGCACCACCAGACCGCGGGCGTCGCCCTGAGCGAGCAGTTCGGCCGCGATGAGCCCCGACTCGACCGTCTTGCCGATACCCACGTCGTCTGCGATGAGCAACCGCACCGTGTCCTGGCGCAGGGCCATCATCAGTGGCACGAGCTGGTACGGGCGCGGGTCCACGGCGATCGAGGCGAGGGACCGGAACGGGCCGGCCCCCGCCCGGAATCCGATCCGCAGGGCGGTGCGCAGGAGACCAGCGGTGTGCTGGTCGCCGAGGTCGGACGGAGTGGGCGGGGCGAACGTGGCGGGAACCACGGTCTCCAGACCGGGCAGCACCCCCGCGATGTCGACATCGGCCCCGCCCAGCGGGCGCAGCACCAGAAGCTCCTCGCTGGAGTCGGGCAGCACCACCCATTCACGGCCCCGGGCATGGACGAGGGAGCCGACGGCGTACTTCGGGGCCGGCGGGACGGCGGTGGTCATACGGGCCTTCCGGGTGGGTGCACGGGGATGTCTGGGCTGTACGGGTGTGGAGCGGTCGGCCGACGGGACGCGAACCCGTCGGCCGACCGCTCCAGGACGGGCGTCCGGCCCCAGGTCAGCGGCGTGGTTCGCCGAACACCTGAGGGTACTCGGCGACCTTCTTCGACCAGTCGTCGTCGTACCGGACCCGGATCACTTCCCAGCCGAAGTCCCTCAGCCTCTCCTCCGCCTCATCGTCACGCAGCGTGATGTCGGAGTGGTCGTGGTGCGGGCCGTCGATGAAGACGGCGATCGGGCCGAACCCGGTGTCGTACACGAAGTCCGGCTTGCACAGGGCCTCGCGCACCTTCATCTGCTGGTGGTCGGGGAGCCGGTGCCCATGCGACTTCAGGTAGTCGACGAAGCGTTCCTCAAGGCGGGAGTCGGCCCCCTGCCTGAGCGAGTCCGCGTGTTCGTCCCGCGACCGGCCCGGGGTGCTGGCGCCGACGCTGCCGCCCGCGAAGGACTGCAGCAGTTCGCTCACGAGGTGGCGGTCGATGGCGCGGTGGTGACGCTGGTTCCCGAAGGAGAGCAGACAGTCGTAGCAGCCCCGCTGGCACGGGTCTCCATTGCTCTTCTCCTCGCCGCGGTCGCGGCCCAGCTGGTCGAAGTGGGCGATCTCCAGGGCCTTGCGGGCGGCCCGGGCCAACGCGTCCGGCTCGGCCTGGAGGCGCCGGAGCACCCCAGCGCCGCCCTCGGCGCTCTCGATGAACAGCAGCCGCTCGCGAGGACCCTCGAAGGGCGGCAGCTCCTCCGTGTCGAGTTCGGAGTCCTCCAGCTGGAACTCGGCCTCAATCCCTCTCTCCAGGGCGTACTGGAGGGTGACGGCGGTGTCCCGGTCGACCGGCTCGGCCAGCTTGACGACGAGGATGTTGCGGGTGTCCTGCACGTACGGGATCACAGGCATCTTGCGGTTCGCCTTCTCGGCGTCCGCGAGGCCCTCCTGCTCCTGGAGCGGCTCCCGCCCGCCCTGCTTGGCGGTGCTGCCGGCGAGCCACTCCCCGGTCACCGGATCCATCCAGAAGCCGATCTCTCCCTTGCCGACGGACCGGCGGTAGCCCAGGTTGGTGAGCCGGACCGTGGCGCTGTCCCCGTAGGCCAGCTCCGCGAGGGCGCGTCCGGACGCGCCCTCGGCCGTGGCCCGCAGTGAACCGTCCCGGCCGTCCTCGTGCTTCTTGAACCGGTAGGAGATCTCCACCTTGTAGCCGGTGCGCTGACGCTCCTCCTCGTCGGAGGAGATCCGGTCGCGGCGGTGGGTGAAGACGGTGTGCAGGTGCAGCAGTCCGGTGCGCGCGTCACCGAGGTTGCTGTCGCAGCCCTCGCAGGTGTCCTCACGCAGTTCCTCCGGGGACAGATAGCCGCAGCGTCCGCAGACCTTCGCGCTTTCGGTGGTCAGCTCGCCCGCGGTGTCCGGGGGCAGCTGAACCCGGTCCACCTTGTAGCGGCTGCCCTCGTGGTAGATCAATGCGCCGGGCCCGAATTCGCGGATCGCGATGAACCTGGACCGCTGCAGATAGTCGCCGTCATAGCCGCCGCGGCTAGTGTTGCCCGTGCCCGGGATGTAGGCGGCGAGCGGCAGCCGGGGGAAGGAGTAGCCCGGCAGGAAACCCTCGGAGGCGAAGTAGCGGTACGGGAAGAAGTCGGACATCACGGTCCGCTCGCCGCCCTGCTCGTTGCGGAGCAGTGCGAGCTGGTTCTCGGCCTGGGCCCGGCGGCGCTTGGCCTGGTCCTTGGAGCGGCCGGTGGCGGTGCGGTTGAGGATGTTGTCGTGCTGGATCTCCCGCTCTTGAAGGGCGCGCCTGAAGAGGTTCGTCCAGCGCCCGCACGCCTCGCGGAAGCTGCCCGGTGCGGCCTCGACGGTCTGCTCCAGCCACTGCTCGTGCCACCAGGAGGTGGCCTGCAGCACGTCGAGGCTGCCGGCCAGGACGGTGCGGGCCCGGGCGAGCGCTCGTCGCCGGGCGCCCTGGTCGTCGATCTTCTCGGCCACCGAGGGCATCACCGTGAGCGGGGGATTCTTGCCGTCGGCGTCGAGCAGCAGGGTCATGCTGGTCCCGAGGTCGAGCCTGGTTTCGGCGAGCCAGATCGCGTGCACGTGGGAGACGAGCAGATCCTCGTTGCCCAGGTCGAGCCGGGGCGGGGCGACGGAGCCGGCCACCATCTGCTCGCGCCGGGTGAAGTAGTACTGGTCGTGGCTGTTGCCGGTGGCGCAGTACGTGGTGACGAGCGCGGGCTGTCCGCTGCGGCCCGCGCGGCCCGAGCGCTGCGCGTAGTTGGCGGGTGTCGGCGGTACGTTGCGCAGGTTGACCGCGTTGAGGCTGGCGATGTCGACGCCGAGCTCCATGGTCGGCGAGCAGTACAGGAGCGGCAGCCGGGTGCCCTCACTGAACAGGTCCTCCCGTTGCTGGCGGACCTCGGGATGGACCTGGGCCGTGTGCTCGGCGGCGTGCAGACCGGCGAAGGTGACGGCGATGTCCTGGTAGAGGCGCTTGAAGAAGGCGTTGACCCGGGGGCCGCGTTCATCGCGGTAGGTGCGGCGCAGCCGGTCCACCGCACCGTGGTCGTCGTCGCGGGCATGCCAGCGGATCACCGTGTGGTTGATCTGGTAGCCAGGCTCCTCCCCCCGCCCCTGGGAGACCTCGGTGAGGACCCCGCCGGCCGCGAGGACGGCGAGAAGATCGCGGATGACGTTCTGGGCCTCGTCCAGTGAAAGCCCGTGCCCCCAGTCGGGGAAGGTGGCGGACTTGCGGACATGGCGACCGAAGGCGCCGCGGCCGGTGAGGTTCAGCTCGCTGCGGCCCCGACCGGTGCGGCCGGGGCGTCCGGCCCGGGCGACGGCGACACCGGCCGTCGGCGGTGCCGCCTCCGTGTCGGCGATTCCCCACGCGTCGTTGAGGCGGGCCGAGTCCTTGCGCAGTTCGGCGAATTTGGCTTCGGTGAAGTAGGGGGTGTCCACGGCGCGGCGGCGGCGCAGCTCTTCCATGAGGACCGTCGACAGCCGGCGGCGGACCTCGGGCGTGGCCGTTCGCAACGGGCCCGCGGCGTTCTCCCACCGGTCCTCGGCGCCCGCGATGGCCTCCAGGCCTCCGTATTCCAGGCCGAGCAGCCCGGTCTGCTCCAGGTTGGGCATGGTGACCCGCCAGCCGCGCTCCAGATCCAGGAACAGGCGGTACTCGGCGATCGAGGCCAGTGCTTCGCGCGTGCCCTCGGCCAGCTCCTCAACCTCGGTGGCCTTGGCCGCGTACTCGTGCGGGGAGAGACCCATCGCGGCCACCACCTCCTCGCCGAGCCGCTTCCAGCGCAGTCCCTTGTCGCCTGCCGCGACCATCGCCCGGTAGAGGGCCCCGCGCAACTGGCTCACCATGACGAAGTCGTTGAAGTGCCCCGACTGGAGGCTCGCGTCCTGCCGGTTGTCGACGAAAGTGAGCAGCTTGCGCGCGTCCTTCTTGAGCTCCGAAGGAGGGATGCTTTTCAGGTGACGCACGATGGAGGCACTGATGACCGAGGTGGCGGTCGAGCGGCCCTCCTGGTCGAGGGTCATCAGCTTGGCGAAGTCCTGTTCCCTGACCTGCTCGTAGCTGGTGCCGCATTCCAGGCAGAAGAGGAACGGGGCAGGCAGGTAAGCCGCGTACAACCCGCCGTTCGCCTTGCCCCCGCCGGTACCGTCCGGGCGCACCCACACAGGCTGCGGCGCCCGCTTGCGGCGGCTGGTGGTGAGTATGGGCGCGTCCTTGCGCTCGTCGAAGGTGAGCCAGCTGTCGGGGAAGCGCCGTTGCTCGATCGCGTCCTTGACCTGTTCCGGCCACGGGTTGACGGCCGAGACGTACAGGTACCCCTGCTCGTCGTCCTCGTCCTCCCGGGTGCGGAAGGACAGACTGCCGTCGTCGCGCTGATCGCGGGCCACCGCCATGTACTCCTGCCCGCACTCGCGGCAGAAGGAGAGTGGAAGCAGCAGTTTCTCGGGGGCGTTCGGGACACGCTGCTGATACGTGCGGGTGATGTGGCGGTCGCTCTCCTGCTCCAGGGAGACGTAGACGGAGCCGCCCTTGGACAGGAACTGGTGCAGCCTGAAAGCGAAGAGCGGACGGTTGTCCTCGGGGCCGCGGGCGTGTGAGCCGGCCTGGAGGGTGGCCCGGATGGCCTCCGCGCAAGCGTCGTACCACCGCTCCTCGGGATCGCCGGCGTCGATGTCGAACGCTTCGGAGCGCAAGCGCCGGGCGGCATCCTCCACGGTGACAGGGTCGGCGCGCACCAGGAGCGTGCTGCCGTCCTCGTCCTCGGTCTCGACCAGGCCGAAAGTGCGCTCGATCCACCGGGCCAGCGGATCGGCGGCCAGCCGCTCGTACTCCGCCGGAGGGTCGTTCTCCCGTACGCATGCGGCGAGTTCGACCGCCGTGGGCTCGGTTTCACCAGTCGCCCGTACGAGGGTCTCGCCGACGACCCGGTCCGGGGAGATCTCCGTGTCGAAGAGGGTCGAGGCGACCCGGGCGACCTCGCGGCGGCGCGAGGCAGGAGTGCCGCCGGTGGCCATCGTCGCGGACGTGCCGACGCACTGCAGATCCGGCGACTCGCAGGCCTCGCGTACCCGCCGTACCAGCAGGGCGACGTCGGCGCCCTGCCGTCCGCGGTAGGTGTGCAGCTCGTCGAGGACGAGGAAGCGCAACCCCTTGGCCGCCCCGATGAGCGCCTTGCGCTCCTCGGGCCGGGTAAGCATCAGCTCCAGCATCACGTAGTTGGTGAGCAGGATGTCAGGCTGCGACCTTCGGATTGCGTCCTTCTCGGCCTTCCCCTCCTGGCCCGTGTAGCGGGCGTAGGTGACCGGCTCGTTCCCTTTGCCGTATCCGGCGGTGAGGAATTTCCTCAGCTCGCGCTCCTGGCTGTTGGCGAGGGCGTTCATGGGGTAGACGATGATCGCCTTGATTCCGGGCGCGGCACCGGCTTCCTTCTCGCGCAGTACCCGGTCGACGATGGGCACGATGTAGCCGAGGCTCTTGCCGGAGCCGGTGCCGGTGGTCAGCACGAACGAGGACCTCGACGCGGCCGCCTCGATCGCTGCCCGCTGGTGCTGGTGGAAGCGGATCGGGCGGACCTCCTCGCCCTGATCGTCCTTGCCGGTGCGGAAGATGCTTGCGCACTCCGGGTGCAGCAGTCCGGCCGGGTGCGCGAGATCGTCGACCGACCCGCCGGGCGCGAAGCTCGGGTTGAGGGAGAGGTAGGGATCGGGCCACTGGTCTCCGTCGGCGAACGACTTCGACACCTTCTCGTCGATCCGGGGATCATCGATCACCACCGACCCCGAGGTGTACTCCTTGTAATCCCGGATGAGCTGCCGGTGCACCTTGAAGACGTCCACGTGATCCCCACTCGTTCCAGAAGCGGTCAGGGGGCAAAGGTAGCCACCCGCTGCCCGCAGCGCGCCGTACCCCTTGAGCGTACGTCGCACATCACACCATGATGCTGTGAACTCAGTCAATGGATGTTCGATGCGGTGGTTGGCGCACGGTTGCGCCGCGCACATGTCACACTCTCCCCGATGTGTCCGCCCTGCGGCCGCATCGGGCCACGGACAAGACCGACCCGGACGGAGTCGCCCCGTACATGGACATCGCATCTGTGATCGCCAAGCGCTACCGGATCAAGCAGGAGATCGGATCCGGCGGGATGGGTGTCGTCTGGCTGGCCCATGACGAACACCTGGGGCGGGACGTCGCGCTCAAGACGATGAATGTCCCACCCGGTCTGACCCAGGGGGAGCGGGCTCGGGACGCCGAGCGGTTCCAGCGCGAAGCCCGGGCCGCCGCCCGTCTCGACCACATTGGCATCGCGACCGTTTACGACCTCGGCGAGGAGGGGGGAACTCGTTTTCTCGTGATGCAGTACGTCACGGGAATCGACCTTGAGGATCGGATCGCCGAACAGGAACGGCTGAGCGTCCACGAGACGGCGTCGGTCGGGGTCCAGATCGCGTCCGTCCTCGGCTCCGTGCATGCCCGCAACATCGTTCACCGCGACCTCAAGGGCCGCAACGTCGTCATTCGCACCGACGGCGTGGTCAAGGTTCTCGACTTCGGCGTCGCCGCCTTCCTCGACCCCGGCACGGCCAAGCTCACCACCACCGGCCAGCGCCCCGGCAGCCTGGAGTGCATGGCTCCCGAACAGGTGTTGGGCAAGCCGGTCGATCACCGAACCGACCTGTATGCCCTGGGCTGCCTGCTCCACAAGATGCTCGCCGGCACGCCTGTCTTCGAGCACCGCTCGGAACTCATGCTTCCCGGCCTCATCCGTGAATGCCCGCCCGTTCCGCTGCGCGACCTGTATCAGGACATCCCCAGCGACCTCGAAGCTCTCGTACTCCAACTCCTCGCGAAGGATCCGCGCGATCGCCCTGCCCATGCCGGCGAGGTCTGGCAGCGGCTCGCGCCCTGGCTCCCCGGCCGCGGTGACCCGGAGGCGGCGCTCACCCCCTGGGCCGAGGTTGATCCACTGCGCCCCTTCCAGCACCCGATGGGGCCGGATGCGCGGCCGGTACGTGCGTGGGCGGACGCGCGGCGTTCCCGCGCGAGCACACCGCGCGGGGTATGAACCAGCCAAGTGCTTTCGTACCTGGCTGTGGCTCTGCGTAGTGCGGGACAATGGCTGGCGATGACCGTCACCGCCGCCGCCCCGGAACCACGACCGGACGGCTACAGCCCCTTCGTGCACCTCACCGTGCAGAACACCGTTCTCTACCGTCAGGTGATGCGGGCGTTCGTCATCGCCAAGGAGCGGTTCGCGGTGCATCTGCGGCCCGAGGACGTGTACGCCGCGCTGCCCGCCGAGGCGCGGCCGGCGGAGCTGGACGCCGTGGTGAAGGCGCTGGACAGCCTCGTCGGCTGGGGCAATCTCCGTGCCGACCCCGATACCGCCCGGGTCACCGCCGTCGAAGACTTCTACCGGAAGCGGTTCATCTACCAGCTCACCCGGGCCGGGGAGGCCGCCGAGGAAGCGCTGGGTGTGTACGACGAGGCGCTCGGGCGGCGCGGCGCGCTGCAGGCCGTGGCCCTGCACGACATCGTCACCCAGTTGCGGGCCCTCCTCGTCCTGGCAGCCGAGGAACAGCCGGATCAGGCCAAAACGCACCTGGCGCTTGACGCACTGGCGAGCCGGTTCGCCGCCCTCGCCGACAACGCCCGCGCGTTCATGGGGTCCCTGCAGCGGACCATCGATCTCCACGACGTCGAAGAGGAGGTCTTCCTCGCCTACAAGGACCGGCTCATCCAGTACCTGGAGCGGTTCATCCAGGATCTGATCACCCTCGGCGGACGCATTGCCCGGCTGATCCTGGAGCTGGAGGAGGATGGGAGCATCCGGCCGTTGCTGCGTGCCGCCGCACGGCGTGAGGCCGTCGACGCCTCGCCGGAGGAGGCCGACCATGCCGAGCGGGAAGCGTACGACCGCTGGACCGGGCGCTGGTCCGGGCTCGCCGGCTGGTTCATCAGCCGGGACGGGCGTGAATCACAAGCCAGGCTGCTGCGCGGCCGGGCCCTCGGCGCGATTCCTCAGCTCCTGGCCGTCGTGCGGTCGTTGAACGAGCGCAGGGCCGGGCGTTCCGACCGGTCCGCCGACTTCCGTACCCTCGCCCGCTGGTTCGCCGAGGCCCCGGACGACGACGACCGGCACCGGCTGTGGCGCACCGCTTTCGGGCTGTACCCCGCCCGGCACCTGACCGTCGACGCCGACACCCTGGCCGCCCGCACGGCGCTCCCGGTCCCCGCCGCCACCCCCTGGGCCGAGGCCGAGCCGCTGCGGATCAGCCCCCAACTGCGCCGTACCGGCAGTTATGAGCGGCGCGGCAAGCCCCGCAAGGTCGGGGACCGGGAGGAGCCGCGCCGCCTGCTCGCCGAGGTGGCCGCCAAGCAGGCCGCCGAGACCGCGGCGGCCCGCGCCCGGCTCGTCACCGGCGGAAGCACCCGGCTCTCAGGACTCGGCGAACTCGACCCGGTCTCCTTCGGGCTCTTCCTCCAGCTGCTCGGCGACGCGCTGGCCACCTGGCGGCCCGGTATGCGGCACACCGTGGCCACCAGCAACGACGGCTCCATGGAGATCCGGCTCAGCGCGCTCGCCGACGGAGGCACCGCGGAGATCCGGACGGCAGGCGGCGTCTTCCGCGGCCCCGACCACCTCATCGAGATCATCGACCTGACGGACACGGACGGAGACGGAGACCGGTGAACAGCACTCCGCTCGCCGAGGTGCTCGACGGCCAGCACGCCGCCGACCTCCGCAAGGCGGCTCGCGCCCTGCTCAAACAACCTCTCCTGCTCGCCCGCGGCCGGCATGCCGACGAGTTCAGCCTCGTCCGCCGGCACGCCTCCGAACTGCGGGAATGGTTCGACCGCAATACCGGCTGGTCACTCCAGACGGATGCCGAGGCCGCCCGCCTGCGGAAGATCCCCGGCGTCCTCACCGACCCCACCCACCCCGCGCGGGAGACCACCCGCGCCGCCGCGCCCTTCACCCGCCGCCGCTACGTGCTGTTGTGCCTCGCCCTGGCCGCCCTCGAACGCGGCGAGGCGCAGATCGCCCTCGGCCGGCTCGCCGCCCAGGTCGTCCTCGACGCCGCCGACCCCCACCTCGCCCGCGTGGGCATCCAGTTCACCCTCGACCGCCGCGACGAACGCCTCGACCTCGCCGCCGTCGTACGGCTCCTGCTCGGCCTCGGCGTGCTGCGGCGCGTCGCCGGCGACGAGGAGGCCTACGTCAGCGGAGCCGGCGACGTCCTGTACGACGTGGAACGGCGGGTGCTGGCCGGGCTGCTCGCCGCGCGTCGCGGCCCCTCCACCGTGCACGCCGAGACCCTCGCGGACCGCCTCACCGAACTCGTCGCCGAGACCGCCCTGGACAGCGACGAACTGCGCTTTCGCGCGATGCGGCGCTCGCTGACCCGCAGGCTCCTGGACGACCCGGTCCTGTACTACGACGAGTTGTCCGACGCCGAGCTCGGCTACCTCACCCGGCAGCGGGGCTTCCTCACCGCCCGTATCACCGAACTGACCGGGCTGGTCCCCGAGGTACGTGCCGAAGGCATCGCGATGGTCGACCCGGACGACGACCTCACCGACGTCCGGATGCCCGAGCAGGGCACCCACGGCCACGTCACGCTGCTGCTCGCCGAGCACCTGGCCGCGGCGGGCGGCCCCGTCTCCACCGACCAACTGGCCCTGCGCGTCCGGGAGCTCGCCGCCGAGCACGGCGGATTCTGGGCCAAGTCCGCCCGAGAGCCAGGTATGGAAGCCGAACTCGTGGAACAGGCCGTCGCCCGGCTCGCCGCCCTCGGGCTGGTCTCCCGTACGGCCAACGGCGTGGCGCCGCGCCCGGCCCTCTGCCGGTACGCGGTCGGCGAGACCGTCGTACGGGAACCAGGCACCGCACGTATGCCCGCGCAGCGAAAGGCAAGCACGCCGTGACCCGCCTCCCCGAACCCCTGCGCGCCCGTTGGCAGCCCCTGCGCATCGGACTCGTCGACCTCTTCCACTACGACGTGGAGGAATTCCACTTCCGGGACGGGCGCCTGCTCCTGCGCGGGAACAACGGCACCGGCAAGTCCAAGGTGCTCGCCCTGACCCTGCCCTTCCTGCTCGACGGGGACCTCGCCTCCCGCCGCGTCGAACCCGACGGCGACCCGGGCAAGCGGATGGAGTGGAACCTGCTCCTCGGCGGCGAGCACCCGCACTCCGAGCGGCTCGGCTACACCTGGATCGAGTTCGGCAGGCTCGACGAGGCCAGCGGCGAGCGGCACTTCCGTACGCTGCTCTGCGGACTCAAGGCGGTCAGCGGGCGGGGCATCGCACGCCATTGGTACGCGCTCACCAACCAGCGCGTCGACCACCGCCCGGGGGACCCCGTCGAGCAGGCAGAGGCATCCCTCAGCCTGCTCGACGCCACCGGAACGGCCCTGTCCAGGGACCGGCTCGCCGAGGCCGTCTCCGGGCACGGCCTGGTCTACGACCAGGCCAAGACCTATCGCAGGGCCATCGACGAGGCGCTCTTCGGGCTCGGCGAGCAGCGCTACGGCGCCCTGGTCGACCTGCTCATCCAGCTGCGCCAGCCGCAGCTGTCCAAGCGCCCCAACGAGGCGGCCCTGTCCCGAGCCCTCACCGAGGCGCTGCCGCCCATGGACCAGGCGGTCATCGCGGACGTGGCCGAAGCCTTCCGCTCCCTGGACGAGGAGAAGGAGGAATTGGCTGCCGCCTCCGCCGCCGAGCGGGCCGCCGCGGCCTTCCTGGACCACTACCGGCGCTACGCCAAGATCGCCACCCGCCGGCGCGCCCGACTCCCGCGCGGCGAGCACTCCCGCTACGAGCACCTTCAGCGGGACCTCGCCGAAGCGCAGGCCCAGCAGACCCGCGCCCAGGAGGCAAGAGCGGCGGCGGAGGAGCGGATCGCCGCCCTGGAGGAGACACAGGCGCGCCTGCGGGCCCAGGACGCGGCCCTGCGCGAGGGCCCCGAGATGCGCAGTGCCCGGGAGTTGGAGCAGGCGGCCATGGCGGTGGAGCGGACCGTCCGCGCCCTGGACCGTGCCCGGGACGACCGGGACCAGGCGGCGGGCCTGCACACCCGGGCCCTCGGACGGCTCGGCGCGGCCGAGAACCGGCTGGGCGCCGCCGACCGGCTGGCCGAGGAGACCTTCCGCAGGGCACAGGAGTTGGGTGCCGCCGCACGGATCGACCTGCCCGGGGACGACGGGCTGCCGGAGCCGGAACTGCGGCGCGCGGCGGAGCACTCGATGGACCGAGGGCAGCGTGCGCTCGCCCACGCGGAGGGCCTCGCGGAGGAGGCCGAGCGGGCGGCCCAGGGGCAGCGGCAGGCAGCCGTCCGCCTCGACGAGGCGGACGCCGACCTAGACCAGACCACCGCGGCGCAGGGCCAGGCCGAGGAAGCCGCCGCACGGGGGGGACGGGCTCTGCTAAACGATGTACGGGAACACGCGCGTGCCTGGACGCAGCTGGTCTGCCCCGACCTGGCCGGTCTGCTCGACGAACTCCACGAGTGGACGCGGCACCTCGACGGGCCCTACCCGGCCCGCGTGCAGGCGGCACGAGCCTACAGCGCGGCCTCGGCGCAACTGGCCGACGAGGCGGCCGAGGCGGCGCGCCGGACAGCGGAGCTGGCCGCACGCACCGGCCTGGTCCGCGAGGAGATCACCGCGCTGGAGGCAGGCGGTCGACGACCCCCCCCGCCTCCGCCCACCCGCACGCCCGGCCTGCGCGAGCGGCTTCCCGGCGCACCGCTGTGGCGGCTGGTGGACTTCCACGACGGCCTCCCGGAACAGGATCGCGCCGGACTGGAGGCGGCGTTGGAGGCCTCCGGGCTGCTGGACGCCTGGGTGCTGCCCGACGGCTCCGCCCTCGCCGCCGACGGGCACGACGTACTCCTCGCCCCGACGACCGGGCCAGTGGACGGGCTCTCGCTCGGGGGTCTGCTGCACCCGGCCGTGGACGGCGGCGACGTGCGGGCCGCGGCGGTGGGCGAGGACACTGTGGCGCGGCTGCTCGCCGCCATCGGCGCGGGAGGGGAAAGCGGAGCCCGCACGTGGGCGGGGGTGGACGGGCGGTTCCGCGTCGGGACCCTCACCGGACGCTGGGCCAAGCATGCCGCCGAGTACGTAGGCGAGGGGGCTCGGGAGGCGGCGCGGCGGGCCCGTATCGCCGCCCTGCGCACCGAACTCGACCTGTTCCAGCAGGAGTCGGACGCGGTAGCAGCACACTCCGAGGCGGTTGCCGCGCGCCGCCGCACCCTCGACGCCGAGCTGGCCGGCGTACCCGACGAGAGCACCCTCACCCGGGCGCACGCCCAGGTGACCGCTGCCGTCGAGTCGGTGCGTCGGACGCGCTCACGGCGCGAGGAGCGCGCCGCCGACCTCCTGGCGGCGGCCGGGCGGGCCGACGGGGCCGCCGCCGAACTGGCGGGGACCACGGCCGAACTCGGTTTGCCCGCCGACCGTGACGGCCTTGCCGGCGTGCGCCAGGCCCTCGGTTCCCTCGCCGTGGCCCTGGCCGCCCTGTGGCCGACCCTGCGCGAACGCGCTGAGGCTGACCGCCGGGCGGTGGAGGAGCGGGCAGAGGCCGCTCGGGCCGAGGAGCGGACCGCCGAACTCGCCCTGCGCGCCGATGCGGCCGGGCACGAGGCGGCGGCGGCCGACGAGCGGCACGCCACGCTGCGCTCCACCGTCGGCGCGGCCGTCGCCGAACTCGAACGACGGCTCACCGAGACCGCCGAAACCCTGCGCGCCTGCGACGCGGACCAGCGGCTCAGCCGCAGGCGCCATGGCGAGGCCGACCGGGAGGCGAGCAAGGCCGAAGGGCGCATCGAGCAGTTGGAGAAGGGCCTGGTGGAAGCGGCCGAGGCGCGTGCGGAGGCCATCGCGGGGCTCCAACGGTTCACCATCACCGGCCTGATCGCGGTCGCCCTGCCGGACCTCCCGGTGCCGGCCGCGGGTGACGGCCCCTGGGCGGCCACCCCGGCAGTCGCGCTCGCCCGCTCCATCGAGTCCGGGCTGGCGTCGGCCGACGACTCGGACAGCGCCTGGGAACGCGTACAGCGCCGGCTGAGCGAGGAACTCAAGACCCTTCAGGACACGCTGTCCCGGCACGGGCACACCGCCTCTGCCCGGATGGTGGAGGACGGCATGGTCGTCGACATCGTCTACCAGGGCCGCGAGCGCGCCGTACCCGAACTCGCCGCGGCGCTCACCGCCGAGGTCGGCGAACTCACCCGCATTCTGTCGGCCCACGAGCGGGAGATCCTCGAAACCCACCTGATCACCGAGGTCGCGGGAACCCTTCAGGAACTCATCGGGGCCGCCGAACGCCAAGTACGCGACATGAACGCCGAGCTGGAGGACCGCCCCACCTCCACCGGCATGAAACTGCGGCTGGTCTGGCGGGCCTCCCGCAGGGCACCCTCCGGCCTCGCCCCGGCCCGCGAGCGGCTACGGCAGTCCGCCGACGCCTGGACCCCTGAGGACCGGACGGCGGTGGGCGAGTTCCTCCAGACCCAGATCGCCCGGCAGCAGACCGACGACACCTCCGGCAGCTGGCTCGAACACCTCACCGCCGCGCTCGACTACCGTTTCTGGCACGAGTTCACGGTCGAGCGGCACCAGCACGGTCGCTGGGTTCCGGCCACCGGCCCCGCCTCGGGCGGCGAGCGGGTCCTCGCGGTATCCGTGCCCCTGTTCGCTGCTGCCTCCTCGCACTACGCGAGTGCGGGCAGTCCGTACGCGCCGCGCCTGGTCACCCTCGACGAGGCGTTCGCGGGAGTCGATGACGACTCACGTGCCAAGTGCCTGGGGCTGCTGCACGCCTTCGACCTGGACGTGGTGATGACCAGTGAACGCGAGTGGGCCTGCTATCCGGAGGTGCCCGGCATCGCCATCGCCCAGCTGTCCCGGATCGACGAGGTGGCGGCCGTACTGGTCACCCGCTGGGAGTGGGACGGGACGCGGCGGCTGCGCCGCGAGGAGCCCGTGCGGGACGAGGGAACGCGTACGCATCCGGTGGTGGAGGCTGTGCCCGGTACGGAGCGCTCGTGGACCTGACCTCCGGGCCCGAGCCCACTCCAGTGGACGAGGCCAGGCTGCGCCGCCTGCTCGGCGATCCTGATCTCGCCTGGCTGGTCGAGCGGGCGCGCCGGCGGATGGAGCGTGAGCAGCCGCTCGCCGGTCCGGTATCGCTCGGTGCGCCGACCGCCGGGCAAAGGGCCGCGGCCGAGCGGCTCCTGGGCCGGCTCCCCGGGAACGGGCGCTCCTTGCACGTCCGGCTCGACGAGGTGGACGCCGTTCTGCGCCGCTCAGGCACGTGCTCCGACGGGCTGGCCGTTGCCGTGGCGGTCCTCACCGGCTCGGTCGTCCCGCTCGGTGCCGCCCGCGAGGCCGAGGAAAGGGCATGGCAGGAGGCGTATGCCCCGATCGACTCGCTCCTGGACGAGATTCCTGCCCTTGCCGGTTGGGCCGCCCGGCTCCGTGGAGACGGTCTGGTGCGGCGCCTCGCGGGAACCCCCGCCGACGCGAGCAGCCTTCTTGGCCGGGCCGCCACGGCCCTGCGCGCCCTCCCTGCGGACCCACCTGTTTCGGTGGCGGCCTTCGCGGCCCGGATCCTGGGCAGTGCCCACGCCCTGGACGATGGCACCCCGCAGGCCACCGTCACCCTGGGCGGCATCCGCGCGCTGACCGGATTCCCCGAGGGGACGGGTGCCGAATGGCGTCGGGAGGCGTGGGCATCGGCGGGCCTGATGCGCGACGCACTGTCCTCGACCGTCCTCACCCTCAACCTGAGGGGTACACCCGCTCTGGACTGGGCGGCGGATGAGGGCGAGCCCGCCGTCCTGACCTTGCGACAACTCATCCGCCACCCTTTTGCCGCTTCCGCCCCGGTAGTGCGGATCTGCGAGAACCCGGCCGTACTCGCCGCCGCAGCCGACCTTCACGGCCCGAACTCCGCACCCCTCGTGTGCCTGCAGGGGCAGCCGTCCACAGCGGCACTCAACGTCCTGCGCCAACTCCACGCGGCCGGAACCACGTTCCATTACCACGGCGACTTCGACTGGGGAGGTCTGCGCATCGCCTCGGCTCTGCTCCGCCATGTTCCGTGGCAGCCTTGGCGCTACACGGCAGCCGACTACCGCGCCGCGGCGCACGCAGGCCTCAACGGCCTGCCGCCGCTCGCCGGGCAGCCGACCGGGGCGCCCTGGGACCCGGACCTACAGCACGCCCTCATGGAGCTGGGCGTCCGTGTCGAGGAGGAGACGGTGCTCGACGTGCTGTTGGCCGACCTAGTGTGAGGGTCAGACCGGGAGGCCCGTCGGTTCCTTGATGCGTTTCATGATGATCTGGGAGTTGACCTCCGTGACGCCCGAAAGGGCTGTGAGCTGCTCGATCCAGAGGCGTTCGTACGCGCGGAGGTCCGCCACCGCGATGCGCAGGAGGCAGCCGGGGCTGCCGAAGAGGCGGTAGGCCTCGATGACGTCGGGGATGTCCTGGAGGGCGGCTTCGAAGGCTTCCACGGCCTCGCGGTCGCGGCGGACCTCCACGGAGACCAGGACCTCGAAGCCGCGGCCCACGGCTTCGGGGGAGATCACCGCGCGGTAGCCCTGGATGATCCCTTCCTCTTCGAGCTGGCGGACCCGGCGCATGCAGGGGGAGGGGGTGAGGCCCACGCGCTGGGCCAGCTCCTGGTTGCTGAGCCGGCCGTCCGCCTGGAGCTCGCGCAAGATTTCTTTGTCGATCGCGTCCATTGCGCAATTATCACGCATGTTTTGTTGCGGGGGTGGGTGAGATCGCAATCGCATTGCGCGTAGATCGTCCTACCATTGCTGTTTGTAGAAAATCTGTACGGGCCGTTTCGGGCTGGGTGAGGGAAGGGTCGTGGCCATGGGGCGCATCGTTGTCATCAGTACGGGCGGGACGATAGCCAGCCGCTGGCAGGGTTCCGGTTTCGCGGCCGATGCGGACGGGGCCGAGGTCATGGCCACCGCGCCGCTGCCCGAGGGCGTGAGCGTCGAGGTCGTCGATCTGTTCAGCGTGAACAGCCCGCGGCTGACCACCGCGCACCAGCTGACCTTGCTGCGGACCGTGCACGAGGTGCTCGCCGACCCGGGTGTGGACGGGGTCGTGGTCACGCACGGTACGGACACGCTGGAGGAGTCGGCGTTCCTGGTGGACCTCCACCATCATGACGCGCGGTCCGTGGTCTTCACCGGCTCGCAGCGGCCCATGGGTGCGGCGGACGGGGACGGTCCGGGGAATCTCTACGATGCCTTGCTGACCGCGTCGAAGACGCGCGGGCTCGGCGTCCTGATCACGTTCGCGGGCCGGGTGCACGCGGCCCGGGGGACCGTGAAGGCGCAGGCGGTGGCGCTCGACGCGTTCGCCGACCCGTCGAAGGAACTGCTGGGGAAGGTCGGATTCGGCAAGGTCACCGTGCTGCGGACGCCGGTGCGGCCGGAGCCGCTGCCGCTGCCGGCGATGCCGCAGGCTCCGGAAGGGCCGCCGCGGGTGGATGTCGTGGTGCACCACGTGAGCGGCGACGCGGTGCTGCTGAACGCCGCGGTGGCGGCGGGGGCCCGGGGGATCGTGCTGGTCGGGACGGGCGCGGGGAACGCGACCCCGGAGGTTGTCGACGCCGTGAAGGCGGCCGTCGCGGACGGCGTGCTGGTGGCGCTGACCACGCGGGTCGCGGCCGGGCCGGTGACGGAGATCTACACCCACGGGGGTGCGGTGGATCTGGTCGCGGCCGGGGCCGTGCCGACGGGGACGCTGCGGGCGCCCCAGGCGCGGGTCGCGGTGCTCGCGGCGTTGCTCGCCGCGGGGGACGCGGAGGAGCGGGTGCGGGTGCTCCGGCGGGTGCTGGCCACTGGTGGGCCCGTGCTGGTCGCCGCCTGACCCTGGCGGGTCGGGCCAGTGCTGTGGGTGCGTGATTCCGGGGCGGGGTCGGGGGTGCCGCTGCGCGGGGCTTGCTCCCCGCCCCGCCCTTTCTCCGTTTCCCGGGGCTCCGCCCCGGACCCCGCGCCTCAAACGCCGGCGGGGCTGGATTCGGCCGCCCCGGACCCCGCGCCTCAAACGCCGGCGGGGCTGGATAGGGGTGGCGTTCCCCCCGTCAGGAGTCCGTGAAGGCCGCCAGGAGGCGGTCCGCCGCCAGGGTGGGGGTCAGGGTGCCCGCCCGGACCTCTGATTCCAGGGCCGGGGCCAGGTCCCGTACCGCCGGGTTCGAGCGGAGGCGTTCCAGGAGTTCGTCGCGGACCATCGACCAGGTCCACTCCACCTGCTGGGCCGCGCGCTTCGCCGCCAGGCGGCCGCCCGCTTCCAGTAGCCGGCGGTGTTGTTCCAGCCGGTTCCAGACCTCCTCCAGGCCCGTGGATTCCCGGGCGCTGCACGTCAGGACCGGCGGGGTCCACGCGGCGTCGGCCGGGTGCATGAGGCGCAGGGCGCTGGAGAGTTCGCGCGCCGCCGACTTCGCGTCGCGCTCGTGCGGGCCGTCCGCCTTGTTGACGGCGAGGACGTCGGCCAGTTCCAGGACGCCCTTCTTGATGCCCTGGAGGCCGTCGCCGGTGCGGGCGAGGGAGAGGAGGAGGAAGGAGTCGACCATGCCGGCGACCGTCGTCTCCGACTGGCCGACGCCCACCGTTTCGACCAGGACCACGTCGTAGCCCGCCGCCTCCATCACGATGATCGATTCCCGGGTGGCCTTCGCCACCCCGCCCAGCGTCCCCGCCGAGGGGGACGGGCGGACGAAGGCCGCGGGGTCCACGGAGAGGCGTTCCATGCGGGTCTTGTCGCCCAGGATGGAGCCGCCCGTACGGGTGGAGGAGGGGTCGACGGCCAGGACCGCGACGCGGTGGCCCAGACCCGTCAGCAGCGTGCCGAAGGCGTCGATGAAGGTGGACTTCCCGACGCCCGGCACGCCACTGATGCCGATCCGGCGCGCCCGCCCCGCGTGGGGCAGGAGCTCCGTCAACAGGCTCTGGGCCAGGGCCCGGTGCGCCGGCAGGGTGGACTCGACGAGGGTGATCGCGCGCGCGATGAACGCACGCTTCCCGTCGAGCACGCCCTTCGTGTAGGCGGGGATGTCGATCCGGGGCGGCACGGCGGCGCCTACAGCTCGTGGCCCAGGTCCGCGGCGAGCCGCGTCACCAGGTCGTGCGCCGCGTCCGGGATGACCGTGCCGGGCGGGAAGACGGCCGCCGCGCCCATGCCGAGGAGCGTGGGGACGTCCGCCGGCGGGATGACCCCGCCGACCACGATCATGATGTCCGCGCGGCCCTCCTCGGCGAGCGCCTCGCGCAGTGCCGGTACGAGGGTCAGGTGGCCCGCGGCCAGCGAGGAGACGCCGACCACGTGCACGTCGGCCTCGACGGCCTGGCGGGCCACTTCCTCCGGCGTCTGGAACAGCGGGCCGACGTCCACGTCGAAGCCGAGGTCGGCGAAGGCGGTCGCGATCACCTTCTGGCCGCGGTCGTGCCCGTCCTGGCCCATCTTGCAGACCAGGATGCGCGGCCGGCGGCCCTCCGCCTCCTCGAACCGGTCGACGAGCGTACGGGTGCGCTCCAGGGACGGGGACTCGCCTGCTTCGGTGCGGTACACACCCGAGATCGTACGGATCTGGCTCGCGTGCCGCCCGTACACCTTCTCCAGGGCGTCCGAGATCTCGCCGACCGTGGCCTTCGCGCGCGCCGCGTCCACCGCCAGGGCGAGGAGGTTGCCGTGGCCGCGCTCCGCCGCGTTCGTCAGCGCCCGCAGGGTGTCCTGGGTGACCGCCTCGTCGCGCTCCTCGCGCAGCCGCCGGAGCTTGGCGATCTGCTGGGAGCGGACCGAGGAGTTGTCCACCTTGAGGACGTCGATCTGCTCGTCCGTCGCCACCCGGTACTTGTTGACGCCGATCACCGGCTGGCGTCCCGAGTCGATGCGGGCCTGCGTGCGGGCCGCCGCCTCCTCGACGCGGAGCTTGGGGATGCCCGCGTCGATGGCCTGCGCCATGCCGCCGGCCGCCTCGACCTCCTGGATGTGCTGCCAGGCCCGGCGCGCCAGGTCGTACGTCAGCTTCTCGACGTACGCGCTGCCGCCCCACGGGTCGATCGAGCGGCAGGTGCCCGACTCCTGCTGGAGCAGGAGCTGGGTGTTGCGGGCGATGCGCGCGGAGAAGTCCGTCGGGAGGGCGAGGGCCTCGTCCAGGGCGTTGGTGTGCAGCGACTGGGTGTGGCCCTGGGTGGCCGCCATCGCCTCGATGCAGGTGCGGGTGACGTTGTTGAAGACGTCCTGCGCCGTGAGGGACCAGCCCGAGGTCTGCGAATGGGTGCGCAGGGACAGGGACTTGGCGTTCTTCGGGTCGAACTGCTTGACCAGGCGCGCCCACAGGAGGCGGGCCGCGCGCAGCTTGGCCACCTCCATGAAGAAGTTCATGCCGATCGCCCAGAAGAAGGACAGGCGCGGGGCGAAGGCGTCCACGTCCAGGCCGACGGCCTGGCCCGCCCGCAGGTACTCCACACCGTCCGCGAGGGTGTACGCCAGCTCCAGGTCGGCCGTGGCCCCGGCTTCCTGGATGTGGTAGCCGGAGATCGAGATGGAGTTGTAGCGGGGCATGTTCTGCGAGGTGAAGGCGAAGATGTCGGAGATGATCCGCATCGAGGGCTTCGGCGGGTAGATGTAGGTGTTGCGGACCATGAACTCTTTGAGGATGTCGTTCTGGATGGTCCCGGCGAGCTTGTCGGGCGAGACGCCCTGCTCCTCCGCCGCCACGATGTAGAGGGCGAGGACCGGCAGCACGGCGCCGTTCATCGTCATCGACACCGTCATCTTGTCCAGCGGGATGCCGTCGAAGAGCTGGCGCATGTCGTAGATCGAGTCGATCGCCACGCCCGCCATGCCGACGTCGCCCGTCACGCGCGGGTGGTCGCTGTCGTAGCCGCGGTGCGTGGGCAGGTCGAAGGCGATCGACAGGCCCTTCTGGCCGGAGGCGAGGTTGCGCCGGTAGAAGGCGTTGGACTCCTCGGCCGTGGAGAAGCCCGCGTACTGCCGGATCGTCCAGGGCTGGTTGACGTACATCGTCGGGTACGGGCCGCGCAGGTACGGGGCCACACCCGGGTAGGTGTGGAGGAAGTCCAGGCCTTCGAGGTCGCGGCCCGTGTACAGGGGCTGTACGCCGATCCCCTCGGGGGTCTCCCACAGCAGCTCGGCGGCTCCCGAGCCGGTGGACTCCTTCAGCGCGGTGCGCCACTGGTCCTCGGAGCCGGCCGCCGATGCCCCGCCGTCCAGCGGGAGTTCGGAGAAGTCGGGGATGCGGGGGGTGCGGTCGCTGCTCAAGACGCGACTCCCATCCGGTCGAGTACGGAGGACAGCACGGCGATCGCGTCGCAGCCGGCGAAGACGTACTCGTCCACGGCCGTCTCGGCGGTGCCGGGCCTGCCCGCGAGGAACACGGTCGTCGCGCCCGCCGAGCGCAGGGCCGCGGCCACCGCCTCGGCCTGCTCCTCGTACAGCGCGTCACTGGAGCACAGCACGGCCATGCCGTCGGCGCCGCTCGCCGCGTAGGCCGCCGCCGCCGTCTCCGGAGTCACCGACACGGGGTCGTGGACCGGGGTGATGCCGCCCGCCTGGAACAGGTTCGAGGCGAAGGTGGCGCGGGCGGTGTGCGCGGCCGCCGGGCCCAGGGCCGCCAGGAAGACGGTGGGCCGGGCTCCGGTCGCCTCCAGGTGTACGTCGCTGCGCGCGCGCAGGGCCTCGTACGCTTCGCCCCGCCGCACGCGCGGCAGTCCACCGGTGAGCGGGGCCGGCGCGGGCTCCCGTACGACCGGCTTCTCGGAGAGGTGCGGGAACTCGCTGACCCCGGTGACCGGTTCGCGGCGCGTGGCCAGCTTCTTCGAGCGCGCGGCCCAGGTGGCGGCCAGGCGCTCGGCGACCAGGCCGGAGCGCAGGGCGGCGGCCTGGCCGCCCGCCTTCTCGATCGTCTGGAAGAACTCCCAGGCAGCGTGGGCGAGTTCGTCCGTGAGCTGCTCGACGTAGTACGAGCCGCCGGCCGGGTCGATCACGCGGGCCAGGTGGGATTCCTCCAGCAGGATCGTGGAGGTGTTGCGGGAGATGCGGCGCGCGAACGCGTCGGGCAGGCCGAGCTCCTGGTCGAAGGGGAGCACGGTGACCGCGTCCGCGCCGCCCACGCCCGCCGCCATGCAGGCGACGGTGGTGCGCAGCATGTTCACCCACGGGTCGCGGCGGGTCATCATCACCGGCGAGGTCACGGCGTGCTGGCGCTGGGCGCCGGCCGCCGGGGCCCCGCAGGCCTCGGCGATCCGGGCCCACAGCCGGCGGGCGGCGCGCAGCTTGGCGATGGTCAGGAACTGGTCGGCGGTGGCGGCGTAGCGGAACTCCAGCTCGCCGAAGGCGGCCTCGGTGCTCAGACCCGCCTCGGTGAGGGCGTGCAGGTAGGCGACCCCGGTGGCCAGGGACAGCCCCAGCTCCTCGGCGGCGCTGCCGCCCGCCTCGTGGTACGGCAGGGCGTCGACGGTCAGGGCGCGCACGTGGGGCCAGGCGGCCGTCTGCGCGCCGAGCGCGGCGGCCTCCGCCAGGTCGAGCGCCTCGCCCGTCCGGGCCTCGTGGCCCAGCGGGTCGGCGCCGAGGGAGGCGTGGGCGGCCTCGGGGGCCACCCCGCGCTCGGCGTACAGCGCGAGCAGGGCGCGGGCGGCCTCGGCGAACTGGGCGCCGGGGTCCAGGGAGACGGGCGCGAGATCGAGATAGACCCCCTCCAGCGCCCGGCCCAGGCCCTCGGCGGGAAGGCCGGCGTCGCCGACGGCCAGCCACAGCGAGGTGGTGCCGTTCTCCAGGTCGGCCAGGGCCGCGTCGTTCACCCGTACGGGGTCACGGCCCGCGATCCGCTGGCGCACGTCCCAGCCCGAGGCGGCGCCGCCCTCGGCGCGTCCGCCCCGTACGAAGGGCGCGAATCCGGGGAAACCGGTGTCGGGCGCGGCTTCGGGCGCGGTGTACAGCGGACGGGTGGTGAGCCCGTCCTCGAGCTTCGTGGACAACGCGTCTTCCGCTGCCTCGCCGGAAACTTCCTTGCCCGACTTGCGCAGCACGCCCTCTACCAGGCGCTGCCACTGCTCATGCGTCGCGTCAGGGAATTCGGCGGCCAAGGAGAGCCCGTCATCAGGCAGGACCGTCATGGCTCGAATGTTAGGGGGGTCCTTGTGAACGACCTATAACCACCGGATGTGATCTCCCCCTCTCATGTGAGTCGGGAGGGGTCACGGAAGAGCGGGGCGAGCAGGACGGTCGCGCGGAGGCTCACGTAGTTCCTCAGGGATCCGTAGTGATTGTGTTGTGTTCGCCGCGGTGTCCGTGCGGTGTGGGGTGCCGGATGTGGGTTCGTGGGTCGAATGGGTGACCTTTCGCGCGTGGTGTCGTTGATCGGATGACAGCACTGGCGGCAGGGAGGTGGGCGTTGAGTCGCAAGGTGTCGCTCGCCGTGGGTCAGGCCGCCCGGACTGCTTGTGCCCGTGGTGTGTTGCGGACGGGCGTGGACGAGGAGACCGGTGAGCTGTTGGCGGTCTCCGTGCTGGCGGAGCGGGTCGGCTGGGCCGCCGGACTGGTGACCGCCATGGTCACGGAGCTGCTGGCCGACCGGTGGAAGCCCGCCGATGTGGATGTGCTGGCATGCGGGGAGGACGCGGCCGGGCGGAAGCTGCCGTCGAACGCGTGGATGGCTCTGCGTCGTCTGGGCTGGGGCGGCTCGCCGCCCGAAGGTATTCGGGTCAATGACCGGATCGTCCGCATGGCACAGGAGCAGGCCGGACGCTTGCTGCGGTCGGCGAAGTGGCGCGCCGACCTGACCACCGGGGTACTCAAGGTGTGGCCCGCCGATCCCGGCAGGCGTACGCCCGAGGAGTGGGACGCGGTGCGTGAGGCGGTGTCGGGCGGCCGGGATCTGCCGTCCAGTGTCATCACCTCCCGCACTCGGCAGATCGCCGCGTTCGCCAGGAAGCACGACCGGATGCCCGCCGATCTGTTCGAGATGGAGGCCGCGCCCACGGCAGCGCGGTTGTTGCTGCTGTCGGCGTGCGACGGGCAGCAGGCCACCATCGAACGGGCGAATGAGCCGGGCCGTGCGCTGTTGCGCTTGCAGCTTCCCACCCGGGCAGACCCGCGGTCCTACCGGGACTGGACGTGGGTGTCCTGCCCCATCACGCTGCCCGCGACGGTCCCGGCGGGCGCGGTGCTGCACCTGCCCACCCTCCGCCTCCACCAGGGCCGCGTCCGCGCCGATCTCGCCTACACCCACCCGGTGCCGAAAGCGGCCCGCAGCGGGCATACGGTGGCGCTCGGTGTGGACTGGGGGCTGAACACCCTGCTGTCCGCAGGCGCGGCCCGGCTGCACGAGGACGGGCGGATCAGCGCACTCGGATCCGGGGCAATGTTCCGGACGGCCGGAGTCCTCGCGAAACAGCACCGTCTACGGCGGCAGGGCGAGTACTTGCACGCCAAGGCCAGCCACTACAAACGGCTCACCACAGGTGACGAACAGCACCCGCTGGCCGCCAAACACACCATTCTGAGCGACGAGATCGCGCACGTCTCCGCGCGCCGGTCCAACCTCAACGACGCATTGGCGTGGGCGGCCGCCCGGTGGGCAGTGGACCAGGCCGTCACGGCAGGGGCGACTGTCATCTATGTCGAGGACCTCCGCTCGATGGAAGCCCGCGGCATGGGCCGCACCATGAACACCCGGCTCTCCCAGCAGGTACGCGGGCAGATCGTGGAGCGGATGCGGCACGTGGCAGCCGAGACGGGCATCGCCGTCGTCACCGTCCCCGCCCGCAACACCTCCAAACACTGTCCGCGATGCCTCACGCCGTTGCGGCACCGCAAAGCCCCCGACCGGCCCACCACACCCGGCTGGAAATGGGCCACCTGCCCGAATATCGACTGCGGCTGGCAGGGAGACCGCGACCAGGGCGCCTGGCAGCGCATCGCAGCACGCGGCCTGGCCCACCAAACCAAGACCGTCACCGACCGCACTACAGGCGCCATGACCATCCGCGCGGTCCTCGACACGCTCGAAGCGGGCGCCGTCATCACACCCACCGCCCCGAAGACCAGCCGACGGGACCGGTCCAAGACCGGGCCCACCCGGCACAAGCAAACACGTCCGACGCCCAGGCGACGCCGGACACCCTCCCCCGTCGGGCCTTCGGGCCCGGCAGGCCAGCGTCCGGAGGGACACGCTCACACGGACCGGAGACGGCTGCCCCGCGCAGCCCACCGGCACCAGGACGTGACGACGATCAGCACACCCACCACCAGCCGACACCGGCCACGAGGAGCGGCACTGGGCGCGGGATTCCACCTCTACGCCCATGCCACCCCTCCACGGTGGGAACACATCCTCGAACCAGACGCTATGTCTGGCACAGGATCACTAAGCTGATCAGAGACGCTACCGGGAGTACGACGGGTCCCGCGTGTGGCGCGACGCTCCGCTGCCTGTAGCGCTCGCGGTCGCCGGCCACCTCGCGGAGTTCGCGGAGCAGGTCAAGGGTCCGGATCAGCGCGCTGAGCAGGCCTTCCCTTGCCCCGGCCCGTTGTCCCCGTCCGTCGCGGTGGCGTGGCAGCTCCATTGCGGCGGCGTGAAATACGGCCACGGATTCCAGTTGTGGCCGGGGTAGCTGGATCGGTGAAAGAGCAGGTCGCAGGGGGTGTGGGCGGGCTCCCGGGGGCGGCGGCGAGCGTGTTCAACGGGGTTGACCGGGGGTGGGGGCGCTGGCAGTCTCCGGGACATGACCGCGACCGAGTTCCTCGCCCCGCGGCTCCACACCCCCGGCCTCTGTACCGCGCCGGGCGAGTGTCAGGGCCGTCGTTGTACGGCCCCGCGCAGTTCCTGAGCGTCTGCGCCCCTGAGCGTCTCTGCCCCTGAGTCTCTGAGTCCTTGAGCCTCTGAGTCCCCGAGTGGCTGGGCGTTCGTGCCCCGTCGTCCGGAGTGTGCGTAGGGGCTCGCGCGCCGTCTCACCGGCGGATGGCGGTGGGGCTCCGTGGTTCAGGCCGATCGTCTCCGAGCGCCGCCCGCTCACACCCGTCGCCTGCCGACGGCTCCCCGTCGAACCTCGCCGGCGGCCGGCTCTCACCCGTCGAACCTCGTTGCCTTCCGGCTTTCACCCGTCGGACCTCGTTGCCCTGCGGCTCCCGCCCGCCCGTCCGCTCGCCGGACGTCGTACCCCGCCGATTCGGCCGCCCGCCGGACGTCGTACCCGTCCCACCCGTCCGTAGTCCGTCTTCCCCGGCCGGATCTCCGTCGTCCTCGCTTCCCCTCATTTCTACCTCTGCGGAAATAAACAAGGAGCCCCTCATGTCCACTGCCACCCGCACCGACCTCACCGTCACCAAGATCGGCGGCCGCATAGGCGCCGAGATCGGTGGGGTCCGGCTCGGCGGCGAGCTCGAAGGCGAGGCCGTCGCCGGTATCAGGGCCGCGCTGCTCGCCCACAAGGTCGTCTTCTTCCGCGGTCAGGACCACCTCGACGAAGACGGGCACGAGGCCTTCGCCCAGCTGCTCGGCGCGCCCGTCGCCCACCCCACCGTGCCCTCCGCCGACGGGCGTTACGCGCTCGGCATCGACTCCCACCACGGGGCCCGCGCCAACCAGTGGCACACGGACGTCACCTTCGTCCCCGCCTACCCCGCCTTCTCCATCCTGCGCGCCGTCACCATCCCGCCGTACGGGGGCAACACCCTGTGGGCCAACACGGCCACCGCGTACGCCGGTCTGCCCGAGCCGCTGCGCGTCCTCGCCGACAGCCTGCGCGCCGTGCACTCCAACGAGTACGACTACGCGGCTCTGAAGCCCGATGCCCTGCCCGAGGCCCTGGCCCAGTACCGCGAGGTGTTCACCTCGACCAAGTTCCTCACCGAGCACCCGGTGGTCCGGGTCCACCCCGAGACCGGCGAACGCACCCTGCTGCTCGGCAACTTCGTCCAGCGGATCAACGGGCTCACCGGCCGCGACTCGCGTCTCCTCCAAGACCTCTTCCAGGCCCACATCGAGCTCCCCGAGAACACCGTCCGCTGGCAGTGGCGGGCCGGTGACGTCGCCATCTGGGACAACCGCGCCACCCAGCACTACGGCGTCGACGACTCCGACGACCACGAGCGCACCCTGCGCCGCGTGACGGTCGACGGAGACGTCCCGGTCGGCCCCGACGGGGTCCCGTCCCGGCTGATCAGCCCGGAGACCGTGCCGGACCCGGCCTTCGGCATCGCGTCCGGAGCCTCCACCTCCGCCTCCGCCCCCGAAGCCTGAGCCGGACAGAACCCCGAACGCCCCGAACGCCCCTGAACCACCCGTCTCCCCGTCTCCCCATCTCCGTCAGCTTCAAGGAGCGCTCCGTGCCCAAGCTGCTCGCCCTCACCGGCAGTCCGTCCCTCCACTCCCGTACCGACGTCGTCGCCGACCACGTACTGCGCCGCCTGAACCACGCCGGGTTCGAGACCGCGCAGCTCGCCGTCCGGGAGCTGCCCGCCGCCGACCTGCTCGCCGCACGCCGCGGCGAGCCGGAGATCCGCCGGGCCCTGGAAGCCGTCGCCGAAGCCGACGGGATCGTCATCGCGACCCCCGTCTACAAGGCCTCGTACACCGGACTTCTCAAGGCCTTCCTCGATCTGCTCCCGCAGGACGGGCTGGCCGGGAAGACGGTCTTCCCGCTGGCCACCGGCGGCAGCCTCGCCCACGTCCTGACCATCGACTACGCCCTGCGCCCGGTCCTCGCCGCGCTCGGCGCCCGGCACGTCACCGCCGGCCGCTTCGTCCTGGACTCCTCCGTCGAGCGCGGGGCCGGCCCGGACCGGCTGCGCCCGGAGGCGGAGCTGGACCTGTACCAGGCCGTCGACGAGTTCGCCGAGGCCCTGCGCGCCGCCCAGGCCGCCGCGCTCGCCGCCGCGCGCTGACCCTCGTACGGCCCCGACCGACCCGTACGCCCCGACCGACCCGTACGCCCCGACCGACCCGCACGCCCCTACCGACCCGCACGCCCCTACCGACCCGCATCACCCGCAGGCCCCGCCTCACCCGCCCGACCCGGATCGACAAGGAATCGCGATGTCCGCAGCTTTCACCACCACCCGTACCTCCCGACGCCAGTTCCTCACCCTGCTCGGCATCTCGGCGGCCGCGGTGAGCTGCGGGACGGCGACCGCCAACGGCGGTTCCGGCGGCGCGCAGATCACCTCCCTGAAGTACCAGGGCGCCGTCGGCGCGGTCACGCTCCCCGAGCTCGCCGCCGACCTCGGCTACCTCGGCGACGTGACCCTGGACTGGGTCGGCAACACCATCAGCGGCCCGCAGGACATCCAGTCCGCCGCCACCGGCCAGACCCACTTCGGCAGCGCCTTCAACGGCGCGGTCATCAAGCTCGCCTCCACCAAGGCCCCGATCAAGGCCGTCATCTCCTCCTACGGCTCCGACCAGTACTCCTACGGCGGCTACTACGTACTGGAGGACAGCCCGATCCGCTCCGCCCGCGACCTGATCGGCAAGAAGGTCGGCATGAACACCCTGGGCGCCCACTACCAGGCGCTGCTCGACATCTACCTGAGCCGGGGCGGCCTCTCCAAGGAGGACGCGGCCAAGGTCGAGCCCCTAGTGGTTCCGCCCGTCAACACCGAACAGTCGCTGCGGGCGAAGCAGATCGAGGTCGGGGTCCTCACCGGAGTCCTGCGCGACAAGGCACTCGCGACCGGCGGCATCCGCCCGTTGTTCACCGACGTGGAACTGCTCGGCCCGTTCAGCGCCGGGACCTACATCATGACCGAGCGCTTCATCAAGCAGAACCCGGACACCGTACGGACGTTCGTGACCGGGGTGGCCAAGGCCATCGAGTGGTCCGGCACCACTCCCCGCGAGGAGGCCATTGCGCGGATGACGGAGATCGTCAAGAAGCGCGGCCGCAACGAGGACACGGCGACCCTGCAGTTCTGGCGCTCCTACGGAGTCGCCGAGACGGGCGGCCGGATCCAGGACAAGTCCTTCCAGCTCTGGCTCGACTGGCTCGGCGACCGGGGCGAGATCAAGAAGGGCCAGCTCAAGGCGGCCGACCTCTACACCAACGAGTTCAACGGACACGGGAAGGGCTGACGGGCTGCCATGGCGAAGATCGTGTTCGACTCCGTGACGAAGACCTTCCCGACGAAGGACAAGAAGAACAGGAGGAGCAAGGAGGAGTTCACCGCCCTCGACGGGGTGGACCTGGAGATCGAGGCGGGCGAGTTCGTGGTCGTCGTGGGCCCCAGCGGCTGCGGGAAGTCCACCCTCCTGGACCTGCTCGGCGGCCTGACCCCGCCCACCTCCGGCCGGATCCTGCTCGACGGCAAGCCGGTCACCGGTCCGGGGCTCGACCGGGGCATCGTCTTCCAGCAGTACGCGCTGCTGCCGTGGCGCACCGCGCTGGGCAACATCGAGTTCGGCCTGGAGGCCACCGGCGTCCCGCGTCGCCAACGCGCGGCGAAGGCGCGCGAGTTCCTGGACCTCGTCGGGCTCACCGGATTCGAGGACCGGCACCCGCACGAACTGTCCGGCGGCATGCGCCAGCGGGTCGCCATCGCCCGCTCGCTCGCGTACGACCCGGACGTGCTGCTGATGGACGAGCCGTTCGCCGCGCTCGACGCGCAGACCCGCGAATCCCTCCAGGACGAACTGCGCCGGATCTGGCAGAGCACCGGCAAGACGATCGTGTTCATCACGCACGGCATCGAAGAGGCCGTGTACCTCGGGCAGCGGGTGGCCGTCATCACCTCCCGCCCCGGCAGGGTCAAGCAGGTCGTCCCGGTGTCGTTCGGCGACCGGGCCGCCGGGGCCACCGGCGAAGACCTGCGCTCCAGCCCGGAGTTCGCCCGCTACCGCCACGAGATCTGGACCCTGCTCCACGACGAGGTGGCCCGCGCCCAGCAACTGGAGAAGGAGGAGGTCGCCGTATGAGCACGACGGTGGAAGCAGCGGTGGAGGCGGAGCAGGACGTCAAAGCGGACGTGGCGGCGACAGCCGTACGGGACCTCGCGCCGCCGGAGGTTCGGACCCCCGAGCGGACCCCCGCGCGGCCCCCCGTACGGCGACCGGCCGCGACCCCGGCCGTGCGCGTCCTGCGGGGGCTGCGGGCGGTGGCGCTGCGCTCGGCGGCGATCCTCGCGCTGCTGGCCCTGTGGGAGGCGGCGCCGCGGCTGGGGCTCGTCGACGCGACGTTCCTGCCGCCGGTCAGCGAGGTGGCCAAGGCCTGGTGGGAGTTGCTGGGCAACGGGCAGCTCGCCGAGCACAGCCGGGCCAGCCTGGCCCGCTCCTTCGGCGGATTCGGCATCGCGGTGGCCGTCGCGGTCCCGCTCGGGCTGCTGATCGGCTGGTACCAGCCGGTCGCGGCGCTGCTCGGGCCGCTGCTGGAGGTCTTCCGCAACACGGCGGCGCTCGCGCTGCTGCCGGTGTTCGTCCTGCTGCTGGGCATCGGGGAGACCTCGAAGGTCTCGATCGTCGTGTACGCCTGCGTCTGGCCGATCCTGCTGAACACCATCAGCGCCGTGGGCAACGCCGATCCGACCCTGGTGAAGCTGGCCCGCTCGATGGACCTGTCCACGCCGAAGCTGTTCCAGAAGGTGATTCTGCCGGCGTCGGTGCCGGTCATCTTCACGGGCATCCGGCTGGCGGGGGCCGTCTCCATCCTGGTTCTCGTCGCGGCCGAGATGATCGGCGCGAAGGCGGGGCTCGGCTACCTGATCAACGCCTCGCAGTTCAACTTCGCGATCCCGCAGATGTACGCGGGCATCGTCACGATCTCCGCGATCGGCCTCGCCTTCAACCAGGTCCTCGTCGCGATCGAACGCCGCCTGAGCACGTGGCGCGTCCCGTCCTGAGGCGGCGATCCCCCGGCCGCTGACCCCCCGGCTGTTGCCCCCCGGCCCCCGGCCGCTCGGGCCGCCCGGCCCGCCACGACCACCCTTGCGGGCGCCGCGCGCCCAACTTCCCACCGAGGACAAGAAATGACCGCACCCCGGACCCTCCACCTCAACGCCTTCCTCATGAACGCCGGGCACCACGACGCCGCCTGGCGCCACCCCTCCAGCAGCCCCGAGCGGATCACCGATCTGCGCTACTTCCAGGAACTGGCCCGGACCGCCGAGCGCGGGCGGCTCGACTCGATCTTCTTCGCCGACGGGGTCGCCCTCTGGGGCAAGGCCCGCTACAACGCCGTCGGCGGCTTCGAGCCGCTCACCCTGCTCTCCGCGATCGCCGCCGTCACCGAGCACATCGGGCTCATCGCCACCGTCTCCACCACCTTCAACGAGCCCTACAACCTGGCCCGGAAGTTCGCCTCCCTCGACCACATCAGCGGCGGCCGCGCCGGATGGAACATCGTCACCTCCGGCAGCGCCGACGAGGCCCGCAACTTCAACCGCGACGAGCACCTGGAGCACAACCTCCGCTACGAGCGGGCCCGCGAGTTCCTCGACGTGGCCACCAAGCTCTGGGACAGCTGGGAGGACGACGCGATCGTCCTCGACAAGGAGGGCGGCGTCTACGCCGACACCGACAAGCTGCACCCGGCCGCGCACCGCGGCGAGTACTTCGGCGTCGCCGGACCGCTCAACGTGCCCCGCCCCCCGCAGGGCCACCCGCTGCTCGTGCAGGCCGGGTCCTCCGAGGACGGCAAGGAGTTCGCCGCCCAGTACGCCGAGGCCGTCTTCACCGCCCAGCAGACCCTCGCCGACGGGCAGACCTTCTACAAGGACCTAAAGTCCCGCCTCGCCAAGTACGGCCGCTCCGAGGACCAGCTGCTCGTGCTGCCCGGCATCGCTCCCGTCATCGGTTCCACCGAGGCCGAGGCCAGGGCCCTGGAGCAGGAGCTGACCGAGCTCCAGATCCCGGAGTACGGCCTCGCGCAGCTCTCCAGCATGCTGAACGTGGACCTCAGCGGGCTGCCGCTCGACGGCGGGCTGCCCGAGCTGCCCGAGGAACGGGACGTCAACGGCAACAAGAGCCGCTTCACGCTCGTCGCCGAGCTCGCCCGCCGCGAGGGCCTCACCCTGCGCGAACTGATCGCCCGCCTGGGCGCGGGCCGCGGCCACCGCGTCTTCGCGGGGACGCCGGAGCAGATCGCCGACCAGCTGGAGGAGTGGTTCACCCAGGGGGCGGCGGACGGCTTCAACATCATGGCTCCCGTACTCCCCACCGGGCTCACCGACTTCGTCGACCAGGTCGTGCCGATCCTGCAGCGCCGCGGGCTCTTCCGCACCGAATACAGCGGCCGGACCATGCGCGAGAACTACGGACTGGCGCGCCCCGCCAACCGCTACACGGCGGCGGCAGCGGCGGCCGACCGCGGAGCCGGGGCGTGAGCGAGCACGTCGCCGACGTGCTCGTCGTCGGCGGCGGCCCCGCCGCCACCTGGGCCGCACTCAAGGCGGCCGGGGCCGGGGCCTCGGTGGTCCTCGCCGACAAGGGCTACTGCGGCACCAGCGGGGCGACGGCCGCCGGCGGCACCGGCGTCTGGTACGTCCCGCCGGAGCCGGCGGCCCGCGAGGCGGCGATGGCGAGCCGCGAGGGGCTCGGCGGGTACCTCGCCGACCGGCGGTGGATGTCCCGGGTCCTCGACGAGACGTACGCCCGGATGAACGAGCTGGCCGACGAAGGGCGCTACCCCTTCCCGGCCGGCCCCGACGGCAGTCCGCTGCGGGGCGGCCTCCAGGGGCCCGAGTACATGCGGCGGATGCGCATCCGGATCCGCCGCGCCGGGGTCCGGATCCTCGACCACAGCCCGGTCACCGAGCTGCTGACCGACGCGGACGGCGCCGCCGCGGGCGCCGCCGGATACCGGCGCCAGGCCGGCGAGCCCTACCGGGTCCGGGCCGGCGCCGTCGTCCTGGCCACGGGGGGCTGCGCCTTCCTCAGCGGCGCGCTCGGCACCAACACCAACACCGGGGACGGCGCACTGTTCGCCGCCGAGGCCGGGGCCGAGCTGTCCGGCATGGAGTTCTCCAACTCCTACGGGATCGCCCCCGAGGGCACCTCCGTCACCAAGACGGCCTTCTACACCTTCGCCACCTTCTACCGGGAGGACGGCGAGGTACTGGAGGGCGCCGCCAGCCAGGGCGGGCGCTCCGCCATCGCCCGCGAACTCCTCACCGGAGCGCGGGTCTTCGCCCGCCTCGACCGGGCCGACGCCACGGCGCAGGCCGCGATGCGGCTCGCGCAGCCGAACTTCTTCCTCACCTTCGACCGGCTCGGCATCGCCCCCTTCACCGACCGCTTCTCCGTCACCCTGCTGGCCGAGGGCACCGTCCGCGGCACCGGCGGGATCCGGATCACCGGGGACGACTGCTCGACCACGGTCCCCGGCCTGTACGCCGCCGGGGACGCGGCCACCCGCGAGGAGATCTGCGGGGGCTTCACCGGAGGCGGCAGCCACAACGCCGCCTGGGCGATGTCCTCGGGCAGTTGGGCGGGGGCCGGCGCGGCCCGGTACGCCCGCTCGCTGGGCTCGGGCCGGGCCGCCTTCCGGCCGGTCACCGGGGCCGGCGGGGCGGGCCTGCGGCCGACCGGTGACGCCGGGTCCGCCGCCGGGCCCGGGGAGGCACGGGAACTCGTACGGCTCGTCCAGGAGGAAGTGCTGCCGTACGACAAGAACTACCTGCGGCGCGGCCCCGTCCTCACCGGCGCGCTCGGCGCCCTCGACGAGGTCTGGGCGCAGCTGCGCGGTTCCGTCCGCGGGGAGGGCACCGGGCTCGTCAAGGTCCGGCAGGCGGCGGCCATGACGGCGCACGCCCGCTGGATGTACGCCTCGGCGCTGGCCCGCACGGAGAGCCGCGGGATGGCCCGCCGGCTCGACCATCCGGGGCAGGACCCGGCGCAGCACCACCGGATCGTGACGGGCGGGCTCGACCGGGTGTGGACGCGGCCGGCGGAGCTGGTCGCATGATCGAGCTGGTGTCGGCCGAGCGGTGCATCGCCCCCTCGGCCTTCGGCCTGGGGGGACCCCCGGCGACAAGTGCGTGGAGGTCTGCCCGACCGACGTCTTCGAGCGGGGGCCGGAGGGGATCCCGCTGCTCGCCCGGCAGGAGGACTGCCAGACCTGCTTCCTGTGCGAGGCCAACTGCCCGGTGGACGCGCTGTTCGTGCACCCGCTGACCCGGCCGGTCCCCGAGGACCCGGCCGCACGGGACGAGGAAGCCCTCGCCGGCCGCGGCCTGCTCGGCAGCTACCGGCGGGAGATCGGCTGGGGCGAGGGGCGCTCACCGGGCGCCCTGCGGGCGGTCGGCCCCTCGCTCGGGCCGGCGGGCGGCGGCGGGACGGCCCCGCCGATCACCTCCTGAGCGGCTACGGGACCACGTGCCGCCGGAGCGAAACGCTCCGGCGGCACGTCCGTGTGCGGCGGCCGTTCCCCGGGCCCCGGGGCCCGTTCCCCGTTTCCCGCTTTCCGCTTCCCGGGCCCCGGTTCCCGGGTATTGCCTCAGACCGTGAGGACGATCTTGCCGCGGGTGCGGCCCGTGGCGCTCAGCTCCCAGGCCTTCGCCGCCTCGGCGAGCGGCAGGGCGTGCTCCACGTTGACCGTGAGCTCGCCCTTGTCCGCTAGCTCGGCCAGGAAGGTCAGGTCGGCGGTGTCCGGACGGACCCACAGCTGGTGCGCGCCCTGGGCGGCCGCGGTGGGGTCGGCGATGGAGACCACCCGGTGCCGCTCCTTGACCAGGGACTGGAGCACCGGGACGACGTCGTCGCCGAAGAAGTCCAGGGCGGCGTCCACCCCTTCGGGCGCCAGCTCGCGGACCCGGTCGGCGAAGCCCTCGCCGTACAGGACCGGCTCGGCGCCCAGCGAGCGCAGGTAGTCGTGGTTGTGCGCGCCGGCCGTGCCGATGACGCGCAGGCCGAGCGCGACGGCTATCTGCACGCCGAAGGAGCCGGTGCCGCCCGCGGCGGAGTGGATGAGCACGGTCTCGCCGGCCCGGAGCCCCGCGCGGGTCAGCGACTGATAGGCGGTGAGCCCGGCCAGCGGGATGCCGGCGGCCTGCTCGAAGGTCAGCTCGCGCGGCTTGCGGGCGATGGTGCGGACGGGGGCGGAGACCAGCTCGGCGTACGCGCCCAGTTCCACCCACTCCTTGCGGACGTAGCCGTACACCTCGTCGCCGACGGCGTAGTCGAAGGTGTCCTCGCCAACGGCCTCGACGACGCCGGCGACGTCCCAGCCGGGTATGACCGGGTAGCGGACTTCGAGGATCGAATCGAGGAAACCGGAGGCGAGCTTCCAGTCCACCGGGTTCACTCCGGCGGCCCGGACGCGGACGAGGACCTCTCCCGGCGCGACCTTGGGCTCGGGAACCTCGGTGAGGGCGAGGATGTCAGGCGTTCCGTATGCGGTGTATGTGATTGCCTTCATGATCATCCCAACAGGTGGCCGGGGGATCGTTGTTCCGGGTTCCGGCGCTCTTTTGACGCCCTTTTCCGGAATTGCTCGTTCCGGAGCGGCTTTGGCGGCCTTGGGGCCCTTGGCGGCTTTTCCTCAGGCGGGCAGGGTGTTGCGGTGCGAGCTGCGCCGGGCCGCGCTGAAGAGGGCCTGGATCTGCGCCCCGGACTGCTCCACGTCGTCGAGCGGGGAGGGGAAGGGGATCCGTACGTCGCGGTGGCCGCGCCGCTCTTCCAGGCGCAGGGTGATCCCGTACCGGTCCATGGCGACGGGCAGCGCGCGCAGGACGGCGGACCCGGCGCCCGCCTCCGCCGCCGGCCGCGGCCGGACCAGGCGCAGCAGGAGGGTGACGAGTTCGGCGTGGTCGTCGAGGAGATGGGTGAGCATCCCGGCCTCGTAGAAGGCGAGCGGGTCGGGGTGGGCCGCGTCCAGCTCGTCGAGCCCGACGTACGAGCGGGCACCGTCGGCGGTTTCCAGGACGGCCCGGCCGAACTCCACGCAGGTGGAGTCGGCCCCTTCCGCTGCGAAGTCGGTGTGCGGAGTGAGCAGGCGGCCGACGAGTGTGACCCGGGCGCGCACGCGGTCCCGTACCGGAGTGGGCGCGATGTCCGTGAACTCCAGCCGGATCGCGGGGCGGTACTCGGCGCGGCCTCCGGGCTCGAAGGGGTGCAGGTGCAGGCGGCCCAGGGGATCGGTGCCGTCGAGGTGGCGGATCTCCGTGCGCTGCCCGTCGGTGACGACGGTCATGGAGTGCGCGGCGGCCAGGACGGACCGGACCCGCTCGGCGTCGGTGGGCAGCGGCAGAGGCAGAGGCAGGGGCAGGTGCATGTGGATCTCCGTGGTCCCGAGTGGCGAGGTGGCGCGTACTTAGGTATGCCTAACCTAACCTACCGAGTGGGGTGGGGGGTAGTCGGGGGTCGCGGTCGCGATCGCGGCCGGGGTCGGTCGATGGAGCCGGTCGCCGGGGTGTCTCAGCTGCCTCGTGTCGGTGTTGGGCTGAACGGGTGAAACGCGAGAGGATGGGGGGATGCACATGAAGCGCAAGGCCGAGGCGGCCTGGTGAGCAGGTACGACGTCACCGACGAACAGTGGGAGGGGCTCGCGCAGGTGGTCCCCCTGCGGAGTCGCAATGAGTGGCCCTCCCGGGTGGATCACCGCACGATCCCCACGGTTCCGGGGGCGTCCGCGGCGGAGCAGCGGCGCTTCGTGGTGATCCGGGTCCAGGTCTTCGCGGACGCGCGGGAGGTGGCGGAGTACCTGATCGCGCAGATCCCGGTGCTGCTGGACCTCACGGGCGCGGACGGCGAAGTGGCCAAGCGGATCCTGGACTTCAGCAGCGGTGTGGTCTTCGGGCTGGGCAGCGGGATGCACCGGGTCGACCGGAACGTCTTCCTGCTGGCGCCCGTCGGGACCGAGGTGGAGGGGATCGCGGCCGCGGCCGTCCCCCGATCGTAGGAAGGTCCCGCGGACGGAACGGTTCGCCGGACCCACGGGGGGTCCGGCGGCCCGTACCGTCCCGCGCATGACCTCACCCCCCACCACCCCCACACCCGCCTCCCCAACTCCCGCGCCCCGGCCCACCACGCGGTCCGCGGCCGGGACCCCCGCCACGCGGCCGGCGACCCCGCCCGCCGCGCGGCCCGCGCCTGCGGCTCCCGCCGCGCGGCCCGCGCCTGCGGCCTTAGCCGCGCCCGCCCCAGTGCCGGCCGAGCCGGCCGCCTCTGCTGCTTCCGCCGTGCCGGCCTTGACGCCGACCGGGCCTGTCGCCTGCGTGGCTTCCGCTGTGCCGGCCTTGACGTCGGCCGGGCCTGCTGCCTCCGCTGCTTCCTCCGTGTCCGCCGCCGCGCCGGCCGGGCCTGCTGCCTCTGCTCCATCCGCTGTGTCCGCCAAGGTGCCGCCCGGCTACGCCACTTCCGCCGTGCCCGCCGCCCCTGCGGCTACCGCGGTGCCCGCGGGTCCGGGGTTAGCTGCGAGCCGGGTTCCGGCCCCGGCGTCGGCTCAGGCTCAGGCCCCGGCTCCGGCCCCTGGGCAGGTTCCGGCTCAGGGGGCGGGGTCGGCCGGGGGGCAGGGGGTGGCCCGGGGCTCCGTTCGGGCGCAGGGTCCGGCTTCGCCCGCCGCAGGCGCCCCGCATTTGAGGCCCGCCGTCACCGAGTTGCGGCTCTCCGCCTATGGAGCGCACCGTGGGGCCCGGTTCGCCCTGGGGCCCGTCACCCTCTTCGCCGGGCCGAGCGGGAGCGGCAAGTCCCAGGCGCTGGAGGCCTATGGGGCCCTGGCCGCCCTCGGCGGCGGGGCCACCCTCGGCGAGGTGTTCCCCGACGCCCGGGCCCGGATCCCCGACCTGGCGGTGCCCGACGCCGAGCGTCGCCGGGGGTTCCGGATCGGCTGTACGGTCGACGGCCCCGCCGGGCCGGTCCGGCTCGACCTCGCCGTCCAGGCGGAGCCCGAGCTGCGGATCGTCGGTGAACGGCTCTCCGTGGACGGGCAGGTCCTCCTCGCCACCGCACTGCGCGACCCCGGGCGACGGTCCGTCCAGGCGGCCTGGCTGACCGGTGGGGCCACCGGGGTCACCCGGGCACCGCTGCCCGACGACCGCCTCGGGACCGCGCTGCTCCCGTTGCGCGTGGCCGGGTCCACCGAGGGGCAGCGGCAGGTGCTGGCCGCCGCCGAGCAGGTCGTGGTCGCGCTGCGCTCGGTGTTCCCCTGCGACCCCCGCCCGGAGCGGATGCGGGAGCCGGTCCAACCGGGGGAGGGGCGGTTGCTGGGCGATTGCGCCAATCTGGCCGACGTACTGCGCCGGACCCGGCTGGAGTGCGGCACCCGGTACGGGCTGCTGACCGGGGCCGCCCGTACCGGCTGCGCGGGGTGGGTGGCCGGACTGGACGTACGGGCTCCCGAGGGCGGCCCGGTCACCGGCCTGCTGGACCGGGGCCCGGACCGGCCCGCCACCGAGTTGGCCCGGCTGGGCGCGGGCGAGCTGCGCTTCCTCGCCCTCGCGCTGGTGCTGCTGACCGGGCCGGGGGTCCTGGATGTGGATCCGGCGGGCGAACTGCCCACCGCGCGCCAGGCGCTGACGGTGCTCGCCGACGGCTTCGACCGGGACCTGGACGGCCGGCAGACCGCCGAACTGCTGAGGCTGGCCGTACTGGCGTGCGCGCGCGGGCAGGTCAGGCTGGCGGCCTCGGCGGGCGAGGCCTGCGCGGCGGCCGCCCGGGGCGTGCCGGGGGTGTCGGTGGTAGACCTGGGCGCATGAGCGAAGAGCGGCGCACGAGCGGAGAGCGTGGAGTGACAGGGGAGGGGAGCGGGGTGGCAGGGGTGGCAGGGGAGGGGGAGGGGGCCGGCGAGCGGATCGACCGGCTCCAGCGGCGGCTCGCCGAGTTCGCCGCGGCGCGCGGGTGGGAACCCTTCCACACGCCGAAGAACCTGGCGGTCGCGCTGAGCGTCGAGGCGTCCGAACTGGTGGAGATCTTCCAGTGGCTGACACCCGAACAGTCCGCCGCGGTCATGGAGGAGCCGGAGACCGCGCACAGAGTGGCCGATGAGGTGGCCGACGTGCTCGCCTACCTGCTGCAGTTCTGTGAGGTGCTCGGGGTCGATGTGCTGGATGAGCTCGCCGCGAAGATCGAGCGGAACGAGCTGAGGTTCCCCGTACCGGGCACTTCGGGGGCAGATCGTCACTCTTCGGAGTGATGGCGATATCCACAACCATCTTCGGTGTCCACAATTTCCGAATACCCCTGGCTTTACCGGCCCGTTGCCCTCACTCTGGGTAGTGGAGAGAACGGCGAGATGTCGTGCGGACGGGGGACGGCATATGGACGCGGTACGGATCATCGCAGCCGGCCGGCACGCGCTGGCGCAGAGCGGGGCTGCATGGGACATCGTGGGCGAGGCCTGGCAGGCACAGGCACTCGCGCAGGGCATCGGGAGCTGGCTGGCGGTCACCGGGCCGCCGGAGCTGAGATCGGAGGCACGGGGGCTGGGTGAGGCGGGAGGCAGGGGCTGCGGGGTACTCGACCGGGCGGCTCTGTGCGGGGAGGGCTATGCGCCCGAGCTTCCGCCCCGGGCTGCGCAGTTGACCGAGGTGACGGACACCCGGCAGGCGTTGCTCGGGCTCCAGGCGCTGCTCGGAGAAGTGGGCATAGCGCTGGTCGGGGTGGCCTGCGGGACGGACGACGAGAGTCTGTACTGGCAGTGCATAGAGTCCATAGACGCGGCCGACGAGTCGAGCGACCGGGTCCGGGCGATCCTGCGGCGGCTGACCGTGCGCGAGCGAGGATCCGCCTCCGGCGTGGCCTGAGCCGGGGCACTCCGGGCGCCCGGGGTGCGGCCGGAGTACAGGCGGGGCCCCGGGAGTCCCGGCGGGGTCCCGGGTGTCTCGGGTGTTCGCAGGTGTCCCGGTGGGGCCAGATGCTCTGGCGGGTCCCAGGTGTTCCTCCGGGGTCCCGGGTGTCCCGGTGGGGCGGGGCGCCACGGCGGGTCCCAGGTGTTCCGGCGGGGTCCCGAGGGTTCAGGCAGGCCCCGGCCTTCCCCGTGTTCCGGCGGGGCCCCGGGAGTCCGGGGGTGTCGGGCGCCCCGGCGGGTTCCGGGTGACCGGGGGATTCCGGAGGTCCGGTGGGTCCCCGGTCTTCCGGTGGGGTCCCGGGTGTTCCGCCGGTGTCTCGGTGGGGTCGGACGCCCTGGCGGGTTCCGGGTGTCCTGGGGGTTCCGCAGGTCCGGGTGATCCGGTGGAGTCGGGCGCCCCGGCGGGGCCGTGGGTTCGGGGGTTTCCGCCGGGTCCCGCCGCGCGCGGCGGGACCCGGCGGGTCAGGAGGGCCGGTAGGACGGGCGGTGTTCGCTCTCCGGGGTGCGGCCGCCCTGGAACAGCGGAGAGGCGGGGCTGCGGTCGGTGGAGGACTGGAGGTCGGCGTCGAGCTGCGAGAGGTCGGCGTTCAGCGCCGCCATCAGCTCTTCCATCTGCTGCAGCAGGCCCTTCGGTGCGCCGCCCTGGGCGGGTACCGCGGACTCCTGGCGTGCGTGGTCGTGCGCTGCCTGCCCGGTCTGACAGTCCTGACGCGATTGCCGGGGGGTCTCCGGCGCGGACTCCTGGGACATGGCGGCCTCCTCGGCCCTGGCCCTTCCGGGAGGCGGAAGGGGGCGGTGGACGCACCGGCGAAAGCCGCCGGCGCACGGGCCGGGCGGTCCGGCTCCGTCCGAGCCAACGATCCCCATCCGGGCTGGTCACTGGCGCGGGAGGCGGGGAGTACCCGGTTGACTCAGATTCACCCGGCCGGGGCCGAAGGGGCAGGATGGAGGCATGGATCTCCGTATCTTCACCGAGCCCCAGCAGGGCGCGAGCTACGACACCCTCCTGAGCGTCGCCAAGGCCACCGAGGACCTGGGCTTCGACGCCTTCTTCAGAACCGGTACCGTATCTACCCATGGAGCTAATCGCCCTGGGGGACAGGGGCCAAGACGTGGTCAGGGCAAGGACTTACGGCCGGCAGAGCCACAAGAGCGAGAGCGAGAGCCAGGCATCCCCGAAGATGCAGCGAGACACGGGCATCGCCTTCATCAACTCTCAGGCGTCGTGGGAGCACACGGGACACTACGAGGACGTCGGCCTCTCCGGCTACGACCCTAATGTCTACCGCCCCGACTTTGAGCGGATGCTCGAAGATGCACGCAAGGGTGAGTTCGACGTCCTCGTGATCTACATGCTCTCCCGTCTGACCCGACAGGGCGCGGCTGAGGCGCTGAAGATCCAACAGGAATTGGCCAAGTGTGGCGTCGCGCTCGTCTCGACGCAGGAGCCGTTCATCAACACGTCGGACGACAACCCCTTCGGCGTCGCGTTCTTCGCCCTCATCGCCGGTCTGGCGCATCAGGAGAGCAAGAACAAGAGCAAGTTCATCCGAGACGCCTTCGCTCAGCTGAACGCCAAGGGATCACACAGCAGCGGCCCCGTGCCGTTTGGCTTCGTCGCGGATCAGGTGACCGTCGACGGGCTCACGATTCGTGTGCTGAGCCCCGGGCCGACGAGCGACAAGGATCTTGGGCCCGAGTGCCTGCCAACCGACACCGTCAACCGCATGATCGAAATGGCGGAGGACGGACTCAACCCATCCGCCATCGCGACGAAGCTGACAGAGAAGCGCGCGCGGACGCCGTACGGCAGCCTTGACGAGGAAGCGGCGAAGGCGCGACTGGCAGCCGCCAAAAAGAGCCGCAAGAGCGGCGCTCCCGACGGCGCGGACGCCGAGTGGTCGCCCACAGTCGTAGGCCGCATCCTCCGCGATCCGCGCCTTGCCGGCTTCGCCATCGGACCCGTGGACCCGCATACCAAGGTGCGCACCATCCTGCGGGACAACGGGCAGCCTGTAGCGCCTCACACGGGCTTCATCAGTCCCAAGCGGTGGTACGACATCCAACGAGCCTTGGACGGCCGCAAGCGGACCGTACAGCGCGACCGTACCGGCGAGCGGACCCTATTGGGATCATGGGGATTTTCGCACTGTGGTCGCTGTGGCTCAGGGCTGACCGTGGCCCGGCTCACAGGCACCTACGTATGCAATCTGCGCCGCGCGGTGGGCGACGAGCCAAGGCACGTCCTCCGCGTCACCATGAACCACGCTGACGACGTCGTGGCATCGCGTGTGTGGGCGCGCTTGGGCGCTCTCGATGCGTCCGACCCGGATGACATTGAATGGCTGTCCGTCGCCGCGGGACGGTTTGCAGTACAGGGCACCGACCCGCAGGCTGCGGAGGAATTGGGAGAGCAGGAAGCCCAGCTTCTCCACGTCCAAGCCAGCATGGAGGCGCTGTACGCCGACCGGGCGGAAGGCCTCTACGACGGCACCGTCGGTAAGAAGGCGTTCAAGGACACGATCCAGAAGTACAGGGCTCACGAAGAGGCCTGCACGGCCCGCATCACGGAACTGACGGCGTCGGCCACGACGGCCGCGCGCCTTCCGCTCGATGAGTGGTTCAGTGACACCGACGGCGACCCCTTTGCGGAGGGTGGCATCTGGAGTAGGTGGGACATCGACGAGCGCCGCGCATTCCTGGCTCTGTTCGTTGACTCCGTAACTGTGGCTCCGAATGCGTCGAAGTCGGGAACGGCCCGAGATCGCGTGGACGGCCGAGTTGAAATTGCGTGGGCGTCCCTGCCGGCAGGCGAGGCTGAGGCAGAGCAAGATGTAACGGTCTGATAACGGAGGATGGGCGGCGGAAGTGCTTAGCCGCGCCTCACGTCGCCCTCGTCCGAACCTCCCCGGGAGCCGCGGAAGGGCGCTGTGAGCGTGGGTCGAACGTCGTCAGCAACTGAACGTGACCTCGAAGCCCCATATATCGCGCAGGGTAGCCGCAAGTGCTGTTCTGGCGTCGGAAGTGCCCGACTAACCATCATTCTCATCTTTCCCTAAACGCGTTAGAGAGAAAGTGAAAATGACAGTTAGTCGAGCACTTCCACCACCGCTTCGACACGGGGCGGGATGAGGGCGGCAGGCTCAACTGATGACGTCCCCCCATAACCAAAGTAGAGGGAAGATCGGCGACCGTCGCGACTGGCGGACGGTCCACTCCCCTCCGACGGCCGGCGCCGCTCCTGTGCTCCCCGAACTCTCCTCCGGATAGAGCGCGGTAGAGCGGCGCCGGTCTGTCCCAAGACTTCGTCGCATGGCACCTGCGCCACACCGTCCGCGGAGGACGGTCACCGGTTGGAACCCGGGCGACGATGAACTTCCTGCCCGCCGGGTGTGATTATGTCCAGCGCGCGGCGGGAGGGTGGACGTGTGCCCGAGCGGCCGTTCGCGGTCGACGTGCGGAGGGGCGGCAGGGCCCGGATTCCGGTTCGCCGGGGTGAGGTCGGGGCCCTGCCCGCTCCTTAGATCGGATGCACCAATCACACACGCTTCTCCACCACTGATCATGGAGGTAGAAATGTTCGTGCACTCGGACCGAATGCCGACCGGTACGCCGCTCCCGAGCGGTCTCGCCACGGTGGCCCCCTGGGGCCTGCGGAGGATGACCCCGTACCCGGCCTTCGCGCCCTCGTACGGCAAGGTTGAACTGGACCCGGTTACCCAGAAGGGCCGCTACTTCGGCGCCGACGGAAACGTCATGGAGATGCCCGGCCACGGGACGAGCTCCGGCACCAACCCGGCCACGAACACCGGGAACCCGTCCGACGGACAGGGTGGCGGCGGCGACACCGACACGGGTAACGACACGGACCAGTGACTCGCACAGGTCCGGTTCTGGTCGTCACCAATCTGGACGACCCCACCGCCGACCTGGTGATTGACGAGCTGCACGGCCGGGATGTCCCGGTCGTGCGGTTCGACAGCGGGGACTTCCCCGCCACCTTGTCGCTCGTGGCCTACATGACGCCTCACGGCATTCAGGGGTCGCTGACGACCCCGACGCGGACCGCGGACTTATCCCGTGTGCGGTCGATGTACTACCGCCGGCCTTCCGGCTTCGCCTTTCCGCATCTGGACGACCAGGACGCGCGCTTCGCCGTCACGCAGGCGCGATACGGCTTGGGAGGCGTCATGGCGTCCCGGCCGGGCTGCCTGTACGTCAATCACCCGCACCGCATCGGCGACGCAGAGTTCAAGCCGTCCGGTCTGGCCGTGGCCGTTGAGTCAGGGTTCCGCGTTCCTGCCACGCTCTTCACGTCGGATCCGGATGCGGCTCGGCAGTTCATCAGGCAGTACCAATCGGTGATCTACAAGCCGCTGTCGACGCCTCTGTACCGGAACGAGACCGGCACCTCGTGCAGCGTGGCGGTGCTGGAGGTGACGGCCGACGAGATCGACGAGGCTGTAACCGGCACAGTTCACCTGTTTCAGCACCGGGTGGAGAAGACTGCCGACGTTCGTGTGACCGTGATCGGCGACGAGATCTTCTGTGTACGCATTGACTCCGACCTGTTGGACTGGAGGACGGACTACGACAAGCTCGCGTACAGCGTTGTCGAGCCTCCGCCCGGCATCACTGAGGCCCTGCGCGCCTACCTCTCCCACTTCGGGCTTGTCTTCGGGGCGTTCGACTTCGCCATCGATCGGGTTGGGGCATGGTGGTTCCTCGAATGCAATCCATCGGGTCAATGGGCGTGGATGGAGCCTGAAACGGGCCTTCCTATGGTCGCCGCGATGGCCGACTTGCTCGAAAGGACAACGTCGTGAACGCCCAGGAACAAGAGCTGCGTGCGCGCCTTGCCGCACAGCTCGTGGCCGGCGGGCAGCTTCGTACCCAGTCATGGCGGGAAGCCGTGGAGGCGGTACCTCGGCATGAGTTCCTTCGGGGCGGATTCTTCGAGCGCGTTGACAACCCTGGGCGCCCCACGGCCTGGACGCCGGTCATGCCCGATGCGCCGCTGTGGTTGGAGCGCTGCTACGAGGACGAGTCCCTAGTCACTCAGATCGCGGGCACCATCGTTCCTGGGGATCTCCGGGGTGAGATCACGCGATCTCCTACGTCCTCCAGCACCATGCCGAGCCTGGTCGTGGGAATGCATGAAGACCTCCTAGCGGAGGACGGACACCGGGTCATGGAGATCGGTTCGGGTACCGCGTACTCCACGGGTCTGATGTGCCATCGGCTGGGGGAGGAGCTTGTGACCTCGATCGAGGTCGATGCCGATGTGTCCGGCCGTGCCGGCGTATCCCTGGCGCGGGCGGGGTTCCACCCGAATCTCATCGTCGGGGACGGTCTCCTTGGCCACAACGACGGAACCCCCTACGACCGGGTAAGCGCTACCTGCGGGATCGTCACGCTCCCGTACGCGTGGGTTGAGCAGACCCGCCCTGGCGGGGTCATCCTGGCCACCATGTGCGGCTGGATGTACTCCTCCGAGTTGGCGCGGCTCACGGTCAACGAGGACGGCACCGCCTGCGGGCGATTCCTAGGGGGCCGGATCTCATTCATGCTCGCCCGGCCTCAGGCGCCGCCTCCGCTCGGCGTCCTCCCTGACATGAGTGAGGGGGTGGAGCGTCCCGCGATTTTGGGCGCCGATGTGCTGGACGACTGGGACGCCCGATTCGTCGCTCAGGTTGCGGCCCCTCGCGCCCAGAGGTTCAGCCTCGACCGTGATGGACGCACGGAACACGTCTTGATTGACGTGGAGGCAAGGGCGTGGGCTGTGCTCTACGAGGACGGTGGACGGTGGATCGTCAGGCAGGACGGCCCCGCCTGCCTGTGGGATGACATCGAAGACCACGTCACGCGGTGGCGCGACGCTGGCGCTCCGACGCTGGACAAGTTCGAGATCACTGTGACCCCGCACGGCCAGACGATCACCTGGCCGGCGTAGGTTGCTGGCGGCAGAGCCCCGGTCATCTTCGGATGGCCGGGGCTTTTGCGTGCTCCAGGGGTCGGCGCGAAACTAGCTGCAAGGCCAACTCTCCGACTCGGGACGGTGCTACGGTATGGGTAGCAAGGTAACCGGATCTTTCCGCTCGGACCACTACCTGCGCATGGGCGCGGCCGACGGTCTGCCCGGTCCCACCGACGCCTGGATCACCCTGGCCGGCCTGGCCCGCGAGACGAAGTGGATCCGGCTGGGCACGCTCATGACGGCCGGCACCTTCCGGCTTCCCGGCGTGCTCGCCATCCAGGTCGCGCAGGTCGACCAGATGTCGGGCGGCCGGATCGAACTGGGCCTGGGCGCAGGCTGGTTCGAGGAGGAGCACAAGGCGTACGGCATCCCCTTCCCGGCCGAGCGCCTCGCCCGCCTGGAGGAGCAGCTGGCGATCGTCACCGGCCTGTGGGCCACCAAGCCCGGCGCCACCTTCGACTACGCGGGCGTCCACTACCAGGTGGAGAACTCCCCGGCGCTGCCCAAGCCGGTCCAGGAGAAGATCCCGGTCCTGATCGGCGGCCACGGGGCGAAGCGCACCCCGCGGCTCGCCGCCCGGTACGCGGACGAGTTCAACATGCCCTTCGCCTCGATCGCGGACAGCGAGCGGCAGTTCGGCCGGGTCCGCGCGGCGGCCGAGGAGGCCGGCCGTGCGCCCGGCGACCTCGTCTACTCCAACGCCCTCGTCGTCTGCGTGGGCAAGGACGACGCGGAGGTGGCCCGGCGGGCCGCCGCGATCGGCCGGGACGTGGCGGAGCTCAAGGCCAACGGCCTGGCCGGCTCCCCGGACGAGGTGGTGGAGCGGATCGCGGCCTACGGGGCCGTCGGTTCCTCCCGCCTCTACCTCCAGTTGCTCGACCTCGGCGATCTGGACCACCTGGAGCTGATCTCCTCCCGGGTCCAGACCCAGCTCGGCTGACGGGACGGCGACCGTGCCCCGCGCGCCGCGATCGCTCGCCGAGGCCCTGGCCGGCCCCGGCGGGCGGACCGTGCTCCTGGACGGCGGGCTGAGCAACCAGCTCGCCGACCAGGGCTGCGACCTGTCCGGCGGCCTCTGGACCGGCCGGGTCCTCGCCGAGCGCCCGGAGCAGGTGGCGGCCGCCCACACCGCCTACGCGCGGGCCGGCGCCGAGGTGCTGATCACCGCGAGCTACCAGGTGGGGTACGCCGCCTTCGCCCGGCGCGGCCACGGCCCGGAGCGTACGACGGCCCTGCTGCGGCGCAGCGTGCGGCTGGCCGACTCGGCGGCCCGGGCCGCCGAACACGCGGTGTGGGTCGCCGCGTCCGTGGGCCCGTACGGGGCGGTGCTGGCGGACGGCTCCGAGTACCGGGGCCGGTACGGCCTGAGCGTGCGGGAGCTGGCCGACTTCCACCGGCCCCGGATCGCGGCGCTGCTGGCCGAGGGCCCCGACGTCCTGGCGCTGGAGACCGTCCCGGACGCCACCGAGGCCGAAGCCCTGCTCACCGTGCTGGCGGAGACCGGCGCCCGCGCCTGGCTGAGCTACACGGTGGCGGGCGGCCGCACCCGGGCCGGGCAGCCCCTGCCCGAGGCCTTCGCCCTGGCCGCCGGGTCACCGCAGGTCATCGCCGTCGGCGTGAACTGCTGCGACCCGGCGGAGGTGCTGCCCGCCCTCGAAGCGGCCGCCACCGTCACCGCCAAACCGCTGCTGGCCTACCCCAACGACGGCTCGGTCTGGGAGCCCGCCACCGCCACCTGGCGGGCTCCGGCCGCCCCGGCCCGCTGGCCCGCGGCCGCCTGGTACCGGGCCGGGGCCCGCCTCGTCGGCGGCTGCTGCCGCATCGGCCCCGACCGCATCGCCGAGCTGGCCGCTACGATCCGCTGAGGTCCCAGCGCACGCCCGGCGATCCACCGCCCGAGGCCGCGAGCGCGCTCATCTCGGCTTCCACGGCGGCCAGTTCCTCCGGAGGTTCCGTCAGGAGCAGCCGTTCGCGGTAGTGCACCAGCGAGCTGAGCAGCAGTTGGGTCTCCCCGGGTTCCAGCGCGCACATCCGGCGCGCGGCGTCGACGGACTCGGCGCGCAGGGCGAGCGCGATGCCGGGCCGATGGGCGAACTCCTGACGGCTGTACGCGTACAACGCGACGGCCAGCAGGGGCAGATAGGCCAACGGACTCACCTGGACGAGGACGCGATAGGCGGCCACCCGCTCCCGGACGGGCAGCGTGCCCGATCCGAGGAGCGCCACCCGGGCGCGCAGCACGGCGTCGTGATTGATGTTCTCCGTGGAATTCATGAGGGAGATTCTGCGAGCCGCGCAGAGCCCCGGACAAGGGTGATCGGCTGTGCCGTCCGTCCTACGAAAACGGCCTCTGACCTGTCATGATGGATACGTCATCACCCTTCAACCCCCCTTCGCACGGCGGGAAACGAGACCTTCGTCAGTTCCTCGGAGGCGTTCCACACGCGCTGCGCGTCCTCGGTTCCGCGAAGACGCGAGTAGAGCCGCTGCTCGGCAGGGGGGCCGCCGAGGTGTCCCGGGCCGCTCGGTCCGTAGAAGCGGGATCCCTGCGCCGTGTCCGCCGTCGCCGCGAAGAGGGCCGGGAGCTGCGCGGTCTCGACGGTCCCCAGCAGGATGCCGCGCGCGGACAGGGCGCGGATCACCTTGATGCCCACGGTGTCCTTGGCGCGGCCGATCTCGGGGCGCGCGGCGAGCAGGCTGGTCGGGGCGACGCCGGGATGCGAGAGGTTGCTCGTGATGCCCCACCCGCCCGCTCGGCTGCGCCGGTCGAGTTCGAGGCCGAAGAGCCCGAAGGCGATCTTCGACTGGCTGTAGGCGTGACTGCCCTTGTAGGAGCGTTCCCAGTTCAGGTCCTGCCAGTTGATGGAGTTGCTGTTGGCGGAGACGCTGATCTGCGAGGTCACGCGCGCCCGTCCGGCGCGCAGCAGCGGCAGCAGGTGGGCCACCAGGGCGAAGTGACCGAGGTGGTTGGTGCCGAACTGCAGCTCGAACCCGTCGGTGGTCGTCTGCCGGTCGGGCGGGGTCATCACGCCGGCGTTGTTGACGAGGACGCGGATCGGCCGGCCCTCCGCCCGCAAGGTCTCGCCGAGGGCGGCGACCGAGTCGAGTGCGGACAGGTCGAGCGAGTGCAGCAGGACCTTCGCCGCGGGGACCGTCTGCCTGATCCTGGCGATCGCCGTCTCGCCCTTGCGCGGGTTGCGTACGGGCAGGAGGACCTCGGCGCCGGCCGCGGCGAGCCGGGTGGCGATCCCGAGCCCGATGCCGTCGCTCGCTCCGGTGACGACGGCGCGCTTTCCGGAGAGGTCGGGAACGGTGATGCCGACGGGCTTGTGTGACATGAGTGCTCCTCGGGGAGGGGGGCCGGCAAGGGGGGTCCGGCAGGGAGGCCGGCGAGGGGTCCGGCAAGGGGGTCCCTTCTCCTAATGTATGCGCTGTCTACATTGTAGGCAACGCATACAATGTGATCAGCGCGTGGATAGGCTGAGGGCATGAAGAAGCGCCCGTACCACCACGGAGACCTCGCCGCCGCCCTCCTCGACCGGGCCGAGCAGACGGTCCGCGAGCGGGGCGCGGGCGCGCTCTCCCTGCGGGAACTGGCCCGCGACCTCGGAGTGAGCCCGGGTGCGCCCAGCCGCCACTTCAAGACCAAGCAGGCCCTGCTGGACTCCCTGGCGCTGGTCGGCTTCGAGCGGCTCGTCGAGGCCATCTCGACCGCGCGGGACGGAGCGGGCGCGACGTTCGCCGCGCAGCTGGACGCCGTGGCCCGCACCTACGTCGGCTTCGCCACGGGCAACGCCGCGCTGCTCGACCTGATGTTCTCGGCCAAGCACAGCCCCGAGGCGTCGGCGGCACTGGGGGCGGCTGCCCAGCTGTGGGGCGGCCAGTTCCTCGAACTGGTCGCCGAGGGGCAGCGCCGGGGCGAGGTGCGCGAAGGGCAGCTGGAACGCGTGACGCTGACGGTCTTCGCGCCCCTGCACGGATACATCGGCCTGGCCGCGAGCGGCGTGCTGCCGCCCGAAGCCGCCGGGCAGGGGCTGGACGACGTGATCGCGTCCATCGTCCGCCACTGCGAGCCCGAGTAGCCCGGTCCGACCTGGCCGACCGGTCCAGCCGGTCCGCCGGTGCACCCGATCCAACCGGTGCACTGGCCGACCGGTCCAGTCGGTCCGCCGGTGCACCCGATCCAACCGGTGCACCCGCCCCAACCGGTTCAACCGGTGCACCCGACCCACCCGACCCAACCGGTCCCACCGATGCGCCGGTTCACCCCGTGGCTAGGCTGGCGCACCGTGAACGACGACGCGGCGAACGACCTGACGACCAGCAACGGCGAGCCCGAGTACATCTCGCAGGACGAGGCCCTCCAGCACGCCCTGGCCGGCGACCTCGCCCATCTGCGCACACTGGGGTCGGACCTCAGCACCCGCTACGCGGCCGCCTCCCGGGCCGCCCGGATCCACGGGACCGGCCTCGCCTACCTCAGGCGGCTCCTCACCACGACCCCGGGCCGCGACAGCGTCGAGCTGCTGCTCCGGCTGCTCGGCGAACAGGAGGCCGCCGCCGGATCCATGGCAGCCGAACTGCCGCTCATGGCGACGATGCTCGCCCAGCACCAGTCGGCCGAGGTGCTCGCCCGGACGGTCTTCGCCGGCACCGCCGAGGACCACTGGCTCCGCGAGCTGCGGAGGTGCCTGTTCCACGAGTTGCTGCTGCGCGGGGCGGACCCGGACGTGTTCCCGGCCCTGAGCCCCGGCTCGGAGACGTACCATCCCCTGGCCTGGCTCCCCGACCGCCGGCGTCCTCTCGAGACCGAACCCGACTTCACGCGCCATACCGTGAACGGCTCGTCCTCGGGCGTGAAGAGCGGCCTGCCGGGGCACGGCCGGCTGGATCCGCCGACCCCCCGGCCGCCCGGGGCATCCCCGCTGCGCAACTCCGTGACGGTGGACGAGCACGACCTCATCGTCACCGCCGCCGAAGACAACTGGGGCTACGCCGAGGCCTGGGTCTTCCGGGCCGACCGCCCCATCGCCCCCGCCCAGGTGCCCGCCCTGCTCCCCACCCTGCCCATGGAGTGCGTCGCGGACCTCGGCCCCGCCGCCGGCTACGAGATAGCCGCCCGCCCGGTGGGCGACATCTGGTCCCTGCTCTTCGCCACGGCTTCCATGGGCGGCTTCTACAACTCGGGCAGGTACGGGGCCTGGGGCCGGCTGCAGGCATGGCGCTCGCTCGCGGGCCTGTGCGGCCTCCCGTTCGACGCGAGCGCGGGCGAGGTGGAACGCCTCGCCGAGCAGTACACCTGGTTCCACTTCCGCGCGGACTCCGCGTTCTTCCACCACGACGGCGACGACTACGGCATCGCGGCCCTCTCGCCGGACGGCCTGCGCCTCGCCATCCTGGCGGCCACGGACACCGACTGACGGCGATGGCGCCGCGCATGCTCCGGTGGTGGGCGCCGCCGGAAAATGGGGCGCGCCCACCACCGGTGACCAGCGACAATCGCTCGTGTGTTCCTGACGATCTCCACCACCGGTTCCCCCGAGCGACCCGCCACCGACCTGGGCTTCCTGCTGCACAAGCACCCCGGTAGAACGCAGGCGTTCTCCACCTCCCACGGCACCGCCCACGTCTTCTACCCCGAAGCCACGGACGAGCGGTGCACGGCGGGCCTGCTCCTGGAGGTGGATCCCGTCGCGCTCGTGCGGCGCGGCCAGGGCAAGGGCCAGGGCGGCACCCCGGACGCCGCGCTCGCGCAGTACGTCAACGACCGCCCCTACGCCGCCTCCTCACTGCTGGCCGTCGCCCTGAGCGGCGTGTTCCGCAGCGCGCTCAAGGGGCAGTGCGCGGCTCGCCCCGAGCTGCCCGACGAGGTGCGCCCGCTGCGCATCGAGATCCCGGTCCTGCCCGCCCGGGGCGGTGCGGAGCTCGTGCGCCGGCTGTTCGGCCCGCTCGGCTGGGATTCGGTCACGGCCACCCCGGTCGCGCTCGACGAGACCTTCCCGGAGTGGGGCGACTCCCGGTACGTACGCCTCGTCCTGGAGGGCGAGCTGCGCCTTTCCGACGCCCTGCGCGGCCTGTACGTCCTGCTGCCCGTCCTCGACGACTCCAAGCACTACTGGATCGCCTCCGACGAGGTGGACAAGCTGCTGCGCGCCGGGGACGGCTGGCTCGCCGAGCACCCGGAGAGCGGGCTGATCACCTCCCGCTACCTGGCCCGCCACAAGCGCCTGACCCAGGACGCCCTGGAGCGCCTGGAGCTGGTCCGCCTCGCCGAGGCCGACGGCAGCGAGGTCGAGGAGCTCGACAACGCCGTGGACGAGTCCAGCGACACCGAGGAGAAGCCCGTACCGCTCGCCGTGCTGCGCCGCGAGGCGATCCTCGCCGCGCTGGGCGCGGCCGGTGCGGCCCGCGTCCTCGACCTGGGCTGCGGCCAGGGCCAGCTGGTGCAGGCGCTGCTGAAGGACCCGGCGTACACCGAGATCGTCGGCGTGGACGTGTCCGTCCGGGCGCTGAACATCGCCGCCAAGCGGCTGCGGCTGGAGCGGATGGGGGAGCGGCAGAGCTCCCGCGTCCGCCTGACGCAGGGCTCGCTCGCGTACACGGACAAGCGGCTCGTGGGCTACGACGCGGCCGTGCTCAGCGAGGTCATCGAGCACCTGGACCCGGAGCGGCTGCCCGCCCTGGAGTACGCGGTCTTCGGCTCGGCCCGCCCCCGTACGGTCCTCGTGACCACTCCGAACGTCGAGTACAACGTCCGCTGGGAGACGCTGCCCGCCGGGCACGTCCGGCACGGCGACCACCGCTTCGAGTGGACCCGCGAGGAGTTCCGGGCCTGGGCCGGGGACGTCGCCGCGCGGCACGGCTACACCGTCGCGTACCTGCCCGTCGGGGACGACGACCCCGAGGTGGGCCCGCCGACCCAGATGGCCGTCTTCACCCTGAACAACACCACCACCGGCACCGACACCCCGAAGGAGGGCGAGGCAGCATGACCACCGACACCGACACCGACACCGACACCGACACCGAAACCGAAACCGAAACCGAAACCGACACCGGCACCGGCACCGGCACCAGTTCCACCACCGACCGCAAGCGCGTACTTCCCGTCACCGACCTGTCCCTCGTCGTCCTGATCGGCGCCACCGGTTCGGGCAAGTCCACCTTCGCCCGCACGCACTTCAAGCCCACCGAGGTCATCTCCTCCGACTACTGCCGGGGCCTGGTCTCCGACGACGAGAACGACCAGAGCGCCAGCAAGGACGCCTTCGAGGTCTTGCACTACATCGCGGGCAAGCGGCTCGCCGCCGGCCGCCTCACCGTGGTCGACGCCACCAGCGTCCAGGCGGAGTCCCGCCGGCAGCTGGTCCAGCTCGCCCGCGCGTACGACGTGCTGCCCATCGCGATCGTTCTCGACCTGCCCGAAGAGGTCTGCGCGGAACGCAACGCGGCCCGCCCCGAGCGGGCGAAGCTGCCGCGCGCCGTCATTCAGCGCCACCGCCGCGACCTGCGGCGCTCCCTGCGCGGACTGGAGCGCGAGGGCTTCCGCAAGGTGCACGTGCTGCGCACGCCCGAGGAGGTCGAGTCGGCCGAGGTGGTCCTGGAGAAGCGGTTCAACGACCTCACCCACCTCACCGGCCCCTTCGACATCATCGGAGACATCCACGGCTGCGCCTCCGAGCTGGAGACCCTGCTCGGAAAGCTCGGCTACGAGGACGGCGCCCACCCCGAGGGCCGCACCGCCGTGTTCGTCGGCGACCTCGTCGACCGCGGCCCGGACAGTCCCGGCGTCCTGCGCCGGGTGATGGGCATGGTCGGCTCCGGCAACGCCCTGTGCGTGCCCGGGAACCACGAGAACAAGCTCGGCCGTTATCTCAAGGGCTCCAAGGTCCAGCGGACCCACGGCCTCGCCGAGACGATCGAGCAGCTCGAAGGGGAGCCGGAGGAGTTCGTCCAGGAGGTCCGCGCCTTCATCCAGGGCCTGGTCAGCCACTACGTCCTCGACGGCGGCAAGCTCGTGGTCTGTCACGCCGGGCTGCCCGAGAAGTACCACGGCCGCACCTCCGGGCGGGTGCGCTCGCACGCCCTGTACGGGGAGACCACGGGCGAGACCGACGAGTTCGGGCTGCCCGTGCGCTACCCGTGGGCCGAGGACTACCGCGGCAAGGCCGTCGTGGTCTACGGCCACACGCCGGTCCCGGACACCACCTGGATCAACAACACCATCTGCCTCGACACCGGAGCCGTCTTCGGCGGGAGGATGACCGCCCTGCGCTGGCCCGAGCGCGAACTGGTCGACGTACCGGCCGAAAAGGTCTGGTACGAGCCGGTCAAGCCGCTCGTCACCGAGGTCCCCGGCGGACATGACGGACGTCCGCTCGACCTGGCCGACGTCCACGGCCGACGGATCGTCGAGACCCGGCACCTGGGCAACGTCAACGTCCGCGAGGAGAACGCGGCCGCCGCCCTGGAGGTGATGAGCCGCTTCGCCGTGGACCCGCGCCTGGTCCCGTACCTCCCGCCGACCATGGCGCCCACGGCCACCTCGCACGAGGACGGCTACCTGGAGCACCCCGCCGAGGCCTTCGCGCAGTACCGCAAGGACGGCATCGCCCAGGTCGTCTGCGAGGAGAAGCACATGGGCTCCCGCGCCACCGTGCTGATCTGCAAGGACGCCGGAGTGGCGCGGGAGCGGTTCGGGGTCGACGGCCCCACCGGGTCCGTGTACACGCGCACCGGACGGCCCTTCTTCAAGGACCCCGAGGTCACCGAGGAAGTCCTCGCCCGGCTCCGCTCGTCGGTCACCGACGCCGGGCTGTGGGAGGAACTCGACACCGACTGGCTGCTCGTCGACGGCGAACTGCTGCCCTGGTCGCTGAAGTCCGGCGGCCTGCTGCGCAACCAGTACGCCGCCGTGGGCGCGGCCTCCGGCGCCGTGTTCCCCGAGGCCATCGCCGCTCTGGAGGCGGCCTCGGCCCGGGGCGTCGACACCGGGGAGCTGCTGGAGCGCCAGCGCGGGCGGGCCGCCGACGCGGTGAAGTTCACCGAGGCGTACCGGCGTTACTGCTGGAGCACCGACGGGCTGGACGGCGTACGGTTCGCCCCGTTCCAGCTGCTGGCGGCGGCCGGCCGCTCGCTGGCGGCCGTACCCCACGACGAGCAGCTGTTCTGGCTGGACCGGCTCGTCGCCGCCGACGAGGCCGCCGGGACCGGACTGCTGCGCCGCACCGGCCGGATCCTGGTGGACACCGCCGACGAGGCCTCGGTACGGGCGGGCACCGACTGGTGGCTGGAGCTGACGGCGGCCGGCGGCGAGGGCATGGTCGTCAAACCGCTCCAGGCGTACGCCAAGGACGGCAAGGGCCGGCTCGTACAGCCGGGCGTGAAGGTGCGCGGACGGGAGTACCTGCGAATCATCTACGGTCCCGAGTACACGCGTCCGGACCACCTCGAGCGGCTGCGCGGACGCCACCTCGGGCACAAGCGCTCGCTCGCCCTGCGCGAGTACGCGCTCGGCCTGGAGGCCGTGGACCGGCTGGCGGGCGGGGAGCCGCTGTGGCGGGTCCACGAGGCGGTCTTCGCCGTCCTCGCGCTGGAGTCGGAGCCGGTGGACCCGCGGCTCTGAAGCGCCGGCCCGGGCGTCGGCCCGGGTGCCTGCGCCCGGGCCGAAGGCGTCAAGGAAGGGCCCCCGTACGGCCGCTCATTAGGTCGTATGGGGGAACTTTCGCGGAGAACTCCGGGAAAACCACCGGCGGGATCGTTCATCCAGGGCAGCGGAATGTCCGCGACCCTGGAAGGACGGAACGTCACCTATGAAGATGACCGCGCGCGGAAGCATTGCGGCACTCATGACCTGTATGGCCGCGGCAGGCGCGGCCACCCCGGCCATGGCCGACGCGGTGCCGGTGGGAGTCCCCCTGGACGCGGTGCGGACCACGCTCGGCGTGGACGTCCCGCACCTGGCCACCGGAGTGCCGGTGCCGGTGGTCGGAGCGCCCGAGGCGCCCCGTTTCCACAAGGGCGACATGCTGCCGAACCCGCTGCTGCCGGCGGTGCCGATCGGCACCGAGCTCGGGAACACCCTCCTCACCTCCCCGGTGCCGAACCTGGCCGGAAAGCCCGAGACGGACGGCGAGGGCTCGCTGGACGCACCCGCGACCACCGTGCGCACCCGCACCCCGGGACTGCTCGTCGGCTCCCCGCTGACGATGCCCGACGCGTCCAACTACGGGCTGCCGAACGTGACCGCCCCCGCGCTGGGCGTCATCGCCCCGGACCTCACCGGCACCCCGGAGGCCCTGCTCGGCCTGCGCTGAACCGCCGGGCCCGCGCCCGCCGTCGGAGCCGGCGGGACGGACCCGCTGGAGACGCCCTGGGCCGACGCCACGTCAAAAGGCCGCCCGGTCTGCGAACGTGTACGGCATGGGATTCCATGTCGATTCCGAGACCGGGCGGCTTCGCCGCGTCATCCTCCACCGGCCCGACCTGGAGCTGAAGCGGCTCACACCGAGCAACAAGGACGCGTTGCTCTTCGACGACGTGCTGTGGGTGCGCCGGGCCCGCCAGGAGCACGACGGCTTCGCCGACGTCCTGCGCGACCGGGGCGTGGAGGTCCATCTCTTCGGTGACCTGCTGATCGAGGCCCTGGACATCCCGGAGGCGAGACACCTCGTCCTGGACCGGGTCTTCGACGAGAAGGAGTACGGTCCGCTCGCCACCGACCACCTACGGGCGGTCTTCGACGGACTGGCCTCGGCGGACCTGGCCGAGTCGCTGATCGGGGGGATGACCAAGCGGGAGTTCCTGGAGCGGCACGCGGAGCCGGTGTCGGTCCGCTTCCACGCCCTGGACCTGGACGGCTTCCTGCTGGGGCCGCTGCCCAACCACCTCTTCACCCGCGACACCTCCGCCTGGATCTACGACGGGGTGTCCATCAACGCGATGCGCTGGCCGGCCCGGCAGCGCGAGACCGTGCACTTCGAGGCCATCTACAAGCACCACCCGCTCTTCACCGGCTCCGGGCCCTTCCACACCTGGTCGCAGGGGCAGGCCGACTACCCCTCCACCATCGAGGGCGGCGACGTCCTGGTCATCGGCAACGGCGCGGTGCTGATCGGGATGAGCGAGCGGACCACGCCGCAGGCGGTGGAGATGCTGGCGCGCGGGCTGTTCGCCGCCGGGTCGGCGACGACGATCGTGGCGCTCGACATGCCCAAACGGCGTGCGTTCATGCACCTGGACACGGTGATGACGATGGTCGACGCGGACACGTTCACCCAGTACGCGGGCCTGGGCATGCTGCGCTCCTACACGATCGAGCCCGGCGGCGGGCCGAGCGAGCTGAAGGTGACCGACCACCCGCCGGAGCACATGCACCGGGCCATCGCCGCCGCCCTCGGGCTGGACGCGATCAGGGTGCTCACGGCGACCCAGGACGTGCACGCCGCCGAGCGGGAGCAGTGGGACGACGGCTGCAACGTGCTGGCCGTGGAGCCGGGCGTGGTCGTCGCGTACGAGCGGAACGTCACGACCAACACCCACCTGCGCAAGCAAGGCATCGAGGTGATCGAGATTCCGGGAAGCGAGCTGGGGCGGGGACGGGGCGGGCCGCGCTGCATGAGCTGCCCGGTCGAGCGGGACGCGGTGGCCTAGCCGGCCGGGGCGCGGGCGCGGGGGAAGCGGGAAGCGGGTGCCGGGAGGCCGGGAGGCCGGATCGGTCCACCAAGGCTCTGTATATCAATGCAAGCCGTCGTATAGACTTCCAGCATCCCCTGTCACCGTGACTCTGGAGCGCCCCCATGGCCACCGATCTTGTCGGCCGCAGTTTCCTCAAGGAGCTCGATTTCACCGCCGCCGAGTTCCGCGGCCTGGTCGAGCTCGCCGCCGCACTCAAGGCGGACAAGAAGGCCGGGGCCGAGCGGCGCCGCCTCGTGGGGAAGAACATCGCCCTGATCTTCGAGAAGACCTCCACGCGCACCCGCTGTGCCTTCGAGGTCGCCGCCGCCGACCAGGGCGCCCACACCACGTACCTCGATCCCGCCGGCTCCCAGATGGGACACAAGGAATCGGTCCGGGACACGGCGCGGGTGCTGGGCCGGATGTTCGACGGCATCCAGTACCGGGGCGACGCCCAGGACACCGTCGACCAGCTCGCCGCCCACGCGGGCGTGCCCGTCTTCAACGGCCTCACCGACGACTGGCACCCCACCCAGATGCTGGCCGACGTGCTCACGATGACCGAGCACTGCGCCAAGCCGCTGGAGCGGATCGCCTTCGCCTACCTCGGCGACGCCCGCTTCAACATGGGCAACTCGTACCTGGTGACGGGCGCGCTGCTGGGCATGGACGTACGGATCGTGGCGCCGGAGCACTACTGGCCGGCCGCCCCGGTGGTGGCCGCGGCGCGCGAGCTGGCGGCCGCGAGCGGTGCCCGGATCACCCTCACCGAGGACCTCGCGCAGGGCGTCGGGCAGGCCGACTTCGTGGTGACCGACATCTGGGTGTCGATGGGGGAGCCCAAGGAGGTATGGGACGAGCGGATCGAGGCGCTGAGCCCGTACGCCGTCACCATGGACGTGCTGCGCGCCACCGGGAACCCCGACGTGAAGTTCATGCACTGCCTGCCGGCGTTCCACGATCTCGGCACCAAGGTGGGCCGGGAGATCCACGAGCGGCACGGGCTGGAGTCGCTGGAGGTGACGGACGAGGTGTTCGAGTCCAGGCACTCCATCGTCTTCGACGAAGCGGAGAACCGGCTGCACACCATCAAGGCCGTGCTCGTCGCGACCCTCGCGGGGCCGGCCGCATAGTCATGCGGCGGGGCCGGACGCCGCTAGAGCGCCGGCCGGGACGGCAGGGTGAACCACACGGCCTTGCCGTGCGGGGTGGCGCGGTGACCGCAGGCCGAGCTCAGGGTCCGGATCAGCAGCAGGCCGCGGCCGTGCTCCTGCCAGGGGTCGGGGTGGGCGTCGTCCCGGCCGGGGGCGGTCAGGTCGGCGGGGGGCTGCGGGTCACCGTCGTGGACCTCGACCTGGCAGCCGTTCGCCAGCAGTTCCACGACGAGCTCGATGGGGGCGTCGCCGGGGGTGTGCTCCACGGCGTTGGCGACCAGTTCGGCGGTGAGGAGTTCGGCGGTGTCGCTGTCGGCGGGTGCGTCGATGTCGGCGAGGGCCGTACGGACGAGGGCGCGGGCGATGGGTACGGCCGCGGTCGTGTGCGGCAGGGCTATCCGCCAGGCGGAGGTGTCGGGCAAGGCAGGACCGTCCGTTCCGTGGGATCGCAGGGGGCCGCGGTGGGGTCGTACGGGGTGCGGCGGGGGAAATCCTGCTTTCAACGATACGAAGTGAAAATGTTCTGCCGTAGGGCACCCCGACGTGAGCGCAAGGGACGTCGGGCACACCGGCGGGGGACCTTCGGCGCGTGTGGCGCCCGGGCCCGGACACCGGCCAGAAGTTATCGCGCTTCCCTGACGACAGTCATGGGCCGGTGATACCTTCGGGAGGGTGAGTCCCTTCCTCGGTTCCACACCCGCGACCGAACGCTGGAACCACCTCCGGGTGGACCGGCGCGACGGCGTCGCCACCGTCACCCTCGACCGCCCCGAGAAGCTCAACGCGCTCACCTTCGGCGCTTACGCCGACCTGCGCGACCTGCTCGCCGAACTGTCCCGGGAGCGGTCTGTACGCGCCCTCGTGCTCGGCGGCGAAGGCCGCGGCTTCTGCTCCGGGGGCGACGTCGACGAGATCATCGGCGCCACCCTCGCGATGGACACCGCCCAGCTCCTCGACTTCAACCGGATGACCGGACAGGTCGTGCGCGCCCTGCGCGAATGCCCCTTCCCGGTCATCGCCGCCGTCCACGGGATCGCCGCCGGAGCCGGGGCCGTCATCGCCCTCGCCGCCGACTTCCGCATCGCCGACCCCACCGCCCGCTTCGCCTTCCTCTTCACCCGGGTCGGCCTCTCCGGCGGGGACATGGGCGCCGCCTACCTGCTGCCCCGGGTCGTCGGACTCGGGCACGCGACCCGGCTGCTGATGCTGGGGGAGCAGGTCAGGGCGCCGGAGGCCGAGCGGATCGGGCTGCTCAGCGAGGTCACCGAGGAGGGCAAGGCCTCCGTACGCGCGGCGGAGCTGGCCGCGCACCTCGCCGCCGGTCCGGCCCTCGCGTACGCGCAGACCAAGGCACTGCTGACCGCCGAGCTGGACATGCCGCTCGCCGCCTCGGTGGAACTCGACGCGAACACCCAGGCCCTGCTGATGAACGGCGAGGACTACCGGGAGTTCCACGCGGCCTTCACCGGGAAGCGGCCGCCCCAGTGGAAGGGCAGGTAGTCCGATGAGCACCGGCGCGATGAGCACCGGCGCGACGAGCACCGGCCGGGAGAACGCCGCCCTGCGGGTCGCCGTGGTCGGCGGGGGCCCGGGCGGGCTGTACGCCGCCGCGCTGCTGGCCCGCCAGGGGCACGCGGTGGACGTGTGGGAGAAGAACGCCCCCGACGACACCTTCGGCTTCGGCGTGGTCCTCTCCGACGAGACCCTCGGCGGCATCGAAGCGGCCGACGCCGTGGTCTACTCGGCCTTGGGCGCCGAGTTCGTCCGCTGGGACGACATCGACATCGTGCACCGCGGCCGGCTGCTCACCTCCGGCGGCCACGGGTTCGCCGCGCTCGGCCGGCGCCGGCTCCTGGAGATCCTGCACGAACGCTGCGCGGGCCTCGGGGTCCGGCTGCACTTCCGCACCCGGGCGCCCGAACCGGGGACGCTCGCGGCCTCGTACGACCTGGTGGTCGCCGCCGACGGGGTGCACAGCCCGACCCGGGAGGCCGCGGCCGAGCACTACGGGCCCACGCTGACGGGCGGGCGGTGCCGGTACATCTGGCTGGCCGCCGACTTCGCCTTCGAGGCCTTCCGCTTCGAGATCGCGGAGACCGAGCACGGGGTGATGCAGCTGCACGCCTACCCCTACGCGGCGGACTCCTCGACCGTGATCGTCGAGATGCGCGAGGAGGTCTGGCACAGCGCCGGCTTCGACCTCTGCGACGAGGCGGAATCGGCGGCGCGCTGCGCGAAGATCTTCGCCGAGGCCCTGCGGGGACGGCCGCTGCGCGGCAACGGCTCCACCTGGACGCAGTTCCGTACGGTGGTCAACGCCCGCTGGTCGCACGCCAACACGGTGCTCATCGGCGACGCCGCGCACACCGCGCACTTCTCGATCGGGTCCGGCACCAAACTGGCGGTGGAGGACGCGCTCGCGCTGGCGCGGGCGGTGGAGTCCGAGACGGACGTCCCGGCCGCGCTGGCCGCGTACGAGGCCGCACGGCGGCCCGCCGTGGCCTCCACCCAGCGGGCGGCGGCCGCCAGCATGCGGTGGTTCGAGGAACTCGCCGGGTACGTGGAGCAGCCCGCCCGGCAGTTCGCCTTCAACCTCCTCACCCGCAGCCTGCGGGTCACCCACGGCAACCTGCGGCTGCGCGATCCGCGCTTCACGGGCGCGGTGGAGCGTGACTTCGGCTGCCCCGAGGCTCCTGAGGGCGGCCCGGACGCGCCGGGAACCCCGCCGATGTTCACGCCGTTCACCCTGCGGGGGCTGACCCTGCGCAACCGGGTGGTGGTGTCCCCGATGGACATGTACTCGGCCGAGGGCGGTGTCGCCGAGGGCGTGCCCGGCGACTTCCACCTGGTGCACCTCGGCGCGCGGGCCCTGGGCGGGGCCGCCCTGGTGATGACCGAGATGGTCTGCGTCAGCCCCGAGGGCCGGATCACCCCGGGCTGTACGGGCCTCTACTCCGCCGAACAGGCGGCCGCCTGGGCGCGGATCGCCGACTTCGTGCATACCTCGGCGCCCGGCACCGCGCTCGGCGTCCAGCTCGGCCACTCCGGCCGCAAGGGCTCGACCCGGGTGATGTGGGAGGGCATGGACGCCCCGCTGCCCGAGGGGAACTGGCCCCTGACGGCCGCCTCCGCGCTGCCCTACCGGCCCGGCGTCTCGGCCGTGCCCCGGGCTCTGGGCGCCGCCGACCTCGCCGCCGTCCGCTCCGAGTTCGCCGCCGCCGCCGTCCGGGCCGCGGCGAGCGGCTTCGACCTGCTCGAACTGCACTGCGCGCACGGCTACCTGCTCTCCGGCTTCCTCTCCCCGCTGACCAACCACCGCACCGACGCCTACGGCGGTTCGCTGGAGAACCGGCTCCGCTTCCCGCTGGAGGTCTTCGACGCGGTCCGCGCCGTCTGGCCCGAGGACCGGCCGATGACGGTGCGCCTCTCGGCCACCGACTGGGCGCCAGGCGGCACCTCGGCCGAGGATGCGGTGGCCATCGCCGCCGCCTTCGCGGCCCACGGAGCCGACGCCATCGACGTCTCGACGGGCCAGGTGGTGGCGGAGGAGACCCCCGAGTACGGACGCGCGTACCAGACCCCGTACGCCGACCGGATCCGCAATGCCCTGAACGTCCCCGTGATCGCCGTCGGGGCGATCTCCTCCTGGGACGACGTCAACTCCCTGCTGCTGGCCGGCCGGGCCGACCTCTGCGCCCTCGGCCGCCCCCACCTCTACGACCCCCACTGGACCCTGCACGCGGCCGCGGACCAGGCCTACACCGGCCCGGCCGCGCCCTGGCCCGCCCCCTACCGCGCCGGCAGCCGCAAGCCGCCCACGGGGCGGGGGTAGCGGGACAGCCGCCGCCTAGCGGTGGGGCCGCAGGGTCAGGCACTCGTGGCAGTGGCAGGGCTCCGGATGCGGCCAGTCGGGCCAGGCACCGGAGCGGAGCTCCCAGGCGAGGTGCTCCATCGCCACGGCGTCCTCGCGGGCCTCGGCCTCGTCCCGGAAGCCCCCGAAATCGGAAGAGGCGGCCGCCCGCAGCACGGCCGGGCTCCGCACGAGGCGGGGCCGGAAGCCGTACAGGTGGCGGCTGGCCACGAACGCCAGGCGGTACGGGCGGCCGTGCCGGGGCCGGCCGATGACCTGGCACTCCTCCCAGCCGTTCGTCCGGTAGTGGACGTACACCTTGGAGCCGCCCTTGAACATCCGGGTGCCCGGGCGCTGGCCCTGGCCGCCCTCGCCGTGGCGGCGCCACAGGACGACGTTCGCGGCCAGCATCCAGAGCGGCTCCAGCGGCTCCAGGGGCTCCAGCGGTTCGAGTGGCTGCAGCGGTTCGAGCGGCTCCTCGCGCCCGGTCATCTCAGCGCGACCTCCACCCGGTCCTCGACCGGGGTGTAGCCCAGCCGCTGGTAGACGCCGTTGCTGGTGGGGTTCGCCAGGTCGGTGAAGAGCAGCACCTCCCGCGCCCCGGCCGCGTGCGCCGCTTCGGTCGCGGCGTACGTCACCCCGGCCGCGTAGCCGCGCCCGCGCAGCTCCGGCGGGGTGTAGACCGGCCCGATCCGGGTCACCGCGCCGACCGGGCGGAAGAACCCGGCCAGCGAGACCGGAGCCCCGGCGTCCTCCCAGAGCAGCATGCCCCCGTACGAGATCCGGTCGCGCAGGGCCTCCTCGGAGGCGGCCCCGCCCTCGCCGGACTCCTGCTTGAAGGCGGTCACCCACTCCAGGAGCAGCGGGAGGTCCGCCTCCCCGGCGGGGCGGGCGCGCCCGGCCGGGGCGGGAGCGGGGGCGATGAGCCCGGCGAGCCGGTAGAGGCGGTTCTCCTCCACCACCTCGGTGGGCTTCCCCCAGGTGGCGGCCAGCTCCCGCGCGTCCTCGCGGCGGGCGTTGAGCGCGTCGACCCCGGCGAGCAGCGGCTCGGCGGTGAGCGCGGCCCCCAGCTCCCGGACCGCCTCGGCGGGCAGTGCGCCGATCAGCAGCGGGTGCGGCGGGCACTGCACCACGGCCCCCGCGACCCGCCCGTCGGCGCCGGTCCACGAGCCGAAGAAGGGCGGCTCGGACCCGAAGGCGTGCGGGCCCTGCCGCTCCAGCGCGTCGATGACCGTGACCAGCTGGGTGTTGGGTACGGGCTGCGCCGCCACGGCGGGGCGCACGGCGGCCAGCCAGGCCGCCAGGTCAGGGGTGAAGGTCCACGTCATGGCACATGATCACCCCGGTCCCGGCGCGCGGTACACCCCTTTTCCCGCTCGCTTCGCCGGGGTCAGGGCTCCACGAAGCCGGCCCCCAGGTCCCGCAGCCGCTCGTGCAGCTCCGCGAAGACCGCCGCAGAGCGGTCGCCCGGCCAGTCCGCGGGGAGCAGCTCGCGGGGCAGGCCCGGGTCGGCGTACGGGAGCCGGCGCCAGGTGTCCAGGGCGAGGAGGTAGCCGCGGTAGGCGGCCTCCGGGGTGGGCTCGGCCGCGTCCGCCCGCAGGGCGCGCAGGGCGGGCTCGTGGAGGTCGAGGAACTCCTCGTGCTGCTTGGCCAGCGCCGCCAGGTCCCACCAGCGGGCCACCGACTCCGCCGTCGGGGCGAAGCCCAGGTGGGCGCCCCGGAAGAGCTCCACGTACGCCGTCAGGTGCAGCCGCTCCAGGGTGCGGCGGGTCTCCCCGTCCAGCTGCGCCGGGGCGATCCACACGCCGGGCGCCACCGAGCCGAAGCCGAGCCCGGCGAGCCGGGAGCGCAGCAGGTGCCGCTTCGCCCGCTCCTGCTCCGGGACGGAGAAGACGGCCAGCAGCCACTCATGGGACTCCGCCGGGCGGGTGGCTCCGTAGATCCGCCGGTCGCCGTCCTCGAGGAGCCGGCGCGCCTCAGCGGAGAGCTCGTACGCCGCCGCCCGGTCCCCGGTCCGCGCGGGCAGCAGGAAGCCGCGCCGCTTCAGCCGGGACACCGACGAGCGGACGGACGGAGCGTCCACGCCGGCCGCGCCCAGCAGGCGGACCAGCGCGGACACCGGGACCGGGCCGGCGAAGGCCCGCCCGTAGGCGCCGTAGAACGTGACGATCAGGGATCGCGGGGTGTGCTGCTCGACCACGGCTTTACTCTAATTCGTGATCGCGCAGCCTGAAACGCTGAAGTTTCCCCGTCGCCGTCCGGGGCAGGGCGGGCAGGAAGACGAAGGTGCGCGGGCACTTGTGCGGGGCGAGCTCGCTCCGCATGAAGGTGCGCAGGGCGTCCTCGGTGAGGACCGCGCCCTCCCGGGGGACCGCGTACGCGACCACGATCTGCCCGCGCCGCTCGTCGGGGCGGCCGACCACGGCCGCCTCCAGCACGTCGGGGTGGCGCAGCAGGGCCTCCTCGACCTCGGGGCCCGCGATGTTGTACCCCGCCGAGATGATCATGTCGTCGGCCCGGGCCACGTAGCGGAAATAGCCCTCCGCGTCGCGGACGTAGGTGTCGCCCGTGAGGTTCCAGCCGTCCCGTACGTACTCGCCCTGGCGCGGGTCCGCCAGGTAGCGGCAGCCCACCGGCCCCCGTACGGCCAGCAGCCCCGGCACCTCGTCGGCGACCGGCAGCCCCGCCGCGTCCACCACCCGGGCCTCCCAGCCCGGCACCACACGGCCCGTCGTACCGGGCCGGATGTCCTCGTCGGCCGCCGAGATGAAGATGTGCAGCAGCTCGGTGGCGCCGATCCCGTTGATGATCCGCAGGCCCGTGCGCTCGTACCAGGCCTGCCAGGTGGCGGCCGGCAGGTTCTCGCCCGCCGAGACGCAGCGGCGCAGCGCGGAGAGGTCGTAGGCGCCCGTGTCGTACGGGCCCAGCGTGTCCAGCATCGACCGGTACGCGGTGGGCGCGGTGAACAGCACCGACACCCGGTGCTCGGCCAGCGCGGGCAGCAGCCGGCGCGGGGAGCCGTCCGCCAGCAGCAGCGCCGAGGCCCCGGCCCGCAGCGGGAAGACCACCAGCCCGCCCAGGCCGAAGGTGAAGCCGAGCGGCGGACTGCCCGCGAAGACGTCCTCGGGGCGGGGGCGCAGCACCTCCCGGGAGAAGGTGTCGGCCACCGCGAGCAGATCGCGGTGGAAGTGCATGCAGCCCTTGGGGCGCCCGGTGGTGCCCGAGGTGAAGGCGATCAGCGCCACGTCGTCGGCGGAGGTGTCCACGGCCGGGAAGGGGTGCGGATGCCGCTCCGCCAGGCGCAGCAGATCGTCCGGTTCCGCGCCGCCGTACGCGGTGATCCGCAGACCCGGAACCCCCGCCTTCACCAGGTCGTCCACCACCTCCGCCTGGCACAGGGCGTGGCTCACCCGGGCCATCGCGCACACTGTGGCCAGCTCCTGCGCACGCTGCTGCGCCAGCACGGTGACGGCCACCGCGCCCGCCTTCATCACCGCGAGCCAGCACGCGGCGAGCCAGGGGCCGGTCGCGCCGCGCAGCAGGACCCGGTTGCCGGGGACCACGCCGAGATCGGTGGTGAGGACGTGCGCGAGCCGGTCCACGCGGGCGTGCAGCTCCCCGTACGACCACACCGTGCCGTCCGCGCCGCGGAAGGCGGGGCGGTCGGGCCCCAGCCGGGCGATGGTGGTGTCGAGCAGCTCCACGCCGCAGTTGAGCCGGTCGGGGTAGGCCAGAGCGGGGAGTTCGAAGAGGAGCCGCGGCCAGGCGTGCGCGGGCGGCAGGTGGTCGCGCGCGAAGGTGTCTCGATGAGCGGAAGGCTTGAGCTCCAAGGCGGGTTCGCCCCCTTGCGACGGCCCGCGCCCCGGATGGGGGCCGGACCCTGCGTATGGACTGTGGACCGAAGTGGAAGAGCCGGGCCGTACGAACGCAGCACGAGCGTATCGTCATGGTGACGGGAGTCAACAGGACGCGATAGAGGCTGGGGCATACGGATGACCCGATTCACGGGATTCGCGCTCGGGGCGGACCAGGAGGAGTGGTGCGCGCGGCTGCGCGCACTGGCGGCGGAGCGGCTGCGGCCGCTGGCGGATAAGGGGGAGCCGGGCCGGGTCAACCGGCCACTGCTGGCCGCGCTGGGCGAAGAGGGGCTGCTGGAAAGGGTGTTCACCTCGGGCGCGCTGGAGCTGTGCCTGCTGCGCGAATCCCTCGCCTACGGCTGTACGGAGGCGGAGACGGCCCTCGCCCTCCAGGGGCTCGGCGCTTACCCGGTCCTGCGTTCGGGCAGCGACGCCCAGCGCGAGCGCTGGCTGCCCGGGGTGCGGGCCGGGCGCACGGTGGCGGCCTTCGCGCTGAGCGAGCCGGGGGCCGGGTCGGACGCGGGAGCGCTGGCGCTCGAAGCGGTGGCCGAGGGCGGCGGCGGTGGCGGTGGCGCAGGCGGCTGGCGGCTCAGTGGGGAGAAGTGCTGGATCTCCAACGCCCCCGAGGCGGATTTCTACACCGTCTTCGCCCGCACCGGCGAGGGCCCCGGCGCCAGGGGCGTCAGCGCCTTCCTGGTTCCGGCGGACCGGCCGGGGCTCTCGGGAGAGCCGCTCGACATGCTCTCCCCGCACCCGATCGGCGCGCTCGCCTTCGACGGGGTTCCGGTGGGCCCGGCCGACCTGCTGGGGGAGCCGGGCCGGGGCTTCCGGGTGGCCATGGACACCCTGAACCTCTTCCGCCCCAGCGTGGGCGCCTTCGCCGTCGGGATGGCCAGGGCCGCCCTGGACGCCACGGTGGCGCACACGGCCGCCCGTACGGCCTTCGGCGGGGTGCTGGGCGACCTCCAGGCCGTGGCGCACCGGGTCGCCGAGATGGCCACCCGGACCGAGGCGGCCCGGCTCCTCGTGTACGCGGCGGCGGAGGCCTACGACGCGGACGCGTCCTCCCCGCAGGTGCCGCGCCGGGCGGCCATGGCGAAGCTGCTGGCCACGGAGACGGCCCAGTACGTCGTCGACCACGCGGTGCAACTGCACGGGGCGGCCGCGCTGCGCCGGGGGCACCTGCTGGAACACCTGTACCGGGAGGTACGGGCACCGAGGATCTACGAGGGGGCGAGCGAGGTGCAGCGCACGATCATCGCGAAGGAGCTCTACCGGGAGGCACGGGAGGCACGGGAGGCACGGGAGTCGGGGGAGGCGCGGGACATGAGCGAGGCACGGGACATGAGCGAGGCGCGGGAGGTGGGGGAGGCGTGAGGCTGGAGCGGATCAACCCGGAGGAGCTGTCCCCGGCGACGGGCTTCTCGCACGCCGTTGTCGCGAGCGGGGGCCGGCTGGTGTTCCTGGCCGGGCAGACGGCCCTCGACGGTGCGGGGAAGGTGGTGGGAGCGACGCTGCCGCAGCAGTTCGAGCAGGCGCTGGCGAACCTGCTGGCCGCACTGGCGGGGGCGGGCGGCTCGCCGGCCCATCTGGCGCGGGTCACGGTCTACGCCGTGGACGTGGCCGACTACCGGGACTGCGCCCCGGAACTGGGCCGGATCTGGCGGCGGTTGGCGGGCCGGGACTATCCGGCGATGGCGGTCGTGGGCGTGGTCCGGCTGTGGGACGAGGCGGCGCTGGTCGAGCTGGACGGGCTGGCGGTGCTCCCGTAGGCGGTGGTCCGTAGGTGGCCCGTCGGCGGTGCCCCCGCGGGGCTTTCCGCTGGTGAGCGTGGGTGCCTTTGACAGTGGGCGGGGGAGGGGGGAGGGTGGAAATGGCTCATGACGGAGTAATCCGGACCAATCGACCCTTCATTCTCGGAGGTGTATGAGTATGCGCCGTGGGTTCGTTGCGGCAGCCGTGACAGGGGCCGCCGGGATCACGCTCGGCCTGATGCCCGTGAGCAGCGCCTTTGCCTCGAGTCTCCCGCAGACGTACGACCGGTGTTCCAACTGGCGCGGCAATGACTGGCGCGGGGACGACTGGTGGCGCTACTGCTGCGACACCTCGCGCGGGGACCGCCCCAGTTGGTGCTGGGACGACAACGACTGGGGCCACGACAGTTGGAACAGCAACTGGAGCAACGACAACTGGAATCACGACAACCGGCACGACAGCTGGAACGACAACAACTGGAACGGCAACGACAGTTGGAATCACGAGCGCGACAACGGGAACTGGAACTGGAACCACGACAACGGCAGCAACTGGCGTGATGGTGGCGGCGGCCACCGCAACGGGAACAACTGGAACTGACCGGACGCCCGCGCCCGGGCCCCGGGCGCGGTGAACCGCGCCGGGGCCCGCCCCGTCCGGCGGCGGCCCGCTACCGGCCGCCGCCGTCCTCCAGCAGGTTCCCCATCCATTCCTCGATTCCCGCCACCGTGCGCGGCAGGGCGCCCGACATCAGCCGGGCGCCCTCTGCCGTGATCACGAGGTCGTCCTCGATGCGGACGCCGATGCCGCGCAGCTCCGCCGGGAGGGTCTCGTCGTCGGGCTGGAGGTAGAGGCCCGGCTCCACGGTGAGGACCTGGCCCTCTTCCAGAACCCCGTCCAGGTACGTGTCGGCGCGCGCCTGCGCGCAGTCGTGCACGTCGAGCCCGAGCATGTGCCCGCTGCTGCACAGGGTGTAGCGCCGGTGCAGATCGCCCTCGGCGTTCTTGAGCACCCCCCACTCGGCGAGCCCCTCCGCGATCACCCGCATCCCGGCCCGGTGGAAGTCGCGGAAGCTCGCGCCCGGCCGCAGCGCCGCCATGCCCGCGTCCTGCGCGGCCAGGACCAGTTCGTACACCTGGCGCTGGACGGGGGAGAAGCGGCCCGACAGCGGGAGGGTGCGGGTGATGTCCGCCGTGTAGAGACCGTCGGTCTCCACGCCCGCGTCCATCAGGAGCAGGTCGCTCGCGTTCAGCCGGCCGTCGTTGCGGATCCAGTGCAGCACGCAGGCGTGCGCGCCCGCCGCGGCGATCGTCTCGTAGCCGGTGCCGTTGCCCTCCGCCCGGGCGCGGCGGTTGAAGACCCCCTCGATCCAGCGCTCTCCGCGCGGGTGGGCCAGCGCGCGCGGGAGGTCCCGTACGACGTCCTCGAACCCGGCGGTGGTGTGGTCGACGGCGAGCTGCAGCTCGGCCACCTCCCAGGCGTCCTTGACCAGGCGCAGTTCGGAGAGGGCGACGGCGAGCTCCTGGTCCGCGGCGGCGTTGCGCCCCGTGGGGGAGCCGAGCGCGTCCAGGTGGGCGCAGCGGATGCCGGAGAGGCGCTCCGCCTCCGCGAGGTCGGGGCGGCGGCCGACCCAGAACTCCCCGTAGCGGCGGTCGCGGTAGAACTCCTCGTTGCCGCCGGTGCGCGGTGAGCGCGGGCGAAGGTAGAGGACGGCCTCGTGCCCGTGCGGGCCGGCCGGCTCCAGGACCAGGACGTGGCCGACCTGGTCCTCGCCGGTGAGTCCGGTCAGCCAGGCGTACGCGCTGTGCGGGCGGAAGCGGTAGTCGCAGTCGTGGCTGCGGACCTTCAGCTCGCCCGCGGGGATGATCAGCCGCTCGCCGGGGAAGCGGGCGGAGAGGCGTGCGCGGCGGGCCGGGGTGACGGCGTACGCGGGCACGCGGGTGGAGTCGGGAAGGGGGGAAGCCGCCCAGTCCGACGCCATGAAATGGGACAACTCGGCTGATACGGGCAGGTCGTGACTGCCGATGTTGAGCCCGGCGGTGGGGCGGGAGGGGGTGTCGGTCACAGGGGCTCCCTCGAGAAGATGCGAACTGGTGGGCGCACAGGTCTTGTCAGTGCAATTTCACATTACTATGTTACAGCTCACACCACGCCCCGTTAATCCCCGCCAAACGCCGCGTGACGCAGGGCAGTTCCGCACTTTCCCCCTCCGCCCCTCCCAGCCAGGAGTTCTTGGTGTCCCAGCCCAGAGTCGTGCGCACGTCCCTCCTCTCCGCCGCCGTCGCGGTCACCCTCCTCGCCACCGCGGGCCAGGCCGTGACCCGGGCCGCCGAGACCGGCCCCCGCGCCAACGCCGCGGGGGCCACCGCGCCCGGCACCTTCACCGCGGGCGCCGCGGGCGCCGCGGGTACCGAGGCCGGCGCGAACCCGTTCGACGAGGTCGAGCACCTCGCCGACGCGCGGCAGGCCGCCGCCGCGCCCGCCCCGGCGCCCGGCGCACAGGTCCCGGGCGGGCAGGTCCCGGGCGGCCGGGCCGTCGCCGAAGGCAAGGTGCCCGGCGCCGTCACCGAGCCGGCCGCCGCTTCCGCGCCCGCTTCCGCCCCCGCCACGAAGAGCGGCAGGCTCGCCGCCTCCGCCCAGGGCACCGCCGCGGGCGTCCCCTGCACCCTCGACGGGATCACCGGGCTCACCCCGGAGCAGTTCGCCGACTTCCTCGCCGACCCGGCCGTCACGGCCGCCAAGGGCGGCTGCCTCTCGGGCCTCATCTGGACCTGGGACGCCCGCCTGGCCCCCGTCATGTCGGACGCCCACGTGCAGGCCGTCTCCCGCCGGATATCCGGCCTGGCCGCCTCCCACGACGGCCTGAACTCCTCGCACCTGGAGGAGATGTTCACCTACCTGCACGCCGTGGCCTACCACGACCACTCCCGCACCGAGATCGACGTCACCGACGCCCCGACCGTCGAGGCCATGCGCCAGGCCATCGCCGCCTTCGCGGGCGCCGCCCGCACCTTCGACGCCACCGGCTCCAACGCCCGCACCCTGCGCGAGGCCCTCTACGCCGGCAGCGCCCCCGGCCTGCGCCACCACCAGCTCGGCCTGATCAAGAACGTGCTCGCCACCATGGACCCGTCGCACACCGCGACGCACCTGGACACCGCCTGGGCGGGCGCGGCGCTCGCCGCCCTGTCCGTCAACTACCTCGGCGTGTACAACAACGACACCGCGTTCCACGCGGCGGCCGCCGCCGACGCCCCGTACCGCGCCACCTTCAAGAACTTCGCGACGTACGCCCACCTCAAGGGCTCCGCGAACGCCTGGGTGGCGCGCGACGCGATCGCCGAGTTCGGCCGCTTCGGCCAGATCGCGGGCCTCAAGGACGGGATCACCGCCGACCTCGGCGCGCTGCTCGCCCCGGCCAGGGCCGCCTTCGGCGACGGCGGCGAGCCGTGGGCCAAGGCCGTCTCCTGGCTCAACTTCTACCAGGCGTGCAAGCCGTACGGGGTGTGCAAGGAGGACATCGAGCGGGAACTCTTCCCGAACACCTACACGTACGACAGTGGTGCCATCAAGGTCCGCACCGCCCTCGACCGGGCCACCGTCGACCAGCTCTACTACGCCAGCAAGCAGGTCAAGGCCCAGTACCACCGCGTCGTGGGCACCGACCAGCCGCTCGCCGGGGACGCCAACGCCACGCTGAACGTCGTCCTCTACGCCTCCCGCGCCGACTACGTGAGCTACCAGCCGCTCCTCACCGGCTACGGGATCAACAACGGCGGCATGTACATCGAGAACGGCGCCACCTTCTACACCTATCAGCGCCGCGTCCCGCAGGACTCCCAGCTCACCCTGGAGGAGCTCTTCCGCCACGAGTACACCCACTACCTCAACGGCCGCTTCGCCGTCCCCGGCACCTTCGGCCAGGGCGCCTGGTACGAGGGCGACCGCACGACCGCCATGGACGAGGGCACCGCCGAGTTCTTCGACGGAGCGACCCGCGACAACGGCATCGCCGTGCGCAAGTCCCTGATCAAGAGCATCATCGCCGACACGGCCGGCGGCGGCCCGCGCATGTCGGTGGACCAGCTCCTGCACGCCACCTACGCCAACGACGGCTTCCGCTTCTACGGGTACTCGGGCGCGTTCTTCGAGTTCCTGTGGAACGAGCAGCCCTCGAAGCTGCGGGAGATGTACGGCCACCTGCGCGCGAACGACCCGGCGGGCTTCGACGCCTGGCGCAAGCGGATGGGCCGCGACGCGGCCGTCCAGAGCGGCTACGACCGGTTCCTGGACGCGCAGATCGCCAAGGTCGACCAGCTGTACGTGCCGAACACCGCCTTCACCCCGAACGCGCAGCTGCGCGACGCGGTGCTCGCCGACGTGAAGTCCACCTTCGCGACGGCCACGTACAACACCCCGGACTGCGTGGAGAACGGCGAGCCGGGCAAGCGCCGGTTCACCTGTACCGGCAGGATCACGGCGAACCTGAAGGACTGGCGCAGCGACGACCAGAACTTCAAGGACATGTCCGAGACGGTCGACTACTTCATTCTCGACCGGGCGGGCGCCGCCTCGAACAACCTGGCCGACATGAACTGCTCCTTCGGTGTGCTGGACATCTGGACCAATCGGGTGGCTGGTACGTCGAGTTACCGCTGCGAGGGTCCGCTGCGCGGCTGATCCGGGCCGCGCGTCGCCGCCCGCGGTGCCGCCCGCGGTGCCACCCCTGTCCACCTCTAAAGATATGTGACATATTACTGCCGTGCCCAGACATTCCCCGTCCCCGGACCTCGTGATCATCGGCGCCGGCGTCGTCGGAGCCGCGTGCGCGTACTACGCGGCGCGCGCCGGACTCCGCGTGGCCGTCGTCGACCGCGGCCCGGTCGCCGGCGGCACGACCGGCGCCGGCGAAGGCAACCTGCTCGTCTCCGACAAGGAAGCGGGCCCCGAGCTGGACCTCGCGCTGCTGTCGGCGCGGCTCTGGCGCGAGCTCGCGCTCGAACTCCCGGGGGAGATCGAGTACGAGGCCAAGGGCGGCCTGGTCGTCGCCGCGGAGGAGGCCACCGTGAAGGCCCTACGGGGCTTCGCGGACGGCCAGCGCGCGGCCGGGGTCGACGCGGTCGAGGTGGGACCGGGGGAGCTGCGCGAACTGGAGCCCCACCTCGCGCCGGACCTGGCGGGCGGCTTCCACTACCCGCAGGACGCCCAGGTCCAGCCGGCCCAGGCGGCGGCGCGGCTGCTGGCGGCGGCGGGGCTGGCGGCGCCGGGTATGGCGCCGCCGGGTGTGGAGGTCCACCTCGGGGAGGAGGTCACCGAGCTGCTGTCCGGGCCGGCGGGCGAGCTCCGCGGGGTCCGCACGGCGCGCCGCGACCTCCTCGCCCCGGCGGTGCTCAACGCCGCCGGCACCTGGGGCGGGGCGGTGGCCGCGCTGGCCGGAGTCGGCCTTCCGGTGCTGCCCCGGCGGGGGTTCGTCCTGGTGACGGAGCCGCTGCCGCGGATGGTGCGGCACAAGGTGTACGCCGCGGACTACATCGCGGACGTCGCGAGCGGGTCGGCGGCGCTGCAGTCCTCGGCGGTGGTCGAGGGAACCCCGGCGGGGCCGGTCCTGATCGGCGCCACGCGGGAGCGGGTCGGCTTCGACCGCTCGCTGTCGACGGAGGCGTTGCGTCGGCTGGCCGCGCAGGCGGCGGCGCTGTTCCCGGTCCTGGCGGACGTGCGGGTGCTGCGCACCTACCATGGCTTCCGGCCGTACCTGCCGGACCATCTGCCGGCGATCGGTCCGGATCCGCGGGTGCCGGGGTTGTTCCACGCCTGTGGGCACGAGGGGGCGGGCATCGGGCTGGCGCCTGGGACTGGCGTCCTGATCGCCTCGGCGCTGACGGGGGTGGCCCCCGTCCTGGACCTGGCTCCGTTCGCGCCGGCGCGCTTTGCGGGGGCTCCGGGGTGAGCCCGGCCCCTGCGCCTCAAGCGCCGGCGGGGCTGGGGTGTGCCGGGGCTCGGTGGCTGCGGGTGGGGGGTCGGTGCCGGGGGGGGGGGGGGGGGGGGGGGGGGGCGGGGGGGGGGGTGGGGGGGGGGGCCGGGGGGCCCGGGGGGCGGGGGGGGGGGGGGGCGGGGGGGGGGCGGGGCGGGGGGCGGGGGGGGGTGTCGGCCTGGACTGCATGATTTAGGCGCCCTGTCCTCTACTTCGACAGGGCGCGGGTTGCTCTCGCGCCACAAATCACGCTTTACGTCCCGGCCAACACCCCACCCCGCCCCCGTCCCCGCCCCGCAGCCTCCGACCCCGACCAGCCACGTTTCCAGCCCCGCCCGGGCGAAGTCCCTTCCCGGCCGGGCACGTTTCCAGCCCCGCCTGGGCGAAGTCCCTTCCCGGCCGGGCACGTTTCCAGCCCCGCCTGGGCGAAGTCCCTTCCCCGGCCGGGCACGCCTCCAGCCCCGCCCGGGCGAAGTCCCTTCCCCGGCCGGGCACGTTTCCAGCCCCGCCTGGGCGAAGTCCCTTCCCCGGCCGGGCACGCCTCCAGCCCCGGCCGGGCGAAGTCCCTTCCCTGGCCGGGGAAGCCTCCGTCCTGGCCGGGGGAAGTCCCGCCCCGGCCGGTTGAGCTTTCAGTCCCGGTACATACCGAGGGGCCCGGGCCGGTGGTGTGGCCGCAGTGTGGTGCCACCCGCGGGCGTCGGCGTACGGCTGTGACCTGCGCGAACGACGGGGCACGGAGAAGATCCGCCACCCCGCCGTCGGTGCTCGTCCCGAGATGCGGACTAGCTAGAGGGTGCCCACGATGCGGCCGGTGACCTCGCCGAGGCCGACGCGGGTGCCGTCGGCGCCCGGTGCCCACGCGGTGAGGGTGACGGTGTCCCCGTCCTCCAGGAAGGTGCGCTTGCCGTCGGTGAGCTCGATGGCGTCGCGGCCGTTCCAGGTGAGCTCCAGCAGCGAGCCGCGCTGGTCGGTCTCCGGGCCGCTGACGGTGCCCGAGCCGTACACGTCGCCGGTGCGCAGGGAGGCTCCGTTGACGGTCATGTGGGCGAGCTGCTGGGCGGCGGTCCAGTACATCGAGGCGAACGGCGGCTGCGCCACCTCCTGCCCGTTGAGGGAGACGGTGATGCGCAGGTCGAAGCCGCCGGGACGGTCCGCGCCGGAGTCCTCCAGGTAGGGCAGGAGCGGGAAGTCCCGGGCGGGCGGGGCGACCCGGGCCGCGTCCAGGGCCTCCAGCGGGGTGACCCAGGCGGAGACGGAGGTGGCGAAGGACTTGCCGAGGAAGGGGCCGAGCGGCACGTACTCCCAGGCCTGGATGTCGCGGGCGGACCAGTCGTTGAGGAGGAACAGTCCGAAGACGTGCTCCTCGAAGTCGCCGAGGGCCACGGGGCGGCCCTGCTCCGAGGGGGTGCCGACGACGAAGCCGACCTCGGCCTCGATGTCGAGCTTCACGGACGGCCCGAAGACGGGCGCCGGGTCGGCGGGGGCCTTGCGCTGGCCGGAGGGCCGTACGACGTCGGTGCCGGAGACGACGATCGTGCCCGCGCGGCCGTGGTAACCGATGGGCAGGTGCTTCCAGTTGGGGGTCAGCGCGTCCCCGTCCGGCCGGAACATCTTGCCGACGTTCGTCGCGTGGTGCTCGCTCGCGTAGAAGTCGACGTAGTCGGCGACCTCGTACGGGAGGTGCAGCACGACGTCTTCGAGCGGCAGCAGGTGCGGTTCCACGGAGGGCCGGTGGCCGGGGTCGGTGACCCAGGCGGTCAGCGCGCGGCGCACGTCCTTCCACGCGGTGCGGCCCGCGGCGAGCAGCGGGTTCAGCGAGGGCTGCCCGAGCAGTCCGGCGTACGGGGAGCCGAGCGCGGCCGCGGCCGCCCCGGCGTCGAGCACGTATCCGCCGATGCGGACACCGATGCGGCGCCGCTCGTCCCCGGAGGTGGCGGTGGAGAACACGCCGTAGGGGAGGTTGTGCGGCCCGAACGGGTCGCCCTCGGGGAGGTCGAGGGGGCTCTGCTGGGGCATGGGGTGCTGCCTCGCTTTCGACGCGGCCCGGGGGTGTCCCGGGGGCTGGTTGACACGTTACGGGGCTGGTGGGGCGTGCGGGAGGCCGGATTCGGGCACTATTTGTAGGACTTGTCCGAGGGGGTCCGTATCCTTGACACGTGACTTCCGCCCTCCCCTATGCACTCGTGGCCACCGACCTGGACGGGACTCTGCTGCGCGCCGGAGACACCGTCTCGGCCCGTTCCCACACGGCCCTCGCCGCCGCCCGCGCGGCCGGCGCCCGGCACATCATCGTGACAGGCCGCCCCGTCCCGCAGGTCCGCCACGTCCTGGACGGCCTCGGCTATACGGGGCTCGCGGTGTGCGGGCAGGGAGCGCAGGTCTACGACGCGGCGGCCGGGCTGCTGCTGCACTCCGTGCCCCTGGACCGGGAGCTGGCGGAAGTCGCCCTCGGGAAGATCGAGGCGGAGGTCGGGGAGGTCTGGGCGGCGGTGAACCAGGAGGGTGTCGACGCGGAGATGCTGATAGGGCCGGGCTACCGGATGTGGCACCCGCACCTGCCGGTGGTGGCGGTGGCCCGGCGGGCCGATCTCTGGTCGTCCCCGATCAACAAGGTGCTCCTCCAGCACCCGCGGCTGTCGGACGACGAGCTGACGGAGATCGCCCGGGGCGTGGTCGGCGACCTGGTCAACGTCACCATGGCGGGGGAGCACACGGTCGAGCTCCAGCCGCCGGGCATCGACAAGGCGAGCGGGCTGGCGGTGGCGGCGGAACTCCTGGACGTCACCGGGTCGTCCACGATCGCCTTCGGCGACATGCCGAACGACATCCCGATGTTCGCCTGGGCGGCGCACGGGGTCGCGATGGCGGGCGCGCACCGGGAGCTGCTGGCCGTCGCGGACGAGGTCACCCTCTCGAACGAGGCGGACGGCATCGCGGTGGTCCTGGAGCGGCTGTTCCCCGCCTGACCGATGGCGGCAGGTCGGGTCATTCGCTGCCGCGGTAGTTCATGAACCAGTGCGTGTCGAAGTAGTGGGCCATCGTGAACGGGTGGTCCGGGTCGAGGAGGATGCGGCAGACGAACTCCGCCGCCGAGCAGTCGAAGACGGCCAATTCGTCGTCGAAGGTGTCGAAGGTCCGGATGGCGACGGACCAGCGGTCCGGGTCGGTCTGGTCGTCGGTCTGCCAGCAGTACAGGTTCTCGTGCTCGGTGCCCGCCCAGATGAGCAGGCCTTCGTCGCGGAGGTCGGTCCACGGCTTCTGGTTCAGAGCGAGGAAGGCGTCGAAGGCGCCTTCCCCGAATGTCTCCACCATGCGCTTGTAGTCGGCGGGAAGGCGCGTGCCCACCTCTGCCTCGATCCGCGCCCAGTCGACGTCCGGCCGCTGCGGGGGCGAGGTCCAGGCGGTGATGGCCTTGAGCCGCTCGACCCAGTCCTCCTCGTTCCCCCGGCTGGTCCCCTCTGGTGCCGGCACCTCCACCGGAGCCGGCACTTCCACCCGCCGCGGTACGGCCGCCAGCACCGGCCGGACGACGCCTTGCGCATCCCGGGCGGTCCCGGCGCCGATCCACTGACCTCCGTAGGCCCAGGCCCGAATCGTCTCGCCCCGGTCTTCGAGGACGGCGAGGAGGGCCGCGCCACGGGTCTCGTCCACGGTCGGGTCCGTGAAGCCGTCCAGGACCAGGGTCCGTGGTGCCCCGTACCGGTCGGCCAGCCTGTCCACGAGCAGGTGCACGTCGATGTCCAGCGGCAGGTGCAGAGATCCGCCCGGGGCGTCGATCCGGTCCAGGAGGTCGCTGAGCATCGATTGAGTGAGGTTCATGACGGACAGGAAAGCGCACTCCACTGACAGGCCGGAAGCACGGGAACGGCGCTCACACCCGCCGCTCCCAGGACGCGACGATCAGCAGCACGGCCGGCACCAGGCCCAGCGGGAACCCGGACGGCCCCAAGATCCACCCGGCCAGCACCACCCAGCCCGCCAGGGCCCATCCCACGTAGCGCGGGACCTCCTGGCCGGTGCGGGCCATCCGCGACAGCAGCAGGCCCAGCAGGATCAGCGGCACCGCGAAGCCGCCCGGCAGCGCCCAGAACAGACTCGCCGACTCGGCGTGGGTGTCGGGGTCCGCGCCACGCAGTTCGCCCGACAGCCAGCCACCCCATTGCGGCCGGGACACGACGGCGAAGAGTGCGGTGTGGAGGACGCCGATGGCCACGGCGCTGCGGCCGGCCCACAGGGTCAGGGTGCGGGCGCGAGTGCCGGCGCCCGGGGAAGAGGTTTCGATACGATCAGTTCCGATACTCATAGTTCCGTATGGTGGGCCAATGCAGCCACCGAAGCAACCCACCGGCCGACCGCGCGAGAGCCGTGTGGACGCCGCAATCCGCGACGCGGTACGCGAGTTGGTGCCACGCGTGGGGTACGCCGGTCTGACCATGGACGCCATCGCCGCCAAGGCGGGCATCGGCAAAGCGGCCATCTATCGCCGCCACAGCTCACGCGGCGAACTCGTCTTCTCCGTCCTCGTCCACGGGAGAAGATCGCAACCCCTCCCCGACACCGGAACGCTCACCGGCGACCTCACCGCGCTCGCCGACCTGATCCTGGGGGTCTTCTCCGATCCGGTGACCGCGGCAGCCGCCCCCGGGCTGCTCGCTGACCTGCACCAGCAGCCCGACGTCGCCGCACGGTTCCAGGAGACCTTCATCGCCGAAGAGCGCGCGCTGATCGCCGAGGTGCTGGAACGCGCCCACCAGCGAGGTGAGCTGACCGCACCGGCAGACCTCGCATTGGTGCACGCCGCCGTACTCGGCACCGCGTACGGCTGGTTGTTCCTCCTCGCCCAGCCGCCCACTCCCGGCCTGGCGTCGCGCCTCGCCGCGCTCGGCGAAGCCGCTGCCCGAGGCCATTGACCGACGTGACCGCCACTCGGCCGACCGGTCCGGGGAACGGACCGGAACCGGCCGAACTCGGCCTGGGCGTACTTTCGTTCCGCGCCGGCCTTGGACAGGCTCGATGTCTGCTCGGCGACGCACGCCGGGCGGAGGAGGGCTGTCATGTCAGTGAGGAAACTGGCCGCTGTCGGGGTGGGTGTGGTGGTCGCGGTGGGTCTCAGTGGCGCACCGGCGAGCGCGGCGCCGTCGAGCTCCGCCTTCCAGGACCGGTCTGCGACCCCGAAATGCCTGGACTTCCGGGCCGACTTCGGTCCGTACGTCACGAGGTGCAACTACGACGCCTACCAGGTCGGGTACTGGGACGACAACGCGATCGCGCACACCGCATTGCGGCAGAGGGCGACCGAGCTGTGTCTCACGCTGCGCAATGGTCAGCCGGCCATGAAGGCGTGTAGCGCGGCCGATCGGGCGGCGCTGTGGGCCGTCGACGACACGTCGACCGCGGGTGCGCTGATCAAGAACGAGGTGAGCGGCACCTGTCTCGCGCGGACGACGACCGACCGCGTCAACGCCGCGACGTGCACCGGGGGTCCCTCGCAGTGGTGGGACGTCATCAACGGTTCGTGATCTGCCAGGTGTGGTCGCCCGGGTGGGACAGGTACTGGCCGCAGCCCTCGCCGGGGCCGGTCACCGGGCAGTCGGGGAGGGGGAGGACCGCATCCCCGGGCCAGCGGGCCCATAGTGCGGCCCCCGGGGTGGGGCCCTCGTGGAGGACGTCCATGTGGGGACCGGTGTGCTGGGCCAGGGAGCACCGCAGCTCCGGACCGGCGTCGAGTATCCGGCGGAGTGCCGGCAGCCGTGCCAGCGCGTCCAGATGTACGGCGGACAGGGCGCCGGCCGCGCCGCACACGCCGGTCACGTGATGCCGCCCCGGGCCGCGGCGAACGCCAGGCAGCAGGTCCAGGCGACCGCCCCGAGGGTCACGGCCAGGGCCGAGTTCTCCTCCGCCGTACGGGCCTCCAGCAGCGCCCGCAGTGCCCGTACGGCGTCCGCGGCGGCCCGCCGTACCAGCGCCGCGTCCAGCAGTACGCGGAACCGGGCCCGGTAGGCCGGGTCCGACTCGATGCGTCGCAGCTCCGCGAGCGGGCTCTCGCTCACAGCAGCCCCTCCGCGCTCCGCGCGTTGCGCCGGGCCGTCTCCGCGCGTAGCCGCTCCATCGGGTCGGCGGGCCGCACGTCCCGAGGCTCCGCCTCCCACTCCGGCCCGCCCCGGATGGGCCGGAGTGCCCAGTAGGGGCCGGCGAGCCCCCGGAACTCCCCGACCCGGTCGCCCCGGCTGGTGTCCACCACGAGGGTTCCGGGGGCGGGGGTAGGGGGAATGGGCATTCCACACATGGCCGTTCCTCTCCGTAGTGGATTCACTACTCGGTGAGTTCAGCGTGGCGTGGCCGTGGGGACAGTTCAACTTGCCAGTACGGAACGGAAAGTTGGTCACGAGGCTGTGAATCGCAAGGAGTTGAACCCCGAGGAAGGTCCCGAAGCGGCGTTCGGGGCGCGTCTGCGCAGCTCACGGGAGGAGCGCGGCTGGACGCAGGAAGGTCTCGGGGAACGGATGGGCTTCTCCGCCACGCACATCTCGGCGGTGGAAACCGGGCGCAAGATTTCGACTCTGCGTTTCGCGCGCAGTGCGGACGTGGTCTTCGGGATCGCGGGAACCGAGGACACGTTCGAACGGCAATGGCGCGAGATCCGGCACGGGGTCCTGCTGGAGGGCTTCCCCGAGTTCCTCGGGTACGAGAGCCGGGCGGTGGAGATCCGGCTCTACGAGGTGGGCGTGATACCTGGACTGCTCCAGACCCCGGAGTACGCGACCGTCCTCGCGCAGAGCGCGGTCAAGCGGGGCGCCAGCACCCCGGATCAGGCCGCAGAGCGCATCGCGATCGTCGCGGACCGGCAGGCCGTGCTCGTGCGGACCCCGCCGCCGCTGATCCTCGCGGTGCTCGACGAGAGCTGCATCCGTCGGCCCCTCGGCGGACCGGACGTCATGCGGGACCAGTTCACGCGCCTGCTCGAATTCGCGGAACTGCCCAACACCGTGCTCCAGATCGCACCTTTCGACATGGGGGAGCTGAGGCCGTTCGATCTGCCCGTGACCGTACTGACCCTGCCGGATCGATCGATCTTGTCCTACGCAGAATCCGCCCAACGGGGCCACCTGGAGCGGGATATCAACTCGGTGGTGCCCATCCTGACGGCCTACCATCAGCTCCAGGCCGAGGCATGCACCCAGGCGGCAGCTATGGCCATGATCGATCAGCTAAGAAAGGGCACGTCGTGACGACCGAATCCCCCCGCTGGTTCACGTCCTCCTACAGCAACAACGGTGGCCAGTGCGTCGAGGTGGCCACCAACCTTGTCGCCTCGCGCGGTGTCGTTCCCATCCGTGACTCCAAGCTTTCGGACAGCCCGGAAATCGGCTTTACTGCCGCCGCCTTCGCGGCTTTCGTGGACGGCGTCAAGGCCGTCTGACTCTGTGAAGGGGCACCTCGTGACAACCGAAATCCCCCGCTGGTTCACGTCCTCGTACAGCGACAACGGCGGTCAGTGCGTCGAGGTCGCCACCAACCTCGTCGCCTCGCGCGGTGTCGTGCCGGTCCGCGACTCCAAGCTCTCGGACAGCCCCGTGCTGGACTTCTCCGCCGCCGCCTTCGCGGCTTTCGTGGACGGCGTCAAGGCCGTCTGACAGCACGCCGGCCCCCGGGCAGCCAGCCCGGGGGCCCGGGTCCGGCTACACCGCGGCTCGCGGCAGGCGGCGTTCCCATGTGCGGTGGAACAACACCTCGTCACCCTCGCGGCACACCACCTCGTTCGACGTGAGGAAGCCGCCCTCGTCGCACGAGATCTCCGAGCGGGTCGCCACCGAGACGTCCCAGGCCAGCTCCGGCCGGTGCAGGCGGACCGTCCAGGTGGAGTGGGTGCGGGCGGACAAGGGGTCCGCCTCCTGGATCTCGTAGATCTCCAGCGCGTCCTCGCTGAACTCCAGCCCGTCGGGGTACACCCGCGTGCCGCCGTAGCGCGGGTCGACCTCCAGGCGCCACAGGCCCCGCGCGACGTCCCGTACGACCAGCCGCTCCGGCCGGGGCGCGTCCAGGGTCGCGGGGTACGAGACGCCCAGCCCCTCCGACTGCTCGGGAGCCTCGAAGAGGATCGGGTCCCCCTCGGCGGAGGCATCGCGGATCGGGAGTTCCACCGCGCTGCCCGCCGGGTCCAGGGTCCAGCCCGCCTCCGAGCCGGCGCGGGGCCAGATCCACGGCCAGTAGGCCGAGGAGAGGGCGACGCGGATGCGGTGGCCGGGCGGGAAGGAGTGGCCGATGCCGTTCAGCTCGAAGACCACGTCCTCGTACGAGCCGACCGGCCACGGCACCGCCTTGTCCCGGCCCTGTCGGGCGGAGAGGTTCAGCGCGCCCCTGGTGACCAGCGTCGAGGAGCCGTCCGGGGCGACGTCGCAGAGGCGGGCCACGACCTGGCCGTACGGGACGTCCATGCGCAGGCGCAGCCTGACCACGGGCCGGCCCAGGATCTCCACCGGGCCGGAGCGGTCTGCGACGGGGAACTCGAAGCAGGCCGACTTCGCGTCCTCCTCGCGCTGGTCCGGAGGCAGGTCGGCGTCGTTGCCGAAGGGGAAGAAGCGGCCCGCGTCCAGGCCCGTGTGTTGCGGGGAGGCCACGACGACCGGCGCGCCCTGGAAGGCGTACGTCACCGGGTCCACGTTCGGCGAGGGCCAGGACGGGTCGCCCACCCAGCGGCCGGGGAGGGTCGGGTACGTGGTCGCCGGGGGGTGGGACTCGGAGATCCAGGAACGGAGGAGGGGTTCGGACATGACGCCGGTGTCCTTGCCCTTGAGCCAGTGGTCCCACCAGCGCAGGGTCTCCTGGAGGAAGCCGATCGCGGGGCCCGGGGGCAGTCCCCGGTCGGGGTACTGGTGCGACCACGGGCCGATCAGGCCCCGGACCCGGTCGGCGGGCAGGGCCGCGACCAGACGGAGCACGGTGTCGCGGTACGGGTCGTGCCAGCCGCCGACCGCCAGGACGGCCGCGCCGATCGCGGCGTAGTCTTCGCAGACGGAGCCGTGGCGCCAGTACGCGTCGCGGGTCTGGTGGGAGAGCCAGGTGTGGAGGAGGGGTTCGACCGCGCCGAGGCGGGAGAGCCACTGGTCGCGCCAGCCCTCGCCCGCGTAGAGCGGGTCCGGCGGGCGGGAGGCGAAGGCGAGCATGGTCGCCGCCCAGGCGTGCATGTCGACGGCGAGGAGGGAGCCGCCCATGTAATGCACGTCGTTGTCGAAGCGGTCGTCCGTGGAGCAGACGGTGACCACGGCCTTCAACGCGTCGGGGGCGAGCGCCGCGATCTGGAGGCTGTTGAAGCCGCCCCAGGAGATCCCGAACATGCCCACCGAGCCCGTGCACCAGGGCTGGGCCGCCAGCCACTGCACCACCGCGACGCCGTCGGCCAGCTCCTGGGCGTCGTACTCGTCGCCCGGGTTTCCGCCGCTGTTGCCGTGGCCGCGCACGTCGACCCGTACGGAGGCGTAGCCGTGGCCCGCGTACCAGGGGTGGCGCTGCCAGTCGCGCGGGGCGGTCCAGTCGGTGAGGCGGTACGGGAGGTACTCCAGCAGCGCCGGGACGGGCTCGTCGGTGACCGGCCGCCAGACGCGGGCGTACAGCTCCGTGCCGTCCGGGAGGGGGATCCGGACGTCCTCGTGGGTGGTCCCGTAGGGGAAATCGGTAAGGATGATCATCGGGGTTCTCTCGCCCATCTCCTCGGGAGGGTCGGTCGGCATCCGGGGTCAGTGGACCGGGTGCATCGTGCGCTTGAGCCACGGGGCGGCCGCGATCACCGCGAGCCCCACCGCCACCGCGATGGCGCCGTTGACGCCGAAGTAGGCGGGGTGGGAGACCTGGTCGTAGAGCTTGACCACCTGCGCCTGGATGCCGTTGGCCAGGGCCAGGGAGAGGAACCACAGGGCCATGGTCTGGCTGGCGAAGGCCTTCGGGGCGAGCTTCGTGGTGGCCGACATGCCGGAGGTTTCGAGGAGGACGTCGCCGAGTCCGAGCAGCAGGTAGGAGCCGATGATCCACCAGGCGGCCATCTTGTACGTGTCGCCCGAGTGCCCCGAGGTCGGGATGACCATCAGGAGGAAGGACAGGCCGCCCAGGATCACACCGATGGCGATCTTGTTGGAGGCGTGCGGCTGCCGGTGGCCCATCCGGACCCACAGGGCGGCGACGACCGGCGCCAGGAGCACCTCGAACGCGCCGAGCGCGGAGGCGTACCAGCCGGCCGGGAAGGTGAAGCCGAGGATCTCGGTGCGGGCGTTCGTCGAGGCGAGCAGCATCATCGTCGAGTACGCCTGGAAGAGGATGAAGTTGAAGGCCACCGAGGCCAGGAAGAGCACGACGTACGGGCGCAGGCGCCCCCGTTCGGCGGCCGTCACCCGGTCGCTGCGGAACATGATCGCGAAGTAGACGATCGGCGCGATCACCGAGACCAGGGTCAGCAGGTCGACGAAACGGTCCATCGTCAGCCAGCCCAGTACCGCCAGAAGGGTGGCGAGGGCGGCGAAGGCGAGGATCCCGGCAATGATCTTGATGACGGCCGAGCGCATCGCGTCGGGCGCCAGCACGAACTCGGCGGAGTGCTTGCGCCCCGCCAGGTGGCGGCGGCCGGCCACGTACTGGATCAGGCCCGCGGTCATGCCGATGGCGGCGGCCGAGAAGCCCCAGTGCCAGCCCTCGTGCTCGCCGAGCCAGGCGGTGATCAGCGGGCCGGCGAAGGCGCCGATGTTGATGCCCATGTAGTAGAGGGCGAAGCCGGCGTCGCGCCGGTCGTCGTCCGTCCTGTACAACTTGCCGACCATGCTGGCCACGTTCGGCTTCAGCAGGCCGGTGCCGGCGCTGATCAGGCCGAGGCCCACCCAGGTCATGGCGGCGGTCGGCACGGCCATGGCGTAGTGGCCGCAGGCGATCAGGATGCCGCCCCAGAGCACGGCGCGGTACGAACCGAGGATCCGGTCGGCGAGCCACCCGCCGGCGACGGAGACGAGGTAGACCATGGTCCCGTAGGCCGCCGAGACGGAGGCCGCGGTGCCCGGGTTCATCCCCAGGCCGCCGTTGGCCACCGCGTCCGCGAAGTAGAGGACGAGGATGGCCTGCATGCCCAGGAACGAGAAGCGCTCCCAGACCTCCAGCCCGGAGAGCGTGGCGAGGCCCCTGGGGTGCCCGAGGAAGGCGTGGTCGTCGCCGGGCGGCGGCTGGTCGGCCTCCGGGTCGGACGAGTCGTCTCTATCGGTAGCAGTTCTGGACAAAACGCATTCTCCGGTTGTTTCGGCTGATCTAGAACATACCGGGGCGCATGGGGCGCCGCCCGGTCGGTAGGGTGCCCGTGGCCGGGCGGGCGCCCTGGGTGATCGAAAACAGACCGGATACGCTGGCTTGAGTGATGGCAGCGACACATCGACAATCCGTGTGATCGTCAAGGTGATCGTCAGCAGACAGGAGTACCCCTCGTGACCGTCGTCGGGCCGTTCGGACTGAGCGTGCGGGACCAGGCTCTTGAGACCGATGTCCAGGCCGGACTGGCCGCCGTCGAGGCGGGTCTGCTGGAAGCCACCAAGAGCGAAGTCCCCTTCATCACCGAGGCCGCGCAGCACCTGGTCCGCGCCGGCGGCAAGCGGTTCCGGCCGCTCCTGGTGATGCTGGCCTCCCGGTTCGGCGATCCCTACGCGCCGGGGATCGTGCCCTCCGCCGTGGTCGTGGAACTCACCCACCTGGCGACGCTCTACCACGACGACGTCATGGACGAGGCGGACGTGCGCCGCGGCGTGGAGAGCTCCAACGCCCGCTGGGGCAACTCCGTGGCCGTCCTGACGGGTGACTTCCTGTTCGCCCGCGCCTCGCACATCCTGGCGGACCTCGGCCCCGAGGCCGTACGCGTCCAGGCCGAGGCGTTCGAGCGCCTGGTGACGGGCCAGATCCTGGAGACCGCGGGCCCGCGCGACGGCCGCGACCCGGTCGAGCACTACCTCGACGTCATCGCCGGCAAGACCGGTTCGCTGATCGCGGTCTCCGGCCGCTTCGGCGCGATGATGTCCGGCGCCGACGAGTCGGTCGTCGACATCCTGACCCAGTACGGGGAGCGGCTCGGCACCGCCTTCCAGCTCGCCGACGACGTCCTCGACATCGCCTCCGACTCGCACGAGTCCGGCAAGACCCCCGGCACCGACCTGCGCGAGGGCATCCCGACGCTGCCGGTCCTGCGGCTGCGGGAGATGGCGGCCCAGGGCGGCGACCCCGACGACCTGGAGCTCGTACGGCTCCTGGACGGGGATCTGACGGACGACGCCCGGCACGCCGACGTGCTCGCCCGGCTGCGGGTCCACCCGGCCCTGGAGCAGGCCCGCAAGGACACCGTGCGGTACGCGGAGGAGGCGCGGGCCGCGCTGGCCCCGCTGCCCGAGTGCTTCGCGAAGTCGGCACTGGTGGAGCTCTGCGACGCCGTGGTCCACCGCGCGGGCTGACCGCGAACACCGGAGACACGAACACCGGCGACACGAACACCGGTGACACGAACACCAGAGACGCGAACACCAGAGAGCAGGGGCGAGGGCCCGGCGACCCCTACGGGTGGGGGAGGCCGGGCCCTCGTTTTGTCATCCCTGGGGCGTACGCACAGTTGGCTCCGGGGGCTGACGCCCCGACCCCCACTTCTTTGGTCAGATAGAGGCACATCCCCACCAGATCGGGTGAGAGTGGCGGCGAGGGGTGGACGTGGTCGCGTTTGTCGGCCACATGCAGGACGGGTAGGTCGCCGCCGTACACACACAGAGGTAGGGCAGACAGACATGGCAACGAACGCAAAAACCCGCAAGGCCGCTCGGTACGCCGTACCGGTCGCGGTGTTCGGTGTGGTCGCCGGCACCATCGCGATGGTCCCGGCCTTCGCGAACGCCGGTGGCCCGGACCTTCCCAAGGTCACGGCCCAGCAGCTCATCGAGAAGATCGCGGCCTCGGACGTGCAGCAGCTGTCCGGCAGCGCCAAGATCAGCACGGACCTGGGGCTGCCGAGCCTTCCGGCCGGCCTGCTGGGCGGCGGTGGCGGCGTGACCGGCGGCTCCGCGGACCCGCAGGACAAGCTCGCCCAGCTGGCGAGCGGCACCCACACCTTCCGCGTCGCCGCCGACGGCCCCGACCGCCAGAAGCTCACCTTCGTGGACGGCAAGGACGAGTACAGCCTCATCCACAACGGCGACGACGTCTGGGGATACGACTCCAAGTCGAAGGAGGTCTTCCACGAGAAGACGCCCACCGACAAGACGGACGGCGGCAAGGGCGGCACGGGCGACAAGAACACAGAGCGCAAGGCCGGCGACGGCCTCCCGGCCTCTCCGCAGGAGATCGCCCAGGAGGTCCTGAAGGCCGCCGGACCCACCACCGGCATCACCGTCGGCGACACGGCCCAGGTGGCCGGCCGCGACGCCTACCAGCTGGTCCTGAAGCCGAAGGGGACCGGTTCGACGGTCGCCTCGGTGAAGATCGCGGTGGACGCGAAGAACGGCGTGCCGCTGCGCGTGCAGGTGCTCTCCACCGACGGCGGCAAGCCGATCGTGGACGCCGGCTTCACCAAGGTGGACTTCTCCAAGCCCTCCGCCGACACCTTCGCCTTCACCCCGCCCAAGGACGCCAAGGTGACCGAGGGCGCGGCCGGCGAGCACGGCAAGGGCGAGGGCAAGGGCAAGGGCGCCGACAAGGGCCTGGACGCGCTCGAAGCCATCCCCGGCCTGGGCGGCCTGACCGGCGGCGCCGGCGGCGCCAAGGGCGAGCCGACGGTCCTCGGCGAGGGCTGGACCTCGATCGCCCGGATCGAGACCGGCGCGACCAACACCCTCAAGGGCCTGGACGACGCCGCCAAGGACGAGAACGCGCCCAAGGGGGCCGCTCAGTTCCTCGACTCGCTCGGCGAGAAGGTCTCCGGGAAGTTCGGCGAGGGCCGTGTCCTGAAGACCCGCGTGGTCAACGCGCTGATCACGGACGACGGCAAGGTCTACGTCGGCGCGGTCACCAAGGCCGAGCTGGTGAAGGCGGCCGACGCCAACAAGTAGGCGACGCCGGCGAAGAGCCGGAGCGGCTGTCCGAGGGTGGGCGGGGACTGTGTCCCTGCCCACCCTTGTGCCGTTCCGGCCCTGCGTACAGCAGCCCCGCTGTACCGTGAAAAGCATGTCGAGACACGTCACCATCCGCCTGGAAGAAGAGTTCCACGAACGCCTCAAGGCGCGTGCGGCGGCCCTGGGCACGACGGTCACCGCGCTGATCACCGAAGTCACGGAACGCGAGCTCGACGAGGACCGGAAGAACTTCCTGTCCGGGATCGAGGAATTCGCCGACCACTGGGGCTACTTCCAGGAGCGGTTCGGGCATTGAAGATCACCATGGAGTGGGCCTGGACAGCCCTGGCCCACCACCTCCCGTCCGATCCCGCCGTGTGGGATCCCTCCGGAGTGGCCGCCGCCGTGGCCCGGCACCAGAACGACCTCGTCCTGGTCCCCGAGCAGCCCGCCCCGGACACCGCGTGGCGGGCCGCGGCGTTTCTGCACACGCTCGCGGTGTGCCCGGCGCTCGAATCGCCGATGAACGAGTTCTACGCCGCCGCCGCCACCCGCTCGTACCTGCGGGTCGCCGGGGCCAAGCAGCTGCCGTCGCCGGAGGAACTCGGCGATCTGGTGGAGGCCGCGAAGCTGGGGCACGCCGATGTCGCCGCGGTCGCGGAGGAACTGCGGTCCCGGATCCAGGAGCCGCTCTCGGCCTCGCTACGGGGCCCCGCGCAGGACACGTAGGACGCGCAGCACCATCGGGGCCTCGTCCGGGTGCAGCCGCAGCTCGGTGGCCCCGTCCGCGGAGCGGAACGCGACGCTGATCCCGTCGGCGGAAGCGGCCTCCAGGGGCGGGAAGTCCGCCGTGCGCGCAGCGCCTGTACGCCCCTTCGCGTGCCAGCGGACCGGACCGCCCGGCCCGCCGGGCGGCAGCTCCAGCAAGCCTTCGGCCCAGGCGCCCCCGGTCAGTTCGCGGTCGCGCAGATCGCAGGGGACGAGGACGGCACGGCCCTGCGCGTGGTCCGCCAGCCGGGCCCGCCGCCGGCGCCGCCGTACGAGCGGGACCGGGTTGAGGGGCGAGAGGGCCTGGGCCAGCAGGGTCAGTAGTGCAGCGAGGAGCTCCGGCATGATCCGATCAGATCACACCGGAGCTCCAAAGGACTAGACCACTTGGGGGGGTTGGTGCCCTAGAAAGTGATCTTCCAGCTGTTGATGTAGCCGACGTCCTGCGCCGCCGCGTCCTTGACCCGGAGGTTCCAGACCCCGTTGGCGACCTCGGAGGAGGCGTTGACCGTGACGGACTTGACGATGTTGTCCGCGCTGCCGCCGGTGCGGTTGTGCAGGTTGTACAGGGTGCCGTCGGGGGCGACGAGGTCGACCACCAGGTCACCGATGTAGGTGTGGACGATGTTCACGTCGACCTTGGTGGTGGCCGGCGCGTTGCCCGCGACGCCCGAGACCGTGATCGGCGAGTTCACCGCGGCGGCCGGGGAGTCCGGGACGTTCACGTCGGCCGTGTTCTCGAAGGACGGGCCCGGCGGGACCGGGGTGGCGAACCCGAGGTTCCAGATCGCGTAGGCGATGGCGTCGGAGTTGCGGTCCAGGGCGGTGTCGTTGATGTTCGACGTGTTGTCGCAGGAGGAGTGGTAGCAGCGGTCGAAGGCCTGACCGGAGGTGCCGCCCCACTTCGTCGCCTGGGCCGCCGACTTGGTGTTGCTGGCGCCGGTGAACAGGCCGCCGACGGGGATGCCGACGTTCTTGAAGGACGCGTGGTCGGAGCGGCCGTCGCCCTCGGTCTCGATCTCGGTGGGGACGCCGAGGCCCGCGTAGTAGTTCTTGAAGGTCTGCTCGATCGTGGGGTCGTCGTCGTAGACGAAGTAGCCCGGGTTCGGCGAGCCGATCATGTCGAAGTTCAGGTACCCGGCGAACTTCGCGCGCTCGGCGGTCGGCAGGTTGTTGACGTAGTACTTCGACCCGACCAGGCCCAGCTCCTCCGCGCCCCACCAGCCGAAGCGCAGGTGCTTCGTGGGCGTGAGGCCGGCCCGGGAGACGGCGAGCGCGGTCTCCAGGACGGCCGCGCTGCCGGAGCCGTTGTCGTTGATGCCCGCGCCGGAGGTCACCGAGTCGAGGTGGGCGCCGGACATCAGGACCGAGTTGGGGTCGCCGCCCGGCCAGTCGGCGATCAGGTTGTAGCCGGTGGCACCGCCGGAGGTGAAGGTCTGCAAGGTGGTCGTGAAACCGGCCGCGTCGAGCTTGGCCTTCACGTAGTCGATCGAGGCCTTGTAGCCGGCCCTGCCGTGGGCGCGGTTGCCGCCGTTGGCGGTGGCTATGGACTGCAGCTGCGTCAGGTGTGCCTTGACGCTGGCCAGCGGGATGTCGGGCGGCGTGGGCGCGGCGGCGACCGAGGTCGGCGTGGCGAGCGCGGCGGGGGCGGTGGCGGCGAGGAGACCGGCGACCGCGAGGGCGGTCACGGCGGCCAGGCGCCGGGAGACGGACAGGCTCATGTGGGGGCTCCGGGATTCCGTACTGGGGACGTGTGCGGAAACGTGCGGGGTGGAACAAGTGAGCAACGTGCGTCAGTGCGAGCCTGATGGTCAACGAGGACATGACAGTCCGTCAAGACCTCAATCCGGTCACACCCGTTCGGAAAGCGGACGGAGCCGCCCGTGAGGCCGGGGCGGGAGCACACTGGGGGGATGAACGTGAACGAAGAGACCCGTGCGGCGGTCGTCGAGGCCCAGTGGGCCGGCACGCGGCGGGCCTGGGCGGACAAGCTGGAGCGCCTCGGCTCCGAGGACTGGCGTACCGGCACCATCGCGGTGCTGGAGGCGGCCTACGAGGACCCGATCCTGCGGCAGCTGTACCCGTACACGAGCCATGGCCACGTGAACTTCAGCAGCACGACCCGCTTCCCCTACGAGGTGGCGGTCCCCTTCGTGATCCCGCTGCCCGACGGGCGGTTCCGCGTCATGCGGCGCGATCCGTCCGCGGAGGTCGGCGAGGTCGCCACGGCCGGGGAGGCCGTGACCCTGGTGGTCACGAACGTACCGCCGCGCCTGCGGCTCGCCGCCACGGGGCTGCCGATGGAGGCATAGGCCGCCCGGATCCGGCGGACACGCGGACGGGCGCGTCCGAAGACGCGCCCGTCGGTGCTGCTGCGGCTGCGGCTGCGGTGGTGCCGGTGTTACGCGGTCTCGCGCGCCGGGGCCGTGGCCGGGAGCGGGGCCGGGAGCGGGTCCGGCGCCGGAAGCGGCGCCGGCAGGCCGTCGAGGCGCAGGCCGTCGAGGCGCATCGCGCGGGACCGGTGGGCGGTGCGCAGGGCGTCCCAGGTGAGGATCGACAGGGCGGCCCAGACCAGGGAGAAACCGGCCCAGCGCGCGGCCGGCATGGCCTCGTGGAAGTACAGGACGCCGAGGCCGAACTGGAAGACCGGGGCCATGTACTGGAGCAGCCCGAGGGTGGACAGCGGGACCCGGATCGCGGCGGCGCCGAAGCAGATCAGCGGGATCGCGGTGACCAGCCCGGCCGAGGCCAGCAGGGCGGCGTGGCCCGGGCCCTGCGCGGTGAAGGTGGACTCGCCGCGCGAGCCGAGCCACAGCAGGTAGCCGAGGGCGGGCAGGAACATGATCACGGTCTCGGCGGTCAGCGATTCCAGGCCGCCCATGCCGAGCTGCTTCTTGATCAGCCCGTACAGGGCGAAGGAGAAGGCCAGGATCAGCGAGATCCACGGCGGCCGCCCGTACCCGACGGCGAGGACCAGCACGGCCGCGACGGCGATGCCGACCGCCGCCCACTGCGTGCGGCGCAGGCGCTCGCCGAGCACCAGGACGCCGAGCGCGATGGTGACCAGGGGGTTGATGAAGTAGCCGAGGCTCGCCTCGACGACCGCGCCGTTGTTGACCGACCAGATGTACACGCCCCAGTTCACGGTGACCAGGGCGGCGGCCACCCCCGTGAGGGCGAGCTTGCGCGGCTGGCGCAGCAGCTCGGAGACCCATCCCCAGCGGCGCAGGGCCAGCAGTGCCACGCCGACCACGGCCAGGGACCACACCATGCGGTGGGCGAGGATCTCGATCGCGCCGGCGGGCTGGAGGAGTGGCCAGAAGAGGGGCACGATCCCCCACATCCCGTACGAGGCGAAGCCGTAGAGCAACCCCGTGCGCTGGTCGTTCTGTGCCTTCACGGGACCTCCAGAGCTACTTCAAGCCAACCTGACGACGGTAGCGCCGCACGCGTCGAAAGTCATTAGTCTCAGGCGAGATGCTCATGACACTTGGGTGGCGGCCCGGCGGACGCGACACGACGAAGCCCGGACCCTCCCTGCGGGTCCGGGCTTCGAAGGACTGCTGGATGCCTCAGCCGACGACGGTCCAGGTGTCGTTCCCGCCCAGCAGCGCGCCGAGGTCGCCCTTGCCGCTGCGGTCCACGGCCGTCTCCAGCTGATCGGCCATGAGCGTGTCGTAGACGGGCCGGCGCACGTTGCGGAAGACCCCGATGGGCGTCCGGTGCAGCGTGTCGGGGTCGGCCAGCCGGGACAGCGCGAACGCGTTGGTCGGGGAGGCCGAGGAAGCGTCGTGGACCAGGATCCGGGACTCGTTGTCCGGGGCCACGGTCACGACCTCCAGGTCACCGGTGGCCACGTCGCGCACGACGCCCTTGGCGTTGTCCACGCCGAAGCGGATCGGCTGCCCGTGTTCCAGCCGGATCACGGCCTCCTGGGCCTGCTCGTGGTCCTTGAGGACCTCGAAGGCGCCGTCGTTGAAGATGTTGCAGTTCTGGTAGATCTCCACCAGCGCCGTGCCCTCGTGGGCGGCCGCCGCGCGCAGCACCTCGGTGAGGTGCTTGCGGTCGGAGTCGACCGTACGGGCCACGAAGGAGGCCTCCGCGCCGATCGCGAGCGAGACCGGGTTGAAGGGCGCGTCGAGCGAGCCCATCGGGGTGGACTTGGTGATCTTGCCGACCTCGGAGGTGGGGGAGTACTGCCCCTTGGTCAGCCCGTAGATCCGGTTGTTGAACAGCAGGATCTTGAGGTTGACGTTCCGCCGCAGGGCGTGGATCAGGTGGTTTCCGCCGATGGAGAGCGCGTCCCCGTCACCGGTGACCACCCAGACCGACAGGTCGCGCCGCGAGGTCGCCAGCCCGGTGGCGATGGCCGGGGCGCGGCCGTGGATCGAGTGCATCCCGTACGTGTCCATGTAGTACGGGAAGCGCGAGGAGCAGCCGATGCCCGAGACGAAGACGATGTTCTCCTTCGCCAGTCCCAGCTCCGGCATGAAGCCCTGGACGGCGGCGAGCACCGCGTAGTCGCCGCAGCCGGGGCACCAGCGGACCTCCTGGTCCGACTTGAAGTCCTTCATCGACTGCTTGGCGGCCGCCTTGGGCACCAGCGAGAGAAGGGTGGGGCTGTCGGTCACCTCAGTCATTGATGGCCTCCTTGAGATGGTTGGCGAGCTGCTCGGCCTTGAACGGCATGCCGTTCACCTGGTTGTACGACTGTGCGTCGACCAGGTACTTCGCCCTCAGGAGGATCGCGAGCTGCCCGAGGTTCATCTCCGGCACCACTACCTTGTCGTAACGCTTCAGGACCTCACCCAGATTCCTCGGGAACGGGTTGAGGTGGCGCAGGTGGGCCTGCGCGACGGGGAGCCCGGCGAGCCGCAGCCGGCGTACGGCGGCCGTGATCGGCCCGTACGTCGAACCCCAGCCGATCACCAGGGTCCGCGCGCCGTCCGGGTCGTCGACCTCCACGTCCGGGACCTGGATGCCGTCGATCTTGGCCTGGCGGGTGCGGACCATGAACTCGTGGTTGGCCGGGTCGTACGAGATGTTGCCCGTGCCGTCCTGCTTCTCGATGCCGCCGATCCGGTGCTCCAGCCCCGGCGTGCCCGGGACCGCCCACGGGCGGGCCAGGGTCTGCGGATCGCGCTTGTACGGCCAGAAGACCTCGGTGCCGTCCGCGAGCTCGTGGTTGGGTCCGGCGGCGAACTGGACCTTCAGGTCCGGCAGGTCCGCCACGTCCGGGATCCGCCAGGGCTCGGAGCCGTTGGCGAGGTACCCGTCGGAGAGCAGGAACACCGGGGTCCGGTAGGTCAGCGCGATCCGGGCCGCGTCCAGCGCGGCGTCGAAGCAGTCCGCCGGGGTGCGCGGGGCCACGATCGGCACCGGGGCCTCGCCGTTGCGCCCGTACATGGCCTGGAGCAGGTCGGCCTGCTCCGTCTTGGTCGGCAGCCCGGTCGAGGGGCCACCGCGCTGGATGTCCACGATCAGCAGCGGCAGCTCCAGGGAGACCGCCAGACCGATCGTCTCGGACTTCAGCGCCACGCCCGGGCCGGAGGTGGTGGTCACGGCGAGCGCGCCGCCGAAGGCCGCGCCCAGCGCCGCGCCGATGCCGGCGATCTCGTCCTCGGCCTGGAAGGTGCGTACGCCGAAGTTCTTGTGCCGGCTCAGCTCGTGCAGGATGTCCGAGGCCGGGGTGATCGGGTACGAGCCCAGGTAGAGCGGCAGATCGGCCTGCTGGCCCGCCGCGATCAGCCCGTAGGACAGGGCCAGGTTCCCGGAAATGTTGCGGTAGGTGCCGGTCGGGAAGGCGCGGGTGGCCGGGGCCACCTCGTAGGAGACGGCGAAGTCCTCGGTGGTCTCGCCGAAGTTCCAGCCCGCCCGGAAGGCGGCGACGTTCGCCTCCGCGATCTGCGGCTTCTTCGCGAACTTCTGCCGCAGGAACTTCTCGGTGCCCTCGGTGGGCCGGTGGTACATCCAGGACAGCAGCCCGAGCGCGAACATGTTCTTGCTGCGCTCGGCCTCCTTGCGGGAGAGCCCGAACTCCTTCAGCGCCTCGACCGTGAGGGTGGTCAGCGGCACCGGGTGGACGTTGTAGGCATCCAGGGAGCCGTCTTCCAGCGGGGAGGTCTCGTAGCCGACCTTGGCCATCGGGCGCTTGGTGAACTCGTCGGTGTTGACGATGATCTCCGCGCCGCGCGGCACGTCCGCGATGTTCGCCTTCAGCGCCGCCGGGTTCATCGCCACCAGGACGTTCGGGGCGTCGCCCGGCGTCAGGATGTCGTGGTCGGCGAAGTGCAGCTGGAAGGACGACACGCCGGGGAGGGTGCCGGCGGGCGCCCTGATCTCGGCCGGGAAGTTCGGCAGCGTCGAGAGGTCGTTGCCGAAGGAGGCGGTTTCCGAGGTGAACCGGTCACCGGTGAGCTGCATGCCGTCACCGGAGTCGCCCGCGAAGCGGATGATCACCCGATCGAGTTGGCGCACTTCCTTCGGCACGGCGTCGCCGGTGGCCCGGGCGTCGGCTCCGGTGGCCCGGGCGTCGGCTCCGGTGGCCCGGGCGTCGTCGGTGGCCCCGGCCTCTCCATTGAGGACCGCCTGACCTGCGGGTTCGCCGTTCGGGCCCGGGGACGTCCGCTGCTCGCCGACGACTGCGCCCTCGGCCCCGTCGGACTGTTCGGCTGGGCTACTGACCTGGCTGGTCACTGAACTGGACCTCCTTCGAGGCGTGAGCACTGCCCAAGGTCCACCCTACGACCGTAGGGATCGCTTCCCCGGGCTGCTCATTTTCTGGACCGCCCCTTCGGCGGTCTGTCCGAATCCGGCCTTACCTGACAGAGTGTCAGTTGATCAAGATCTTAGGTAGGTGAGAACGGCCAGCACGCGCCGGTGATCCCCGTCACTGGGCGACAGGCCCAGCTTCATGAAGATGTTGCTGACGTGCTTCTCCACCGCGCCGTCGCTCACCACCAGCTGCTTGGCCACCGCGGAATTGGTCCGCCCCTCGGCCATCAGCCCCAGCACCTCGCGCTCGCGCGGGGTCAGCCCCGCCAGTACGTCCTGCTTGCGGCTGCGGCCGAGCAGCTGCGCCACGACCTCCGGGTCCAGGGCGGTACCGCCCCGGGCCACGCGGACGACGGCGTCGAGGAACTCGCGCACATCGGCCACCCGGTCCTTCAGCAGGTACCCCACCCCCGTACTGGAGCCGGCCAGCAGCTCCGTGGCGTACTGCTCCTCCACGTACTGGGACAGCACGAGCACGCCTATCCCGGGGTGATCGCGCCGCAGCCGCACGGCCGCCCGTACGCCCTCGTCGGTGTGCGTCGGCGGCATCCGCACATCGGCCACGACCACGTCCGGCAGCGCGTTCTGCGCCGCCAGCTCCGCCACCGTCTTGATCAGGGCTTCCGCGTCCCCGACGCCTGCGACGACGTCATGCCCCCGGTCGGTCAGCAACCGGGTCAGGCCCTCACGCAGCAGCACTGAATCCTCGGCGATGACCACCCGCACCCTGTCTTCCACGACTTCGCTGCTCCCGCGTTTGCTCAAACCCCGTGTTCCCTGACTCAGCCAAGCATCCCAGTCTTGAGCCCGGATACAGCCGGAGCGCGATCAACCAGCACCCCCGGACCGGCTGTTTCCGGCCCCCGGAGGACTCTCGGCGCCCCTGCCCCGGAAAGTCAGGCCTTTGGCCCCGGGGCGGAACGGGACGAAGGGCACAGGGTTGGGGGTGGTCGGGGGAGCCGGAGGGGGCATGCGACGGCACGGACACCCACGTACGGGGCATCCGTGCGGCCGATCGGCGGGGGTAGGGGGCAGGGGTACACGGGGGTACGGGGTGTGGGGTACGGGGTACGGGTCAGGCGGCCGTCCGCCAGGGGAGCTCCGCGGTGACGGTCGTACCGCCACCGACGGGGGAGTCCACGACCAGCACCCCGTCCACGGCGTCGAGCCGCTCGGCGAGCCCGGCCAGCCCCGAACCGGCGACGGCGCCGGCGCCCGCCCCGCCCACACCGTCGTCGGCGACCTGGATCAGCAGCCGCTCGCCGGACTTCCACACGTCGACCCCGGCCGTACGGGCCCCCGCGTGCTTGCTCACGTTCTGCAGCAGCTCCGACACCGTGAAGTACGCGATTCCCTCGATCGCCGCCGCCGGCCGCGAGGGCAGATCCACCGCCACCCGTACGGGCACCGCGCAGCGGGAGGCCACCGAGGACAGCGCAGCGTCCAGCCCCCGGTCGGTCAGCACCGCCGGGTGGATCCCGCGGGCCAGGTCCCGCAGCTCCTGGAGGGCGATCTTCACTTCACCGTGCGCCTCGTCCACCATCCGCGCGGCGGCCCGCGGGTCCTGCGCCAGCTTCTCCTTCGCCAGTCCCAGATCCATGGCCAGCGCCACCAGCCGGGCCTGCGCACCGTCGTGCAGATCGCGCTCGATGCGCCGCAGGTCCGCCGCGGCGGTGTCGACCATGACACCCCTGTCCGACTCCAGTTCGCTGACCCGGTTCGCGAGCCGCGACGGCCCGAGCAGTCCGGACACGAGCACCCGGTCGACGGTGGTCAGGGCCCGTACCACCCAGGGCGTGGCGAGCGTGAGGGCGAGCCCGGTCGCGCAGGTCGCCACGATCGCGAGGGGGGAGTCGAGATAGAAGGTGTAGGAGTCGCCGTTCTGGAAGAGCTGCAGCCCCGGCTGATCGGTGAAGGCCGGGAAGACCCAGAACCAGAGCGGGTAGAGCAGCATGGCCCACCCGTAGGCCCAGAACGTCAGGGCCACGCAGAAGGCGAACACCGCCCACGGGAAGTGGATCACCGAGTACAGCGCGTGCCGCCAGGCGCTCCCGCTCTTGAGCAGCGCCGCCATCCGGGCGATCGCCCCGTCCTTCGCCGCCCGGATCGGAGCCGGCTCGGCGATGTCGTGGCCGAGCATCCCGCGCACCCGGGCCCGCTCCACGCGCCCGAACCCGCGGCACATGGCCAGCACCCCGGCCAGCACCGGGACTCCGAGGAAGGTGACGAGCAGTCCGGCGCCGAGGCTGACTCCGGTGATGGCGAGCGAGAAGTACAGCGTGCTGAGCGGCAGCCCGAGCATCAGGTACCCGAACTCCCGCCAGGTCCGCCCCTCGAAGGGAGCCCGCACCACCCTGCCGACCGAACTACCGCCCGCTCCGCTGCTACCCATGTCGCCGACCCGCCCTTCCTCCACTGTGTCCCCCAACCCTCCCGCGGAGCCCCCACCCGCAACCATCCGGCAGGTCGGCCTCTCCCGAGGGGGGTTAACCCCACCCCGGGTTCCGACCTGGGTTCCGGCCCTGGGCCCCCACCCGGGTCACCACCCTGGGGGAGGCCCCCTGCCCCTGCACTCGGCGGCCGCCGCGCGGGGCCGAGTCCCCTCCCCGCCCTTCGCCCGTCCCCTGGGCTCCGCCCAGACCCGCGCCTCAAACGCCGGCGGGGCTGGATCACCCTGCAGGGTGATCCAGCCCCAACGACCGGCACGTGTGGGTTGGCGTAGCCAAATTCCAGCCCCCAACGGCCGGCACGTGCAGACCAGCCCAGCCAAAATCAGCCCCGCCGGCGTTTGAGGCGCGGGGGTCCGGGGGCTGGTCCCCGGGAGCGGCGCCGCACCCACCCACGGCGGGCGCCACATCCAGCGCCGCCGGCGTGTGAGGCGGAAGGGCCTCCGGCCGGCGCCAGGCCCTACCGGGCCACCCGCTCCCGCCACGGCAGCTCCGCCGTGACCACGGTCCCCGCCCCCTCGGGAGACTCGACCACCAGCACGCCGTCGACCGCGTCGAGCCGCTCACCCAGCCCCGCCAGCCCCGACCCGGCCAGGGCGTTCGCGCCGCCCCGCCCGTCGTCCGACACCCGGATCAGCAGTCGCCCGTCGGCGGAGCCACCCGCCCGCCAGACCTCGACCTCCGCGCACCGAGCCCCCGGCCCCGCGTGCTTGCTCACGTTCTGCAGCAGCTCCGAGACCACGAAGTACGCGATCCCCTCGATCGCCTCCGCCGGCCGCGCCGGCAGGTCCACCGACACCTTCACGGGGACCAGGCACCGCGAGGCCACCGAGGACAGCGCCGCGTCCAGCCCCCGGTCGGTCAGCACCGCCGGGTGGATCCCGCGCGCCAGGTCCCGCAGCTCCTGCAGAGCGATCTTGACCTCTCCGTGCGCCTCGTTCACCATCGCCGCCGCCCCCTCGGGGTCCTCCAGCAGCTTCTCCTTCGCCAGGCCCAGCCCCATCGCCAGCGCCACCAGCCGGGCCTGCGCCCCGTCGTGCAGGTCCCGCTCGATGCGCCGCAGGTCCGCCGCCGCGGTGTCGATCACGACACCGCGGTCGGACTCCAGCTCGGCGATGCGCCGCTCCAGTTCGTCGGAGGGCGACAGCAGGCCCCGTACCATCGCGCGGTCCACGTTCGCGAGCCCCCGGACCACCCACGGCAGCACCGGCCACAGCACGAACAGCCCGGTCAGCGCCACGGTGAAGGTGACCACCGCCCACGGCAGCCGGATCAGCTCGAACAGCACGGTCCGCCACGCCACCGGGTCCTTGAGGGTCGCCCACAGCCAGGGGAAGAACCCGCCGGACCGCCGCGGCCCCGGCATCGGGGTCGGCTCGTCGACGCGTACGCCCAAGAGGTCGCGGGCCCGCGCCCGTTCCAGCCGTCCCAACTGGCGAGACACGAACAGACCGCATGCGAACAGCGGCAGACCGATCGCGGTCACCGACAGACCGCCCGCGGTCGCCACCATCACCACGGTGTAGACGAACCCGATGAGGGCGGCCGGGAAATTGCTCAACAGGTAGGCGATTTCCTTCCACGTCACGGCATCGAAGGGTGCGCGTACGGGCGGAGGAGCGCCGTCGTCGGGGGTGTGCTTGCTCGCGGTCATGGGCCTACCCTGCCAACCCCGTGGCCCCTCGTGCCATGGGGTAGCCGGGCCGAGGTAAACGGGGGATAACCCCACCCCGTGGACCCCAGGCCCTAGACTCCCGTCCGTACCAGATCAACCGCAGATCAACCTGATCGTCGACAGTGGCCGAGGAACGAGGAACGGACGTGCCCGAAACAACGGTATCGACCGTATCCGTGCTCGCCGCGGACTACTTCCGGACGTATTCGGTCGTCGGCCTCCTGGCCGCGCTCGGTGTGCTCTTCGTGGCGGTGGCCTTCGGCGCCAACCGCCTGCTGAGCCCGTCCGTCCCGACCCGCGAGAAGCTGCTGACCTACGAGTGCGGCGTGGACCCCGTGGGCGAGGGCTGGGCGCACACCCAGGTCCGCTATTACGTCTACGCCTTCCTCTACGTCGTCTTCGCCGTCGACTCGATCTTCCTCTTCCCCTGGGCGACGGTGTTCGCCGCCGCCGGTTACGGCGCCACGACGCTGGTGGAGATGTTCATCTTCCTCGGCTTCCTGGCCGTCGGCCTGCTCTACGCGTACAAGAAGGGCGTCCTCGAATGGCTGTGACCCCGGCCGGTACCCCGGCCGTGCCGTCGGAGCCGCAGCTGCTCCCGGAGCCGAAGCGGCTGGGCGTCCTGTCCCGCCTCGCGCCCGAGCCCATGAAGGTGGTCCTCAACTGGGGCCGCCGCTACAGCCTGTGGGTCTTCAACTTCGGCCTCGCCTGCTGCGCGATCGAGTTCATCGCGGCCTCCATGGCCCGGCACGACTTCATCCGGCTCGGTGTCATCCCCTTCGCCCCCGGCCCGCGCCAGGCGGACCTCATGATCGTCTCCGGCACGGTGACGGACAAGATGGCCCCGGCGGTCAAGCGGCTGTACGAGCAGATGCCGGAGCCCAAGTACGTCATCTCCTTCGGCGCCTGCTCCAACTGCGGCGGCCCGTACTGGGACTCGTACTCGGTGACCAAGGGCGTCGACCAGATCATCCCGGTCGACGTCTACGTCCCCGGCTGCCCGCCCCGCCCCGAGGCCCTCCTCCAGGGCATCCTCAAGCTCCAGGAGAAGATCGCCCGCGAATCGCTGGCGGAGCGCTACGCGAACACGCCCGCGCCGTCCCCGGCGCAGCTCACGAGCGGACTGGTGTCTCCTCCTCCTGCTCCCGGGACGAACGCGTGAACCTCTACGACTCCCTCCCCGACGCGGCGGGAACGGTCTTCGGCGAGGAAGCGGTCGCGACCCTCTCCTACTCCGTCCTCACGGTCGACGTCCCCACCGCGAGCTGGATCCCCGCGCTGGAGATCGCCCGCGACAAACTGGGCTGCACCTACTTCGACTGGCTGAGCGCGGTCGACGAGCCGGGCACGGGCTTCCGCGTCCTGGCGCACGTGGTCTCCCTGGAGAACCACCGCGTACGCCGCCTCCTGCTGCGGACCACCGTCCCGCACTCGGCGCCCTCCCTGCCCTCGGCCGTCGCCGTCTACGCCGGCGCCGAATGGCACGAGCGCGAGACCTTCGAGATGTTCGGGGTCGTCTTCACGGACCACCCGAACCTGGTCCCGCTGCTCCTCCCCGAGAACTTCGAGGGCCACCCGCTGCGCAAGGACTTCGTTCTGGCGGCGCGGGTCGCCAAGGCCTGGCCGGGCGCGAAGGAGCCGGGCGAGGCGCACGACCCGGACGCCCCGAAGCGCCGCCAGATGCTCCCGCCGGGCGTACCCGACCCCAACGACTGGGGCCCGATGAAGGGCCAGCTCCCGCCGGCCCCCGCCCGCCCCGCCCGCACCCCCCGCACGGCGGCAGGCGCCGCCGGCGACCGCCCGGCCCGCACCCCGCGCGCCGCGGCCGGAGCTCCCGGCGACCGCCCGGCCCGCACCCCGCGCGCCGCGGCCGGCACGGCCGGCGAAGCCACCACGCCCGGCGCGCCAGCCCCGGCGACCGAAACCGAAACAGCCCCGGCCCGCCCGGTGCGCCGCTCCCGCTCGGTAGCGGACGGCTCGGCAAGCCAGGCGGCAGCCCCGGACTCCGGAGCGACCCCGCCTCCGGCGGACGCCCCCTGGCACAACCCGAAGCCCGCCTTCGACACCCCTACGGCCGAACCGACCGCTCCGGCGACCCCGGCCGGCTCCGGCGAGCCCGATCCCGAGCCCGAGTCCGAGTCCGATCCCGAGCCCGAGTCCGCGCAGGAGTCCGGGTCCAAGTCCGCCCCCAAGCCGGACCCCTCCGAGACGGACCCCACCCCCAACGACCCCACCGGAGGCGCCGCGTGAACGACGTCCTCGACGTCGCCCTGCGGCTGATCGTCGTCTTCGCCGTCTTCCTCGTGCTCCCGCTCGTCGTCGGGCAGGCCGAGCACAAGGTGATGGCCCACATGCAGGGCCGCCTCGGCCCCATGTACGCCGGCGGCTTCCACGGCTGGGCCCAGCTCGTCGCCGACGGAGTCAAGTTCGCGCAGAAGGAAGACATCGTCCCGGCCAACGCCGACCGCCGCGTCTTCCAGATCGCCCCCGCCGTCGCGCTCCTCCCGTACCTCCTCGTCCTCCTCGCCATCCCCATCGGCCCCGGCGAGGGCGCCGTCGGCCAGGTCATCGACGCCGGGCTCTTCTTCGCGCTCGCCGTCATGGGCATCGGCGTGCTCGGCTCGCTGATGGCCGGCTGGGCCTCCGCGAACAAGTTCTCCCTCCTCGGAGGCCTCCGCACCGCCGCCCAGCTGCTCGCCTACGAGCTCCCCATGCTGCTCGCGGCGGCCTCGGTCGCCATGGCCGCCGGAACGGTGTCGCTCCCGGGCATCGTCGGCGCCTTCGAGTGGTGGTGGCTGCCCTGGCAGATCGTCGGCGGGCTCGTCTTCTTCACCGCCGGCCTCGCCGAACTCCAGCGGCCCCCCTTCGACATGCCCGTCGCCGACTCCGAGATCATCTTCGGCGCGTACACCGAGTACACCGGCCTGCGCTTCGCGCTGTTCCTGCTCGCCGAGTACGCCGGGATCGTCGTCCTGTGCGCCCTGACCACCGTCCTCTTCCTCGGCGGCTGGCACGGCCCCTTCGGCGGCGACGGCTTCGGCTGGGCCTGGACCCTGCTCAAGATCGCCGCGCTCTCCTTCGTGGTGATCTGGCTCCGGGTCAGCTACCCCCGGCTCCGCGAGGACCAGCTCCAGAAGCTCGCCTGGACCGTACTCATCCCGCTCGCGCTCGCCCAGATCGCGCTCACCGGCATCGTGAAGGTGGCGATCCAGTAAATGCCTCCCATCCCCGGCTCCGGCCTCGCCAAGGGCCTGGCCGTCACGCTGCGCACGATGACGAAGCGCTCGCACACCGCCCAGTACCCCGAGGTACAGCCCGAACTCCCGCCGCGCTCGCGCGGGGTCATCGGCCTGTTCGAGGAGAACTGCACGGTCTGCATGCTGTGCGCGCGCGAGTGCCCCGACTGGTGCATCTACATCGACTCCCACAAGGAGACGCTCCCGGCCGCCGCCCCCGGCGGGCGTGAGCGCAGCCGCAACGTCCTCGACCGCTTCGCCATCGACTTCTCCCTCTGCATGTACTGCGGTATCTGCATCGAGGTGTGCCCCTTCGACGCACTGTTCTGGTCGCCGGAGTTCGAGTACGCCGAGACCGACATCCACGAACTGACCCACGAGCGCGACAAGCTGCGCGAGTGGATGTGGACGGTCCCGGCCCCGCCCGCCCTGGACCCGGCGGCCGAGGAGCCCAAGGAAATCGCGGCCGCCCGCAAGGCCGTGGAGAAGGCCGAGACCGCGGCCGCGGCAGCCGCCGCGGCGGCCGCCGCCGAGGCGAACCCCGACACCACGCCCCCGGCCCCGGCCCCGGAAGGAGACGCGTGATCACCGCAGCCGCCCAAGGCAACGGCTTCCTCTCCCCGACCGGCGTCGAGATCGCCTTCGTCCTCGTCGGCCTCGCCACCCTCGGCGCGGCCGTCGTCACGGTCACCACCAAGCAGCTCGTGCACGCCGCCCTGTGGCTGGTCGTCGCCCTCGGCGGGATCGCCGTCGAGTACCTGCTGCTGACCGCCGAGTTCATCGCCTGGGTCCAGGTACTGATCTACCTCGGTTCCGTGGTCGTCCTCCTTCTCTTCGGGCTGATGCTCACCAAGGCCCCCATCGGCCGCTCGCCGGACGCCGACTCCGGCAACCGTCCGGTCGCGCTCGGCGTCGCCCTCGTCGCGGCCGCCGCGCTCGTCTGGGTGGTCGTCGACGCCTTCCGCACCACCTGGATCGACCTCGACGGCCCCGCCCAGGGCTCCACCAGGGTTTCCGGAGAGATCCTCTTCCGGCACTGGGTGCTGCCGTTCGAGGCGCTCTCCGTCCTCCTCCTCGCGGCCCTGATCGGCGCCATCGTGCTGTCCCGCAAGGAACCCGCCGAGAGCGCTGACACCGCGCCGCCCGCCGTGCCCGCCACCGACAAGAAGGGGCAGCGCTGATGCACCTCGCCTACCCCGCCGTGCTGGCGGCGCTCCTCTTCTGTACGGGCCTGTACGGAGTGCTCGCCCGCCGCAACGCCATCCTGGTCCTGATGTCCGTCGAGCTGATGCTCAACGCCGTCAACCTCAACCTGGTGGCCTTCGACGTCTGGCTGCGCGACAGCCTGCACGCAGGCCAGGCCCTGACCCTCTTCACCATCGCCATCGCCGCCGCCGAGATCGGCATCGGCCTCGCGATCGTGCTGATGGTCTACCGCAACCGGGGCACCGCGGACGTCGACCGACTGCGTGACACCGCCGAGGGCCACGAGCAGGACGGCATCGCCTCCGACAGCGCGGCCAGCGCGAACCCTGCGACCGGAGCCGCCGCGTGAGCACCCCGACCCTCGCCGTACTGGTCCCCCTCCTGCCCTTCCTGGGCGCACTGGCGGGACTGCTCCTCGGCCGCACCGCCCCCGGCTTCGTCAAGCCGCTCGCCGTCCTGCCGACGCTGGCCGCCGGCGTCCTCGCCGTCCTGGTCGCCTTCCGCCAGGGCGGCGGCAAGGCGATCGACACGGCGACCGAGCTGACCCCGACCGGCTCGGTGCCCATCGAGCTCTCGCTCCACCTGGACGGCTTCGCCGTCATGGTGGCCGTCCTCGTCGGCCTCGTCGCCACCTGCGTGCAGATCTACTCGACGGCGTACCTGCGCGAGGACCCGCGCTACCCGTCCTACGCCGCGCTGGTCTCACTGTTCACCTCCGCCATGCTGCTCGTCGTCTACTCCGGCGACCTGATGGTGCTGCTGGTCGGCTGGGAGATCATGGGCATCTGCTCGTACTTCCTGGTCGGCCACTACTGGGAGACCGAGGCGGCCCGATCCGCCTCCCTGAAGGCCTTCCTCGTCACCAAGCTGGGCGACGTCCCCTTCCTCATCGGCCTGTTCGCGCTCGCCACCGACGCCGGGTCCTTCCGGATCACCAAGATCCTGGGCACCGTCGCCGCGGGCGGACTCGACCACCCGACGCTGATCGCGCTCCTCCTGCTGGCCGGAGTCGCGGGCAAGTCCGCGCAGTTCCCGCTGCACACCTGGCTTCCGGACGCCATGGCGGGCCCCACCCCGGTCTCCGCACTGATCCACGCCGCGACGATGGTCGCCGCCGGTGTCTACTTCGTCGCGCGCCTCCTCCCCGTCTTCGCGGCCTCCCGGGCCGCCCTGGTGGTCCTGGCCGTCATGGCGGCCGTCACGATGGTCGGCTCCGCCCTCGCCGCCCTGGCCCAGGACGACATCAAGCGGGTGCTCGCCTACTCCACGATCGGCCAGCTCGGCTACATGACCGGGGCCCTGGCCGTCGGCGACCGCGCGGCCGCCGTCTTCCACCTCCTGTCCCACGGCGCCTTCAAGGCGCTCCTGTTCCTCGGCGCCGGCGTGATCATCCATGCCGCGGGGACGAACTCCCTGGCCGCCATGTCCCGCATGGACGGCCTGACCAAGCGCATCCCCGACGCCTTCTGGACGATGACGATCGCGCTGCTCGCGCTCGCCGCCTTCCCGCCCTTCGCCGGCTTCTTCTCCAAGGAAGCCGTCCTCGTCGCCGCCGAGCACACCGCCGGCGGCCACTCGGAGCTCGCCCCGAGCGCGGCCGGCTGGGTGGTCCTCGTCGCCGGCGTGCTGACCGCCCTGCTCACCGCCGCCTACGCCACCCGGCTGTGGCTGATGGCCTTCCGCGGCCGGGGAGCCGCCGCCCCCGACCACGGCAAGGAGCCCGTCGCCGTGACCGGCGTGCTATGGCTGCTGGCCGTCCCGTCCGTGGGCTTCGGCCTGCTGGCCGGGCCCCTCTCCGACTTCTTCGACGGCCGCGAACTCACCCCGTCGCTGACGACCTCGGTCCTCGGCACGGGCGCCGCCGCCGTCGGCGCCGTGCTCACCTACGCCCTGTGGCAGCGCGCCCAGGCCCAGGCCGCCCAGTCCCAGGCCCAGGCCGCCCCGGCCCCGTCCGGAGCAGGCACCGCCGTGGCCACGGCCGGAGCGCCCGCCACCACCGGAGGGCCCGCCACCGCCGCGGCACCCGCGTCCGTCGTCGCCGCCGAGTCCGCCGCGGAGAGCCCCGAAGTCGCCGAGGTCACCCACGACCACCCGGTCGTCTCCACGGCCCCCGCGGCCGACCCCGGCCGCGCCCTGCTCGGCCCGCTGCACCGGCACGCCGCCGTCGGCTTCCACCTCGACGCCGTCTACGACCGCCTGTTCGTCCGCCCGGTCCGAGCCGCCGCCGCCCTCGTACGCTTCCTCGACCGCGAGGTCGTGGACTCGTACGTCCGTGGCGCCGGCCTCGGCCCCCGGCTGCTCGGCGGCCTCGTACGCCGCGCCCAGACCGGCAACGTGCAGAGCTACCTGAGTGCCCTGCTCGCCGGCGCCGTGGTCCTGGCGATCGCCACCGCCGTCCTCGCCAACGTCAACGCCGGATCGTGAGCCGTGAGTCAGCCGTGATTGATATCAGCCCGTCCGTGATGCAGTTCCTTCTGGCGTTCGTCGTGGCCGGCCCGCTCGTCGGCGCCGTCGCCGCCCTCCTGCCGGCCCCGCCCGGACTGAAGGGCAAGAGCCCCGAACAGGCCGTACTGCGCCACGGCGTGACCGTGACCGGTGCCATCCTCGCCGCGGCGATCGTCCTCGCCGTGGGCTTCGACCACGACGCCCCGTCCCGCTTCCAGGCGACGACGGACATCAGCTGGATCCAGGCCCTGAACGTCCGGATCCACCTCGGCATCGACGGCATCTCGCTCCCCCTCCTCCTGATGACCGCGCTGCTGTTCTTCCTCTGCGCGCTCTACAGCTACTTCAAGCTCCCCGCGGGCCCCTCCGCGAAGGCCTTCGTCGCCCTGCTCCTGGTCCTGGAGTCCGGCACCCTCGCCACCTTCGCCGTGCTCGACCTGCTGCTGTTCTTCCTCGCCTTCGAGATGGTCCTCATCCCGATGTACTTCCTCATCGCCCGCTGGGGCGGTGCTCAGCGGCAGGCGGCCGCCTGGAAGTTCATCCTCTACACCCTTCTCGGCTCCGTGGTCATGCTGCTCGGCCTGCTGCTGATCGGGCTGAACAGCGGAACCTTCGACATGGTGGCACTCGCCTCCGACAACGGCCGCGAACTGTCCCACACCACCCAGGTCCTGGCCGTTCTCGCCATCGGGATCGGCCTCGCCGTGAAGACCCCGATGTGGCCGCTGCACAGCTGGCTGCCGGACGCCCACACGGCCGCCCCCACCGTCGGTTCCGTCCTCCTCGCGGGCGTCCTGCTGAAGATGGGCACCTACGGGTTCGTCCGGATCCTGCTGCCCGCCACCCCCGACGGCATGGCCACCTTCGCCCCGTACCTGGGCGCCTTCGCCGCCGTCGGCATCGTCTACGGGTCCCTGGCCTGCCTCGCCCTCGCCCGCAAGGGCAACAAGGGAGACCTCAAGCGCCTCATCGCGTACTCCTCCGTCGGCCACATGGGCTTCGTCCTCCTCGGCATCGCGTCCATGACCCCCACCGGCGTGAACGGCGCGCTGTTCGCCAACGTCGCGCACGGTCTGATCACCGGCCTTCTCTTCTTTCTTGTCGGTTCGCTCAAAGACCGTTACAACACGGCCGATCTCGACACCCTCGCCGGAGCCACCGGAGCGGCCCTCTACGGCCGCGCACCCCGCTTCGGAGCGCTCCTCGCCTTCGCCGCCATCGCCTCGCTCGGCCTCCCCGGCCTGGCCGGATTCTGGGGCGAGATGCTGGCGCTCTTCGGCGCGTTCGACCCCGCCGAGGGCCTGCCGCGGCCCGCGTTCCTCACGTACATGGCGTTCGGCGCGTTCGGCACCCTGCTCACCGCCGCCTATCTTCTGATCGTCGTACGGCGGGTGTGCATGGGCGACCCGAAGGCCGCGCGTGAAAGCGCCGCCGCCCCGGTGGTCCTCGCGGACATCCAGCGCTACGAGTACGCCGCCTGGAGCCCGCTCGTCGCCCTCACCCTCCTCGCAGGCCTGTGGCCCGCGGTCCTCCTCGGCCTCACCGACCCGGCCGTCCAGAAGCTCCTCGCGGGAGGGAACTCATGACGGTCCTTCAGCCCTTCGCCCAGCCGCTCATCCAGCCGCTCGTCCAGCCGCTCGTCATCGCCGCGGCCGACGCCGACGCCCCGAACCTGGTCCAGTCCGTCGACTGGCTCGCCATCGCGCCGGTCGTCATCACCGCCGCCGTCGGCCTCCTCGTACTGGTCCTCGACCTCTTCGTACCGGAGCACCGCAAGCCCCTGCTCGGCTGGATCTCCGTGGCCGGGCTGGCCGCCGCCGCCGCCACCCTGCTGCCGCTGCGCGCCGGCGACCGGACCACCTTCTGCCTCACCGGACCCGGTACGGCCGATCCCGCCGCGTGCAGCTACGCCGCCGACCACTTCGCGCTCGTCGTGCAGTTCCTCGTCCTGGGCGGCGCCCTGGTCACCGCGCTGCTGTCGGTCACCGCCGTCCGCGAGGCGCGCATGCCGGCCGGCGAGTACTGGTTCCTGCTGCTGTCCTCCGCCGCCGGCGCGGCCCTGCTGCCGGCCTCCCGCGACCTCGCCACCCTGATCGTCGCCCTCGAAGTCGCCTCGCTGCCCGCCTTCGCCCTCGTCGGCATGCGCCGCGGCGACCGGCGCTCCTCCGAGGCCGCCCTGAAGTTCTTCCTGTCCTCGGTCACCGCCACCGCCGTGTCCCTGATGGGCGTCAGCTTCGTCTACGCCGCCACCGGCTCCCTGCACCTCACCCAGGTCGCCGACCGGCTCGAGAACGTCCCCGGGCAGCTCGACACCCTCGCCATGGCCGGCGTCGCGCTCACCCTGGTCGGCTTCGCCTTCAAGACGGCCGCCGTCCCCTTCCACTTCTGGGTCCCGGACACCTACGTCGGCGCCCCGCTGCCCGTCGCCGGGTACCTGTCGGTCATCGGCAAGGCCGTCGGCTTCACCGGCCTCATCCTCGTCACCGTCATCGCCTTCCCCGCGTACTCCGACGTCTGGGGCCCGGCCCTCGCCGTCCTCGCCGCGCTCACCATGACCCTCGGCAACGCGGCGGCCCTGCGCCAGTCCGCGGACCGGCCGGGCGGCGCCGTACGGCTGCTCGCCTGGTCCTCCGTGGGCCAGGCCGGCTACCTGCTGGTCCCGATCGCGGCCGCCGCCTACGCGGGCCGCGACCAGATCGGCTCCACGGTCGCCTACGCCCTCATGTACGCCGCCGTGAACCTCGGAGCCTTCGCCGTGGCCGCCCTGGTGGCCCGTACGAAGCCGCTGCACCGGCTCGCCGACTACCGCGGGCTCTACGCCGAGAGCCCGCTCGCCGCCCTCGCGATGGCCTTCTTCCTGCTCTGCCTGGCCGGTCTGCCGCCCGGCATCATCGGGCTCTTCGCGAAGGTCACCGTCTTCCGCTCGGCGGTCGACGCGGGGCTGGGCTGGCTCGCCGTGGTCATGGCCGTCAACGTCGTCGTCGCGCTGTACTACTACCTGCGCTGGACCGCCCTGCTCTTCCGGGCCCCCGACGCGGACACAGCGCAGGAGGGCGCCCAGAAGGGCGCACGAGGGGGCGCGCAGCCCCGTACGGGCACCCCCTGGCCGGTCACGGCCGCCATCGTGCTCACCGCCGCCACCGCCCTGGTCCTCTCGGGTGCCCCGCAGCTCGTCCTGCGCTTCGCCACGGGCAGCCTCTTCGCGCTGTAGGCCCCGCCGACGGAGGGCTGGCGGACCCCCGCCGGAGCCGCGCCCGGCCCGGTCAGAGCCGTGCCCGGCCCCGCACCCGTAACCCGTACGGCCTAATCTCCACCGCGCCCGCCACAGCCCCGCCCCCCGGCCCACCGGGGCGGCGGGGACGGGCGCGCCCGGGGAACCTGCCGCCCTCACCTCGCGTTGACCAGGAAGGAAGGGTCCACTGGACCGTAGGCCCTCCGATCCCCAGATCCTGGACGGGTCCCCCTGCCGCACCACTTGGAGGGCGCACCGTGCACCGCCGGCACAACGGGCTGAAGACCGCCGTACTCCTCGGTGGTCTGTCGGCCCTCATCATCCTCATCGGAAGCCTCTTCGGCCGCGGCGGCCTGATCGTCGCCGTCCTCGTGGCCCTCGGCACCAACGCGTACGCGTACTGGAACAGCGACAAGATCGCCCTGCGCGCGATGCGGGCCCGCCCCGTCAGCGAGTTCGAGGCGCCCGAGCTCTACCGCATGGTGCGCGAGCTCTCCACGTCCGCACGCCAGCCCATGCCCCGGCTCTACATCTCCCCGACCGAGGCCCCCAACGCCTTCGCCACCGGCCGCAACCCGCGCAACGCCGCGGTCTGCTGCACCGAGGGCATCCTGCGCATACTCGACGAGCGCGAGCTGCGCGGGGTCATCGGCCACGAGCTCAGTCACGTCTACAACCGCGACATCCTCATCTCGTCCGTCGCGGGCGCACTCGCCTCCGTGATCATGTTCCTGGTCAACTTCGCCTGGCTGATCCCCATCGGCCGCTCCAACGACGACGAGGGGCCGGGCCTCTTCGGCATGCTGCTGATCATGATCCTGGGGCCGCTGGCGGCCTCCGTGATCCAGCTCGCCATCAGCCGCTCGCGGGAGTACGAGGCGGACGCCTCCGGGGCCCAGCTCACCGGTGACCCGCTCGCCCTCGCCAGCGCCCTGCGCAAGCTGGACGCCGGTACCAAGCAGCTCCCGCTGCCGGCCGAGCCGCGGCTGGAGACCGCGAGCCACATGATGATCGCCAATCCCTTCCGTCCCGGCGAGGGATTGTCCAAGATGTTTTCCACGCACCCTCCGATGGCCGAGCGCATCGCCCGGCTCGAACAGATGGCAGGACGCAGCCAGTGAAGACCATCCTGAACCTCATTTGGCTCGTCCTCAGCGGAGTCTGGCTCTTCCTGGGCTACTGCCTGGCGGGTGTCATCCTCTGCATCACCATCATCGGAATCCCCTTCGGCATAGCCTCGTTCCGCATCGCGGTGTACGCCCTGTGGCCCTTCGGGTACACCGCCGTCGAGCGGCGTGACGCGGGCGCCCCGTCCTGCGTCGGGAACGTGCTGTGGCTGGTCCTGGCCGGCTGGTGGCTGGCCCTCGGCCACATCGTCACCGGCATCGCGCTGTGCCTCACGATCATCGGCATCCCGTTCGGCATCGCCAACTTCAAGATGGTCCCGCTCTCCCTGCTCCCGCTGGGCCGCGAGATCGTCCCCACGGACGCCCCGTTCGCCTCCCGCTGAGCCGCGCCCGCCCGGAGCCGGTTCATCCGCTCGTATTAAGGTTCCGGGTTGCGGACGAGTGACGCGGACGAGCGGCACGCACAACGGGCAGGGAAGAACCGATGTCGACTGAGCCCTCTGAGTCCTCCGAACCCTCTGGGCATTCCGAGTTCTCCGAGCCCTCCGAGTTCTCCGGGTTCTGCGGCCCCTCCATGACCCTCTCGGTGGTCGTGCCGATGTACAACGAGGAGGACGCGCTGCCGGCCCTGGTCGGCAGGTTGCGCCCGGTCCTCGACGCCATGGCCGTCCGCTACGAGGTCGTCGCCGTCGACGACGGCAGCAAGGACCGCACCGCGGAGCTGCTCACCGAGTTCCAGGCCAAATGGCCCGAGCTGCGCGTCGTGCGGCTGCGCGGGAACTCCGGCCACCAGGCCGCCCTCACCGCGGGCCTGCACGGCGCCTCGGGCGCCTACGTGGCCAGTATCGACGCGGATCTCCAGGACCCGCCGGAGAAGATCCCGGAGATGCTCGACCTGGCCCGCGCGGACGGCCTCGACATCGTCTACGGAGTCCGGGCGGACCGGAGCACGGACACCGGGTTCAAGCGGCACACGGCCGGCGCGTACTACTGGCTGGTGCGCCGCCTGGTCGGCAAGCAGGTGCCCGCGCAGGCGGGCGACTTCCGGCTGCTGAGCCGCGCGGCCGTCGACGCGGTCAAGGCGATGCCGGACCAGCACCAGGTGTACCGGCTGCTCGTGCCGTGGCTGGGCTTCCCCAGCGGCCAGGTCACCTACCAGCGGGAGGAGCGGGTGGCGGGCGAGACCAAGTACCCGCTGAGCAAGATGCTCCGGCTCGGCATCGACAGCGTCATCAACTTCTCCGCGGCCCCGTTGCGCCTGGCGACCTGGCTGGGAGTGGCCAGTTTCTTCGGCTGCCTGCTGATGGTGGGCGCCACCCTGGCGATCTACCTGAAGGGCGAGACCGTCCCCGGCTGGACCTCGCTGTTCATCGTGATGCTGTTCCTCGGCGGAGTGCAGCTGATCTGCGTCGGCCTGCTCGGCGAGTACATCGGCCGCATCTACACGGCGGTGCAGCGCCGGCCCACCTTCTTCGTCGGCTACGACTCGCACGCCCCGGCGCCGAACACGGAGCGCGAAGCGGACTGAGGGCCCCGGTCGGTACGGCTGAAATCGCAGGTCAGGGCGATTGTCAGTGGGGGGTGTCACTCTGTGTGCATGAATGACATCGAGCAGTTGCTGAAGCAAGTCGCCGGCCGCTCGCGCAGGACCCGGCAGGAGCGGTACGCGGCCACCGGCACCCCGGCCGCGGCCCTTCCGGCGCCCCTGTCCCGCGCGGAGCTGGACCGGGCCGAACCGCCCCGGGCATCGTCCTGCCACCCCTCCTCGCGGGCCTCCACACCCGCGTGGCGGACGGCGGCCTCGGCCCCGAGTACGGCCTGCCGCCCCTGGAGCGGGCCGTCGCCGAATGCACCGCGATGCGCGCGCCGGCCTGGCGCCGGCCCGAGGGCGTCCTGCCCATAGCCGACTTCGGAGGCGCCCTGCGCGCCTGCGTGGACTGCCGTTCGGAAACCGCCCAAGTCCCGCCGTTCGAACCCAACTCGGTCGATCCGGAGTTCGCCTGGTACCTCAAGTCGCCGACACACGCCGACACTCGCCGACTGGCCGCGCGGCTGGCTCGACGGCAGCGCCTGGTTCGGCGAGCAATCGGGCGCGGGGGAGGAGCGGGACCCGGAGCCGACCCCCCGGGCAGGCTTCAGAGCCCGGGTGTGAGCCGCCGGCGCACGCCGTAGGCCAGCGCGCCCAGCGCCAGCACCGAGGCCCCCGTGACCGTCGACGCGGCGGGCAGCGAACAGGCCAGCACCACACAGCCGGACAGTCCCACCGCTGCCACGGCCCGTTCCTTGACACCTGAATCGAGAGTCCACGCGGAGGCGTTCGCGATCGCGTAATAGGCGAGCACGCCGAAGGAGGAGAAACCGATCGCGCCCCGCAGATCGGTGGTGGCCGCGAGCACGGCCACCACCGCGCCCACCGCGAGCTCGGCGTGGTGCGGCACCTGATGCCGGGGATGTACGGCGGCCAGTGCGCGCGGCAGATGGCCGTCCCGCGCCATCGCCAGGGTGGTCCGCGACACCCCGAGTACGAGCGCCAGCAGCGAGCCCAGCGCCGCCAGGACCGCGCCCACCCGGACGACGGGAGTCAGCCCGGGCCACCCGGCCGCGCGCACGGCGTCGGCCAGCGGGGCCACCGAACGACCCAGACCGTCGGCTCCGAGCACCGACAGCGCCGCCACCGAGACCGCGGCGTAGACGAACAGGGCGATGCCGAGGGCGAGGGGGACCGCCCGCGGGATCGTGCGCTCCGGGTCACGGACCTCCTCGCCCAGGGTGGTGATCCGGGCGTAGCCCGCGAAGGCGAAGAACAGCAGCCCGGCGCCCTGGAGCAGCCCGGCCGCCGCCCAGTCCGAGCCGCCGAGACGGCCGGCGTCGGCCGCGCCGGAGGACAGGCACGCCACGACGACCCCGGCCAGGACGGCCAGTACCGCCGCCACGATCACCCGCGCGATCCGGGCGGACTTCTGCACCCCGCCGTAGCTCGCCGCGGTCAGTGCCACCACCGCCGCCACGGCCACCGCGTGCTGCTGCCCGGGCCACGCGTAGGCCCCGACCGTGAGGGCCATGGCCGCGCAGGAGGCCGTCTTCCCGACGATGAAGCCCCAGCCGGCCAGATAGCCCCAGAAGGGCCCGAGCCGTTCGCGCCCGTACACATAGGTGCCGCCCGAGGAGGGGTAGCGGGCGGCCAGCCGCGCCGAGGAGTGCGCGTTGCAGTACGCCACCAGGGCCGCGAGCGCGAGGGCCCCGAGGAGCGCCCCGCCGGCCGCGCGCGCCGCCGGGGCCAGCGCGGCGAAGATCCCGGCGCCGATCATCGCGCCGAGCCCGACGACGACGGCGTCGAAGACGCCCAGGGTGCGCTTCATCTCGTTGTTCAAGGCGTTGTTCAAGGCGTTCACGGGCGGAGGGTACCCGGGCCGGATGACGCGACCGTGCGGCTCTGCGGCTCCCGGCTCCCGGCTCCCGGCTCTGCGGCTCCGCGGCCGGGTGGCTAGGTGACGCCTTCCCGGCCGGGGACCGGCGTGCGGCTCCGCTCCCAGCCCTCCAGGGCGGTGAGACAGGCGTGGTCGAGGTGGCGCAGCCCGCTCAGGTCAAGGTGGACGGCTCCGCCGCGGGGCAGCGCTTCCAGCTCGTCGAGCAGTTTGGGCAGCCGCAGGAAGCTGGCGTTCCCCAGGATCCGCACGTGCAGGTCGTCGCCCTCCCACACCGGCTCGATGTGCACGTGCGAGGTCTCCCAGGCCGCCTTGGCGACGGCGAGCCCCAGCCCGGCGAGCACCCCCTCGAAGAGGTTCGTGGCCACGATCGCCGCCGCCGTCGCCACCAGGACGACCGCCTCGCCCCGGTGCGACCGCCACAGGGCGGCCACCGCCCGCACCGGCAGCAGCTTCCAGCCGGCGTGCAGCAGCACCCCGGCCAGCGCGGCGAGCGGGACGGACTCCAGCAGTCCGGGGACGGCCACGGCGAACAGCAGCAGCCAGCCGCCGTGCAGGATCCGGGAGGCCCGAGTGCGGGCGCCGGCCTCGACGTTGGCGGCGCTGCGGACGATGACGGCGGTCATCGGCAGGGCCCCGAGCAGCCCGCAGAGGGTGTTCCCGACACCCTGGGCGACGAGTTCGCGGTCGTAGTCGGTCCGGGGCCCGTCGTGCATGCGGTCCACGGCCGCCGCACTGAACAGCGTCTCGGCGGAGGCGATCAGCGCGAGCGCCACCACGGTCCCGACGGCCCCCACGGAGGCCAGCACCCCGAAGTCATCCCAGCCGGGCGGAGTCACGGCCGACAGGACGCCCGTGACCCGGACCCGCTCCACGGGGAGCCGCAGCAACACGGCCGCGGCGGTCGCGGCCGCGACCCCGACGAGCGCCCCCGGAACGAGCCGCAGCCGGTCCGGCATCCGCCGCCAGGCCACCAGGACCGCGACGGTCCCGGCCCCGAGCGCCACAGCGGTCCAGTCGGCGCGCCCGCCGAGCTCCAGCACCCCGGCCAGCTTCTCCAGGGTCCGCGCCGGAGCCTGGACATCGGCCAGGGCGTACAGCTGACCGGCGATCAGTACGAGCCCGATCCCGGCCAGCATCCCGTGCACGACGGCCACGGAGATCGCCCGGAACCACCGTCCGAGCCGCAGCACGCCCATGCCCAGCTGCACCAGGCCGGCGGCCAGGACGAGGACGCCGAGCGCGGGCAGCCCGTACGTCCGCACGGCCTCGTAGACGAGCACGGTGAGCCCGGCGGCGGGGCCGCTCACCTGGAGGGAGCTGCCCCGGAACCAGCCGGTGACCAGCCCGCCCACCACCCCGGTGAGGATCCCGAGTTCGGCCGGCACCCCGGAGGCGACGGCCACCCCGACGCAGAGCGGTAGCGCGACCAGGGCGACCACCACGGACGCCCCGAAGTCTTCACGTAACGTGCCGGCCCCAGGCATACGGAACCCCCTGTCGAGGCGGTGACGGACACCCCTCACCCTGGTGGGCGCACTGCCCGCTGCCCCAGTGCACACGGAGGGCGCCGCGAGCGCGTACGCCGCTCACGCCCGGCACACACGCACCGAGCGCCGGTCCCACGGCGCCGCGCCCGGCGCCCGGCGCCCGGCGACAACGACCGCGCCGAGACGACCGCGGCCCGGCGGTCCTCGAAGGACCGCCGGGCCGGCGTACGGGCTGAACCGAGGCCGAAGCCGGTGATCAGCGGTAGTTCACGTACTGGATCGCGAAGTCCAGGTCCTTGCCCTTGAGGAGGGCCTGGACTTCCTGGAGGTCGTCGCGGCTCTTGGAGCTGACGCGCAGCTCCTCGCCCTGGACCTGGGCCTTGACGCCCTTGGGGCCCTCGTCGCGGATGATCTTCGCGACCTTCTTGGCGTTCTCCTGGGAGATGCCTTCCTCGATCGTGGCGAAGATCTTGTACTCCTTGCCGGACAGCTGCGGCTCACCGGCGTCGAGCGCCTTGAGGGAGATCCCGCGCTTGACCAGCTTGGTCTCGAAGACGTCCAGGACGGCCTTGACGCGCTCCTCGGAGTTCGCCTCCATCAGGATCTTCTCGCCGGACCAGGCGATCGTGGCGCCGGTGCCCTTGAAGTCGTAGCGCTGCGAGAGTTCCTTGGCGGACTGGTTGAGGGCGTTGTCGACCTCCTGCCGCTCGACCTTCGAGACGATGTCGAAACTGGAGTCGGCCATGTGCTGTGGCTCCTTGAAGTCGGTGGTGGCGGCCCCGAAGGGCGCGGCCGGACATCCCCGGACCGCTCCGCAAAGCCTAGCCATCGCGCCCGCGTGCGGTGCTGATCAATCCGGTGGCGAAGCACCCCCGGTCATCGGGTATCGTTTACGTCGTTGCCACGGAGCGCCGCCGCAAGGCGGAAAGACGGCAGCGATCATGGCGGTGTGCCCGAGTGGCCAAAGGGAGCAGACTGTAAATCTGCCGGCTCAGCCTACCCAGGTTCGAACCCTGGCGCCGCCACGCGAGTGAGACCCTCGCTCATTGCAGAAATGCGATGGGCGGGGGTTTTCTCGTACACCGGAAAACCCGTGGGATCCGCCGGGGGGCGTAGGGCATGGTGTTCGCATGATGAGCATCAGCGGCCGAAAGGGCCATGGCGCGTAAGGCGCCCTCGCAGGTCCGGTCGGACCTGTCACGCCGGTCGTCCCACCGACACCTCAGACACGTCCGTCATGTCCGACACGTGCGGGGCGTCCGGGCCGGCCGGGAAGTCGTTCAGGGAGTCTCCTCCCGAACCCTCGCCGAGATCGCCCGCATCGAACACCACCGGTACGAGGCAGGTGCGGCTCACGGAGCGCTGTCCGCTTGGCGCGCCATGGTCCACCAGCGGGGCCCCTGGGTGATCTACCCGGACTGGGGTGACGACTGCCCTTGCTGCGAACCCGCTTGGGGAAACCACCGCGAGGCCCTGGAGGCCTTCTGCCACCTGCTGACCCGACGGGCGGCCCGGGAGCTGCGGGCCGTGCTCGCACCGCTAGACGCGCGGTTCCTCGCCCGGACGCTCAATGATCCGTACGCCCCGCGGGGGGATCCGTGGTGGCGGCGCAGGCTGGAGAGGGCGTGAGCCCATCAGGCGGACCGGGCGTGCCGATGGGGGGCTCCGGTCGTTCATCCGGCGTGAAATGGACTTCTGACACGCGTGGAAAGGTCGGCGGCGGGGTGCTCCTCGCCCTGCTCGGAGCGGGGATCCCGGCTCTGGTCGGAGCGGCGCTGAACAGCGATGTGGGGCTTCCCTACCAGGAGACCCGGCTCTACTTCGGCACCGAGCGGCCGGACGGCCGTCCACCGGTGGGGGAGCGGGAGTTCATGGGGTTCCTCGACCGCGAGATCACCCCCGCCTTTCCCGAGGGGCTGACCCTCCAGGACGGGCGCGGCCAGTGGCAGCGGGACGGGAAGGTCATCCGGGAGATCTCGTACGAGGTCGTGCTGCTCTACCCGGAGAAGGAGGCCGGTGAGCGCGGCGCGCGCATCGAGCGGATCCGGGAGGCCTACGAGCAGCGGTTCCAGCAAGATTCGGTCGGCCGGTCCGACGACCGCCTGACCGCCGACTTCTGATCAGCCGGCTGTACCCCGCCAGGCCACCGTTCCCAGGCCACCGTTTCCCGGACCACCGTTCCCCGGAGCCCTGTTCCCCGCAGCCCTGTTCCCCGGGTCCCTGCTCCCCGGGTCCCTGCTCCCCGGCCGGCTTCCGGCCGGGGAAGGGCCGACCTAGTTGCCCGCCACGTCCTTGACCGCCACCGGGACCGGGGTCGAGCCCGCGATCAGTTCCAGGGTGAGGCCCGCGGTCGCCGGCGTCTCGATCAGCTCGGCGAGGACCTGCGCCACGTCGTCGCGGGTGACCGGCCCGCGGTCCGTCCGCGCCTCCAGGCGGACCAGCCCCGTACCCGCGTCGTCGGTCAGCGAGCCCGGGCGCAGGATCGTCCACTCCAGGCCCAGCCGGGTGCGGACGTGCTCGTCGGCCTCGCCCTTGGCGCGGAGGTAGGTGTCGAAGACCTCGTCGCCCTCGCGGCGGGTGTCCGCGCCCATCGAGGAGACCATCAGGAAGCGGCGCACCCGGGCCCGTTCGGCGGCGTCCGCGAACAGCACCGCCGCGCCCCGGTCCACCGTGTCCTTGCGTCCGGCCCCGCTGCCGGGACCCGCGCCCGCCGCGAACACCGCGGCGTCCGCGCCCTGCAGGATGCCCGCGACGTGCTCGACCGACGCCGATTCCAGGTCGCACAGCACCGGTTCGGCGCCAGCCTCCCTGAGGTCGTCGCCCTGAGCCGGATCGCGGATGATGCCCGCGACCTCGTACCCGCGCGCGGCGAGCAGGCGCTCCAGCCGCAGCGCGATCTGACCGTGTCCACCCGCGATGACGATGCGCATGCCACGACCGTACGACGAGCCGGGCGTCCGCGCCCGGGAACATGCGGTGAACCCTCAGGGGCCGGGCTCCATACGGCCCTGCCGTGGCAGGTCCAGGGCCACTGCGACGGCGGAGTCGCAGTACTCCCGTACGGCACTCGTCCGGGCTACCACCCGCCCGCGGTGGATCACGATCCGGCTGTACGCGAGGGACAGCACGCTCGCGATCCGGTCGCCGCGCACGGCGAGCAGTTCCGCCGGGAAGCCGGCCTCCACCCGCACCTCAGGGAGTCCCATCGCCTCGCGGGCCGCGCCGGCGACCGAGTGGTAGCCCTCGGTGGCGCGGAGCCCGCCCTGAGAGGCCAGGAGGTACGCGGCTTCGAGCGGGTCCCCGCGGCCGACCGGGTTGCCCGCGTCGCGCAGGGCCCCGCTGCCGGCCGCGACGCGTACGCCGGCGGCGCGCAGCAGGCGTACCGGGGCGGTGCGCAGGCCCCGCCGTTCCAGGGCCGCGCAATCGCCCTGGGGGAGGCAGGTCACCCCTACGCCGGCGGCCGCCAGTTGGTCGGCGGCCCGGGTCGCCACGTCCAGCGGGAGCCGCGACAGACCGCCGCAGGGCCCGATGGAGACCCCGGGCCGCAGTCCGCCGGCCATGGCCGCGAGCCGGGACAGGCGGGCGGGGTCGTCGCCGTCTGTGTGCAGGTCGACGGGGCAGCCGTGCTCGGAGGCGAGTTCCAGTACGGCTTCGAGGAAGCCGGTGGGGTCGGGGTCGAGGTCGGGGCAGCCACCGATGACGGAGGCGCCCATCTTCACGGCGTCCCGCAGCATGGCGAGCCCGTCGGCCCCCGCCACCCCGGTCAGCAGGCGCGGAACGGCGACGGCGGTCAGATCGGTGAGCCCGCGCAGGGAGCGGCGGGCCTGGAGCACGGCCTCCAGCGGGGCGAGGCCGTGGACGTCGCCGATCCGCACGTGCGACCGGACGGCCGTGGCGCCGTGCCCGAGCTGGAGCAGGGCCGCCTCGGTGGCGCGGCGCTGCACCTCGTCGGGGGAGTAGGAGACGGGCCCCTCGGTGTCCGCGGTCAGGGCGGTGTCCCCGTGGGAGTGGGGCTCGGCCGGCGCGGGGAGCAGCAGGTAGCCGGTGAGGTCGACGCGGGCGCCCGAGGCGGCGGGCAGGCTGCCGGCCGTGCCGACGGCCTGGATCCGGCCGCCGCCGAGGCGGACGTCGACGGTCCGGCCGTCGGTGAGGCGGGCGCCGCTGAGGAGCAGGCTGGAGGACTCGGGGGCCGTCGGGCCCGGACTCCCCTGGGTGCCCTCGGGACCGGGCCCCTGTCCTTGCCCCTGGCCGCTGCCGGGGCGGTTTCGCGGGGAGTGGGACGGCTGCTGCGGCGGGCTGTCGGACATCGCGCTCCTGCGGTGGCTCGGGCGGTTCCTGGGGCCGTGGCCGCGGCCCGCGGCCCAAGATCACGCAGCGTGCTCAGAGCCTAGGGGGCAGGGGTGCTCGCTTCGCGGAAGAGGGCAATAGTCGTACCGGTGCGTCTGGCTGGACCCGTACGACGGGGGTCGGCCTGGGTGCCGACCGGGTACGGGTCCGGGCCCCTGGCCGGGGTGTGACGCGCCCTGACCGAGGTACGACCCGCGCCCTGGCCGGGGGGCTGACCCAGATCCTGACCGGGGGTCGACCTGGGCCCGGACTTGGGGGTCGACCCGGGCTCTGACCGGGGGCTGACCCAGATCCTGACTGGGGGGGGGTCGACCTGGGATGGGATGGGTTGGCCCCCGGCCCAGACCCCGACCGGGGGCCAACCCAGATCCCGACCGGGGGCCAGCCCAGACCCCGACCGGGGGCCAACCCAGACCCCGACCGGGGGCCGGCCCAGACCCCGACCGGGGCCGGCCCAGACCCCGGTCTCGGTCGGCGAGGCGGGCGACGGGCTCGCGGGCGAACGGCACCGGGGCCGTGCCATGCCGCTGCGCGGCCGCACCCTGGCTCCGCCTCTGTTCAGCCCGGTCGGGCGGCCCCGAACGCGCCCCGCACCACCCCGCTCGTGGGCCCCGCCCCCGCGCCCCGCCGCCGTGCCGTCCGGCGGGCCCTGAGCGGGGGCCGATGCCGAGCCTGGGTCCGTCCCGGCCGCCGTGGCGGCCGCCAGCGCCCCGCGCCGGAGCCCCCGTGCCGGGGCCGAAGTCGAGCCTGGGTCCGTCCCCGCCGGGCCGGGGCCGAGTCCGGGTCCGTCCCCGCCGCCGTGGCTTCCCGTGGGCCTGATGTCGGCCCGCCCCGGGGCGGGCCGGGGGCGTTCGCGGGTGTCCGTACCCGTTCCGGGGCAGCTGGGCCGTGACTCAGGGTGGGGAGCGGGTGATCGCGAATGTGATGCCTGACACTTTTCGGGGTGAAAGGCGCCCGGAGAGGTGCCCGAGATGCGTTTCCCGGGGATCAAGAAAGTCGGCGGTGGGCCTCCGAGGCCAGGCGCCGCAAAGGATTTGGGCGATCGGCGGGCAACCGTGTAATGTCTTCCTCGCTCGCCCCAATAGCTCAGTCGGTAGAGCGTCTCCATGGTAAGGAGAAGGTCTGCGGTTCGATTCCGCATTGGGGCTCTGGTGAGAGAGGTCCCCCACCCTCGGGTGGGGAACGGATCTCATCAAAGCGGCGTAGCTCAGTCGGTAGAGCAAGCGGCTCATAATCGCTGTGTCACCGGTTCAAGTCCGGTCGCCGCTACACACAGTAGCCGATTGCGGGGTCGGTCTCCCGATCGGCTACTCTTTTATGCGTTCATCCGTCCAATTGTCCGTCAAGGAGCACTCACGTGGCTGCCACCGACGTCCGCCCGAAGATCACGCTGGCCTGCGTGGAGTGCAAGGAGCGGAACTACATCACCAAGAAGAACCGGCGTAACAACCCGGACCGACTTGAGATGAAGAAGCACTGCCCGCGTTGCAACTCGCACACCGCGCACCGCGAGACCCGCTAACAACTGGCGAAGTCTCGTACAACAGGCACAGTCTTACCGTCATGAGGTCGTCCCCTTCATTGGGGGGCGGCCTTGTGTCGTTTTCGACAGATCGTTTCAACAGGGAGGTAGGGAGTCATGGCGCTCGACCAGTCCTTCGTGGGGCGGAGCTACCCGCCCACCGATCCGTACGAGGTCGGCCGGGAGAAAATCCGCGAATTCGCGGTCGCCGTGGGTGACACCAATCCGGTGTACACGGATCCCGAAGCGGCCAAGGCGTTCGGTCACCAGGACGTGATCGCCCCGCCGACCTTTGTGTTTGCCATCACGTTCGCGGCGGCCAGCCAGGTCGTCGACGACCCGCAGCTGGGGCTGGACTACAGCCGCGTCGTGCACGGCGACCAGAAGTTCGCGTACACCCGTCCCGTGCGGGCCGGTGACCGGCTGACGGTGACTTCGACCATCGAGGCCATCAAGTCGCTCGCGGGCAACGACGTCATCGACATCCGCGGTGAGGTCCACGACGAGTCCGGCGAGCACGTGGTGACCGCCTGGACGAAGCTCGTCTCCCGGGCGCCCGAACCCGCCGCCGCTCCCGCTCCCGCCGCTGCCGCCGGTTCCGCTCCCGAGGAGGCCTGAGATGGCTGCCAAGATCCAGTACGACGACGTCGAGGTCGGCACCGAGCTGCCGGCGGCGTCCTTCCCCGTCACGCGGGCGACGCTGGTGCGGTACGCGGGTGCGTCGGGTGACTTCAACCCGATCCACTGGAACGAGAAGTTCGCCACCGAGGTCGGGCTGCCCGACGTGATCGCCCACGGCATGTTCACCATGGCCGAGGCGATCCGCGTGGTGACCGACTGGGTGGGTGACCCGGGCGCGGTCGTGGAGTACGGGGTGCGGTTCACCAAGCCGGTCGTCGTCCCGAACGACGGGCAGGGTGCGCTGATCGAGGTCACGGCCAAGGTCGCGGCCAAGCTGGACGACCACCGGGTGCGGGTCGACCTGACGGCCATGAGCGCCGGGCAGAAGGTGCTGGGGATGTCCCGCGCGGTGGTTGCTCTCGCGTAGGGAGCCCCCCGATCCCCCCGATCCACCTGGGTCCCCTCGGATCCCTTCGGGTCCCCTCGGATCCACCAAGGTCCTGGCCGGCGAGGAAACTCGCAGGTCAGGACCTTTTTGGTCGGCGGATTGGGATGGAGCTTGCCAGGTTAGTGATTGAGCACTAACTTTGAAGCATGGCAAGGATGAGTGCGGAAGAGCGGCGCGAGAGCGTCATCCTGGCGGCGATGGGCGAGTTCGCGCGGGGTGGGTACTACGGGACCTCCACCGAGGCGATCGCCAAGCGCGTCGGCGTGTCCCAGCCGTACCTCTTCCGGCTCTTCCCGAACAAGCAGGCCATCTTCCTGGCCGCCGCCGCCCGCTGCATGGAGGACATCCGGCGCGTCTTCGAGGAAGCCGCCAAGGGCCTCCACGGTGAGGACGCGGTCGAGGCCATGAGCGTGGCGTACATGAAGCTGATCGCCGAGCAGCCCGAGAAGCTGCAGATGCAACTCCAGACGTACGTGACCGTCGCCGCCGCCGAGGCTGCCGGGGAGCCCGAGTTCGGCGAGATGGTGCGCGCCGCCTGGATGGAGTTGTGGGACACCCTGCACGTGCCGCTCGGGGCCGACGTGAACGAGACGACCAGCTTCCTCGCGTACGGAATGCTGATCAACACCCTGTCCGCCATGGGGTTCCCGCCGGGGCACCGGGTCTGGGACGGCTGCTACCCGGGCGTCCGGCCCGAGTAGGGGCGAGTACGCCCTCCGGTCCTCCCGGCCTCCCGCCCTGCCTCCCGTCCGGCCGGCCCCTCCGTTCCGACGCGTCCGTGAATCGGCCGGCGCCGGGCTCGGGTCTGCCCGTTGAAGTTAGTGATCAATAACTAGTTTTGGGGGAAACGTGCAAGACACCAAGCTTCGTGGGCCCGCCGTCTGGGCGCTCGTCATCACCGGAGCCGCCAGTTTCATGGCCGCGCTCGACAACCTCGTCGTCACCACCGCCCTCCCCTCCATCCGCGAGGACCTCGGCGGGAAGCTGGAGGACCTGGAGTGGACGGTGAACGCGTACACGCTCACCTTCGCCGTCCTCCTCATGTTCGGCGCCGCCCTCGGTGACCGGTTCGGCCGCCGGCGGCTCTTCATCGCCGGTACGGCCGTCTTCACCGTCGCCTCCGCCGCCGCGGCCCTGTCGCCCGGCATCAACGAACTCATCGCCGCCCGGGCCGTCCAGGGCGTGGGCGCGGCGATCATGATGCCGCTCGCGCTCACCCTCCTGACCGTTGCCGTCCCCGCAGCCCGGCGCGGAATGGCCCTCGGCATCTACGGAGCGCTCACCGGCCTCGCCGTGGCGAGCGGGCCGCTCATCGGCGGCAGCCTCACCGAGCACATCTCCTGGCAGTGGATCTTCTGGCTGAACGTCCCGATCGGACTGGCGCTCATTCCGCTCTCCCGGATGCGGCTCGGCGAGTCCACCGCCCCGCAGGCGAAGCTCGACGTCCCGGGCACCCTCCTCATCAGCGGCGGGCTCTTCGGCATCGTCTACGGCCTGGTCAACGCCAACGCCCACGGCTGGACCAGCCCCTCCGTGCTCACCGCCCTGCTGGTGGGGGCCGCGCTCGTGGGCGGGTTCATCCACCACGGCTTCCGCAACGCCAACCCGGTGCTGCCCATGCGGCTCTTCCGCGACCGGGGCTTCTTCGGCATCAACATGGCGAGCCTGCTGATGTTCGTCGGGATGTTCGGCTCGATCTTCCTGCTGAGCCAGTTCCTCCAGGGCGTCCTCGGCTATTCGCCCACCGAGGCCGGGCTGCGCATGCTCCCCTGGACCGCCATGCCGATGATCGCCGCGCCGATCTCCGGGATCCTCTCCGACCGGATCGGCAGCCGACCCGTCGTCGTCGCCGGGCTGGCGCTCCAGGCCGTCGGCCTCGGCTGGTTCGCCGTGATCCTGAGCACCGACGTCTCCTACGCCGCCCAGCTTCCGGCGCTGATCATCAGTGGCATCGGGATGGGCCTGTTCTTCGCCCCCGCCTCCAACGCCCTCATGTCCACCGTGGCCCCCGCCGACCAGGGCAAGGCCGCCGGCGCCAACAGCGCCCTGCGCGAAGTCGGCGGAGCCCTCGGTGTCGCCGTCCTCGCCTCCGTCTTCTCCGCCCAGGGCGGCTACGGGTCCGGGCAGACCTTCACCGACGGCACCGTCCCCGCCCTGTGGATCGGCGCCGCGGCCGTCGCCGTGGCGGCTGTGCTGGCGATGCTGCTCCCCGGCCGGGCCGCGGAGAAGGCCCGGGCCGCGGAATCCCTGCCGATGGAGGACCGCCCGACGGCGGACCGGCCGGCGGACGGCCTCGGTGCGGCCCCGGCCGGCGGGCGCGCCCCCGAGAAGGTGGCCGTCTGAGCGGGTCCCGCTCGCCGGCCGGTGCCCGCGCGGCGGCCGGCGGGGGGACCGCAGCCGCCGCACGGCACGAAGTTCCGTACGACACGTCACGAGCGAGGAGAGGCCCGTCATGCCCGACATTCCCTGGTCCACGCCCACCCGGCCCGCCCCCGGAGCCGAGGTCTACGTCATGGCTTCCCGCTTCGAGACCGCGAGCCTGAGCGGAGCACTGCGGTTCTTCCTGAAGTCGCCCGGCATCGTCCTGCAGACGCGCAAGGCTTCCGGCGCCCACGGGGTCGCCCTGCGGGCCCGGGTCCTGCGCCGCACCTTCCTGACCCTGTCCGCCTGGGAGGACCGCAGCGCGCTCTACCGCTTCGCGGGCAGCGAACCGCACCGCTCCAGCTCCCGGGCGGCCGCCGCCTACATGAAGGAGGCCGGGTTCGCCTTCTGGACCGTCCCGGCGAGCGAGCTCCCCATCAGCTGGGCCGAGGCGGAGCGCCGCCTCGCCGAGGCGGAGAAGGAGGGGGAGAAGGAGAAGGAGAAGGGAGAGGCGAAGGGAGAGGGGAAGGCAGGGGAGAAGTAGGGGGAGACGGAGGGGCGCGGTTGAGACGGGCCGATCCGGCCCCGTACGGCCCTGCGATGCGCGTACGGTCCGTGGCCCCGCCTGCTCGGCGGGACGCGGACCGTACTCTTGTCCACGTGCAGGAACTCCACGACGCCCCCCTCGCCCCGCTGACCACCTTCCGGCTCGGCGGCCCCGCCGCCCGGCTGGTCACCGCGACCACCGACGCCGAGGTCGTCGCCACCGTGCGCGCCGCGGACGCAAGCGGCACCCCGCTCCTGGTCATCGGAGGCGGCAGCAACCTGGTCATCGGCGACCAGGGCTTCGACGGTACCGCCCTGCGGATCGCGACCACCGGGTTCGTGCTCGACGGGACCCGGCTGGAGCTCGCCGCCGGCGAGAACTGGAGCGAGGCCGTAGCCCGCGTGGTCGACGCCGGGCTCGCGGGCATCGAATGCCTCGCCGGGATCCCCGGCTCGGCCGGTGCCACCCCGATCCAGAACGTCGGGGCGTACGGCCAGGAGGTCTGCGACACGATCACCGAGGTCGTCGCCTACGACCGCACGCTCGGCGAGACGGTCACGCTCTCGGCCGCCGACTGCGCGTTCTCGTACCGCGACAGCCTCTTCAAGCACCGGCCCGACCGGTACGTCGTCCTGCGCGTCCGGTTCGCCCTGGAGGACGCCGGCGGCCTGTCCGCGCCGGTCAAGTACCCCGAGACGGCCCGCGCCCTCGGCGTCGAGGCCGGCGACCGGGTGCCGGCGGCGCAGGCACGGGAGACCGTCCTGCGGCTGCGCGCGGGCAAGGGCATGGTCCTCGACCCCGCCGACCACGACACCTGGTCGGCCGGCTCCTTCTTCCACAATCCGATCCTGAGCGACACGGCGTACTCCGCCTTCCTCGCCCGCGCCCAGGACCGGCTCGGCCCCGACGCCGCCCCGCCCGCGTACCCGGCCGGAGAGGGCCGTACGAAGACCAGCGCGGCCTGGCTGATCGACAAGGCCGGTTTCACCAAGGGCTACGGCGACGGCCCCGCCCGCATCTCCACCAAGCACACCCTCGCCCTCACCAACCGGGGCGAGGCCACCACCGAAGACCTCCTGGCCCTGGCCCGCGAGGTGGTCGCGGGCGTCCACGCGGCCTTCGGCGTCACCCTGGTCAACGAGCCGGTGACGGTCGGCGTCAGCATCTGAGGAGTCCCGGCCCGCCCATGCTCTGTCCCCTGCACGGGGCCGGTACGGACCCCACCCGGCTGGTGGGACGCACGATCCGAAGGGTCGTCGCGTCCTGGCACATCAGCGACGGCGAACGCTCCGAGGCGCCCCTCGACGTCTGGCTCTTCGACAGCGACGGGGAGTCCACCCGGATCACCACCGGGTCCGACGCCTGCCTCATCGTGGAATCCGAGGCGCCGCACGAGCCCTGCGACATGGGGGAGTGGGGCCGGATCGAGGTCGGCGAGGACCTCGGGGACCATCCCTTCCTGCGCCACCTCGGCGACACCGTGGAATCGGTCGCCGAGTTCGCGCTGCCCGCGCAGGGCCGCACCCACCTCGAGATCGGCTTCCCGGACGGCGCGCGGGTGCGGGCCGACTGCCACGAGGGCGACCTGCGGCTCACGCGCTGAGGCGCGCCGCCCCCTTACGAGGCGATCCAGTGGTCGATCCCGGCCAGCAGCTTGTCCTGTACGTCCGAGGGCGCCGCGCTGCCGCGCACCGACTGGCGGGCCAGCTCGGCGAGCTCCGCGTCCGTGAAGGCGTGATGCCGGCGGGCGATCTCGTACTGGGCCGCGAGCCGGGACCCGAAGAGCAGCGGGTCGTCCGCACCGAGGGCCATCGGGACCCCGGCCTCGAAGAGAGTGCGCAGCGGGACGTCCTCGTGGCGCTCGTAGACCCCGAGGGCCACGTTGGACGCGGGGCAGACCTCACAGGTGATCTGCCGGTCGGCGAGCCGTTTGAGCAGGCGGGGATCCTCGGCGGCCCGTACGCCGTGCCCGATGCGGGCGGCGTGCAGATCGTCGAGGCAGTCGCGGACGGAGGAGGGGCCGGTGAGCTCGCCGCCGTGCGGGGCCGCGAGCAGCCCGCCCTCGCGGGCGATGGCGAAGGCCCGGTCGAAGTCGCGGGCCATGCCGCGGCGCTCGTCGTTGGAGAGGCCGAAACCGACGATGCCGCGGTCGGCGTAGCGGACGGCGAGGCGGGCCAGGGTGCGGGCGTCCAAGGGGTGCTTCATGCGGTTGGCGGCGATGACGACGCGCATGCCGAGGCCGGTCTCGCGGGAGGCGGCGTCCACGGCGTCGAGGATGATCTCGACGGCCGGGATCATCCCGCCGAGGAGGGGGGCGTAGGAGGTGGGATCCACCTGGATCTCCAGCCAGCCGCTGCCGTCGCGCACGTCCTCCTCCGCTGCCTCGCGGACCAGGCGGCGAATGTCGTCGGGCTCGCGGAGGCAGGAGCGGGCGGCGTCGTAGAGCCGCTGGAAGCGGAACCAGCCGCGTTCGTCCGTGGCGCGGAGCTTCGGTGGCTCGCCGGAGGTGAGGGCGTCCGGGAGGCGGACGCCGTACTTGTCGGCGAGCTCCAGCAGGGTCGACGGGCGCATCGAGCCGGTGAAGTGCAGGTGGAGGTGGGCTTTCGGCAGAAGCGTGAGGTCGCGTACGTGCTCCATTTGTTGATCCTGCCGCACTTGTCACCCGATCGGCAGCCCGATTCCCTGAACGGGTCCTTGCCCGAACGTAAATCCGGGGGGTCGCAGGGGTGCGGGGAGCCGCTGCGCGGGGCGAAGTCCCGGCCGGAAACGCCTGAGCGGCGGCTCCCCGGTGGGGGAGCCGCCGCTCAGGCGTGGCTGCGGGCCGGTCTAGGCCTTGGCCTCCGCGAGGAGCTTCTGGATGCGGGAGACGCCCTCGACCAGGTCCTCGTCGCCCAGGGCGTAGGAGAGGCGGAGGTAACCGGGGGTGCCGAAGGCCTCGCCCGGGACGACCGCGACCTCGGCCTCGTCCAGGATCAGGGCCGCGAGCTCGACGGAGGTCTGCGGGCGCTTGCCGCGGATCTCCTTGCCGAGGACGTCCTTGACCGCCGGGTAGACGTAGAAGGCACCCTCGGGGGTCGGGCAGAAGACGCCGTCGATCTCGTTCAGCATCCGCACCATCGTCTGGCGGCGGCGGTCGAAGGCGGTGCGCATCTCGTGGACGGCGTCCAGGTTGCCCGAGACGGCGGCGAGCGCCGCGACCTGGGCCACGTTGGAGACGTTGGAGGTGGCGTGGGACTGGAGGTTGGTCGCGGCCTTGACCACGTCCTTCGGGCCGATGACCCAGCCCACGCGCCAGCCCGTCATGGCGTACGTCTTGGCGACGCCGTTGACGATGATGCACTTGTCGGCCAGCTCGGGAACGATCGCCGGGAGGGAGACGAACTTCGCGTCGCCGTAGACCAGGTGCTCGTAGATCTCGTCGGTCAGGACCCACAGGCCCTTCTCGACGGCCCAGCGGCCGATCGCCTCGGCGTCGGCCTCGGAGTAGACGGCGCCGGTCGGGTTCGACGGGGAGACGAAGAGGACGACCTTCGTGCGCTCGGTGCGGGCCGCTTCGAGCTGCTCGACGGAGACCCGGTAACCGGTGGTCTCGTCGGCGACGACCTCGACCGGGACACCGCCGGCGAGACGGATCGACTCCGGGTACGTGGTCCAGTACGGGGCCGGGACGATGACCTCGTCACCCGGGTCCAGGATGGCCGCGAACGCCTCGTAGATCGCCTGCTTGCCGCCGTTGGTCACCAGGACCTGGGACGCGTCGACCTCGTAGCCGGAGTCGCGCAGCGTCTTCGCGGCGATGGCGGCCTTCAGCTCGGGCAGACCGCCGGCCGGCGTGTAGCGGTGGTACTTGGGGTTGCGGCAGGCCTCGACCGCGGCGTCGACGATGTAGTCCGGGGTCGGGAAGTCGGGCTCGCCCGCTCCGAAACCGATCACCGGACGACCGGCGGCCTTGAGGGCCTTGGCCTTGGCGTCGACGGCGAGGGTGGCGGATTCGGAGATGGCACCGATACGGGCGGATACGCGGCGCTCGGCGGAAGGCGTTTCAGAGGTCATGCGGCCAATCGTCCCAGACGGGAAACGAGCGCCGCACTCCGTTTCAGTTACCGGACGGCGCCTCTCCGGACGGTGCTGTTCGACGTCAGGGCCCGGACCACGTACACTCAACCGTCGTTGGCCCAAGTCAACCGCTGCAGAGCGTGAGCACACCGTGCACTCGTCTGGATGCGGTAGGTTGGGACACGCAAAGGGTCGTAGCTCAATTGGTAGAGCACTGGTCTCCAAAACCAGCGGTTGGGGGTTCGAGTCCCTCCGGCCCTGCTCCACACTCCTTCTCGGACGTGTGTGCGCAGGTACGTACTTAGATGCAGTGCCGTGCGGCGCAACCGGGCGCGGCTACGGCCACGACCCGGATTCAGGTGAGAGACGTGACGGACGCCCTGGGCTCCATCGACATGCCTGACGCCGAGGATGACACTCGCGAGAAGAAGGCCCGCAAGGGCGGCAAGCGCGGCAAGAAGGGCCCTCTGGGTCGTCTCGCGCTGTTCTACCGCCAGATCGTCGCGGAACTCCGCAAGGTTGTATGGCCCACTCGCAACCAGCTGACGACGTACACCACTGTGGTGATTGTCTTCGTCGTCATCATGATCGGTCTGGTGACCGTGATTGACTATGGGTTCCAGGAAGCCATCAAGTTCGTCTTCGGCTGATCCCCGCGGAGGGCGGCGCCTTGATGGGTGCCGCCCGTTTTCGCATGTTCGACCACCTTTTGTATCCAGGAAGAAGCAGCCACCGTGTCTGACCCGAACCTGAACGCGAGCCCCGACTCCGTCGAGTCCGTCGAGGACGCGCTCGACATCGTCGAGGCTGCAGACGCTGTGGACCCCGACGAGGCCGAGCTCGCCGACGCCGAGGCGGGTGTCGCCGCCGAAGAGGCCGCGCTGCACGTCGAGGGTGAGGTCGACGCCGAGGCCGAGGACGACGCGGAGGCCGAGGAGGCCGACGACGAGTCCGACGAGGACGAGTCCGCCGAGTCCGTCGAGGACGACGCCGACGAAGAGGTCTCCGACGAGGACGCCTCCGACGAGGCCGAGGCCGAGGACGACGCGGAGGCCGAAGAGGCCGAGCCGGTCGACCCCATCCAGGCCCTGCGCGAAGAGCTGCGCCTCCTGCCCGGCGAGTGGTACGTCATCCACACGTACGCCGGCTACGAGAAGCGCGTGAAGGCCAACCTGGAGCAGCGCGCCGTCTCGCTCAACGTCGAGGACTTCATCTACCAGGCCGAGGTGCCCGAGGAAGAGATCGTCCAGATCAAGAACGGCGAGCGCAAGAACGTCCGGCAGAACAAGCTGCCCGGTTACGTTCTCGTCCGCATGGATCTGACGAACGAGTCCTGGGGCGTCGTCCGCAACACCCCGGGCGTCACCGGCTTCGTGGGCAACGCGTACGACCCGTACCCGCTGACCCTGGACGAGATCGTCAAGATGCTCGCCCCGGAGCTGCAGGAGAAGGCCGCCAAGCTGGCAGCGGAAGAGGCCGGTCTGCCGGCGCCCGCCGTCAAGCGCGCCATCGAGGTCCTGGACTTCGAGGTCGGCGACTCGGTCACCGTCACCGACGGCCCGTTCGCGACGCTCCAGGCGACCATCAACGAGATCAACCCGGACTCGAAGAAGGTCAAGGGTCTCGTCGAGATCTTCGGCCGCGAGACCCCGGTCGAGCTCAGCTTCGACCAGATCCAGAAGAACTGATCCACAGCCTTCTGGCACACGCTTCCGGACAGGTCAGATTGCCCCCTCGCGGGCGGTCTGACCTGCTCGGTTTTCAGCCCCGCGCCGATACCCGTTATCGTGGTGCGGTATGCCTCCATCCGGATGACCGGATTGGCGGCGAAAAACTCTCACTAGGACCCGGAGAGAGCAATGCCTCCCAAGAAGAAGAAGATCACGGGGCTTATCAAGCTCCAGATCAAGGCCGGTGCGGCCAACCCGGCTCCGCCGGTCGGCCCCGCGCTCGGTCAGCACGGCGTCAACATCATGGAGTTCTGCAAGGCCTACAACGCCGCGACCGAGTCGCAGCGTGGCATGGTCGTGCCGGTGGAGATCACGGTCTACGACGACCGCTCCTTCACCTTCATCACCAAGACGCCGCCGGCCGCGCGCCTCATCCTGAAGAGCGCCGGCGTGGAGAAGGGCTCTGGCGAGCCGCACAAGACGAAGGTCGCGAAGCTTACGCGTGACCAGGTTCGCGAGATCGCCACGCTCAAGATGCCTGACCTGAACGCCAACGACATCGACGCGGCCGAGAAGATCATCGCCGGCACCGCGCGTTCGATGGGCATCACGGTCGAAGGCTGATTCAGCCACCCCAGCACCACAGTGGTAGGGCCAAGCGCTGGCCCGCACCACGACTCCACACCTGAAGCCACAACACAGGAGCAGAAGTGAAGCGCAGCAAGACTCTCCGCGCTGCGGACGCCAAGGTCGACCGGGAGAAGCTGTACGCCCCGCTCGAGGCCGTCCGTCTCGCCAAGGAGACCTCCGCCACGAAGTTCGACGGCACCGTCGAGGTCGCCTTCCGCCTGGGTGTAGACCCGCGCAAGGCCGACCAGATGGTCCGCGGCACCGTGAACCTCCCGCACGGCACCGGCAAGACCGCCCGGGTCCTGGTCTTCGCGACCGGTGACCGTGCTGCGGCCGCGGAAGCCGCCGGCGCCGACATTGTCGGCGACGACGAGCTCATCAACGAGATCGCCAAGGGCAACCGCCTCAACGAGTTCGACGCCGTTGTCGCCACGCCGGACCTCATGGGCAAGGTCGGCCGCCTCGGCCGCGTGCTCGGTCCCCGTGGCCTGATGCCGAACCCGAAGACCGGCACCGTCACGATGGACGTCGCGAAGGCTGTCACCGAGATCAAGGGTGGCAAGATCGAGTTCCGCGTCGACAAGCACTCGAACCTGCACTTCATCATCGGCAAGGTCTCCTTCTCCGATGAGCAGCTGGTCGAGAACTACGGCGCGGCCCTGGACGAGATCCTTCGTCTGAAGCCGTCCGCCGCGAAGGGCCGCTACATCAAGAAGGCCGCCCTGAGCACCACGATGGGCCCCGGCATCCTGCTGGACCAGAACCGCACCCGGAACCTCCTCGTCGAGGAAGACCCGGCCGCGGTCTGACTGAGCCGGGCCTGACGGCCCGCCTGAGTTGCCCGAACGGGCCCTGCTCCCCCCTTCACGGGGGAGCAGGGCCCGTTCTGCGTTTCGCGCGGAAAATACCGGAGCGACCGGCAGCCCGGCCAGTAGGGTCGGATCTCATCAAACGATCACATCAGGGGTGGGGACTCTTGTTCGCGTACCGCGACGGCAACCGTACGAAGACCGCTGGGGCCGCGCTGGCCGCCGTACTGCTCGTGGGTGGGGCCACGGCCTGCGAGAGCGGCCGGCAGGACGGCACGGGGAAGGCGGCGGCCGGCCAGGGCGCCGCGAAGGGCGCGGTGGAGGTGGTCCCGGCCGCCTACCTGGAGAAGGTGAAGGCGAAGTCGGAGGAGATCACCTCCCTGCGCTACTCGATGACCGGTACCGCGGAGGGCGAGAGGTTCTCCGGTGACGTCTCCCTGCGGATCAAGCCGTCCGTGGCGATGTCGATGAAGATGAGCACCTCGGGCGAGGGCGGCCAGAAGGCCGAGATCCGGCTCGTCGACGAGGCGATGTTCATCGGCGCCGAGGGCAAGTGGATCAAGTTCGACACGAAGACCCTGGACCCGGCCCTGGCGCAGAAGCTGCACAGCGCGGGCGGCACGGCGAACAAGGGCGGCGAGAACCCCGGTGACCGGGCGGGCGAGCTGCTCAAGGCCAAGGACCTCAAGTACGTCGGCGAGGAGAGCATCGACGGGGTGAAGACCAAGCACCTCAGCGGCACGGTCACCCTCGACGACCTGCGGGCCGCGCCGGCCTCCTCGAGCCCCGAGGCCAAGAAGCGCCAGGAGCAGTCCGTCAAGGCTCTGGAGGCGCAGGGCGTCAAGAACCTGACCCTGGACATGTGGATCGACGAGTCGGACCACACCAAGCAGGTCCGCACCCGCGGTGACGCGGCCAAGGGCCCGGTGGACACGACCATCACGTTCCTGGACTACAACCAGCCGGTCGACGTGGCCGCGCCGCCCGCCGACCAGGTCGTGGACCTCGCCGAGATGATGAAGAGCGCGCCGGAGGACCAGGGCTGACCTGGTAGTTCAGGGCCGTGCGGGGCCGTCGGGTGACCGATTTGCTCTGCGCGGCACCGGTCCCGTACTCTTCCGGAGAAGCCAAAGACCGCTGGTCGTTGCCGTGCCTGCAAGGGGGCGGTGGCCGAAGGATCCGCTAACCGCGGACGTCCTGCGCAGGTGTTCAAGGAAAGTTCCCGGAACTCGTTCCGGTTGAGCTACGCCCTGGCGCCTGCGCCGGGGCGTTTCGTGTTTATGCCCCTTCTGAGCGGTCCTCATCACCCGGAAGGAGGCCGACGCACTATGCCGACGCCCAACAAGGCTGCCGCGGTAGCCGAGCTCACGGACCAGTTCCGCGACTCGAACGCCGCCGTGCTGACCGAGTACCGGGGTCTCACCGTCGCGCAGCTCAAGACGCTGCGTCGCTCTCTCGGTGAGAACGCCCAGTACGCCGTGGTGAAGAACACGCTGACCAAGATTGCGGCCAACCAGGCCGGGATCACCGCGCTGGACGAGCACTTCGCTGGTCCCACCGCGGTCGCCTTCATCACCGGTGACCCGGTGGAGTCGGCGAAGAGCCTGCGTGACTTCGCCAAGGAAAACCCGAACCTCATCATCAAGGCGGGTGTCCTTGATGGTAAGGCGCTCACCGCCGATGAGATCAAGAAGCTTGCGGACCTCGAGTCCCGCGAGGTTCTGCTCAGCAAGCTGGCCGGCGCGTTCAAGGGCAAGCAGTCTCAGGCTGCCTCGCTCTTCCAGGCGCTGCCGTCGAAGTTCGTCCGCACTGCGGAAGCGCTTCGCGTCAAGCTCGCCGAGCAGGGCGGTGCCGAGTAATTCGGCTCGCGCACTGATCCACGCCGCCTAGTGCGTGGGTCAAAGCGGGCCGTTACGCCCGCCTCTATATACATCCGGCACCTGCCGATTTAGTGGAAGGATCGCCCATCATGGCGAAGCTCTCTCAGGAAGACCTGCTCGCTCAGTTCGAGGAGCTCACGCTCATCGAGCTCTCCGAGTTCGTGAAGGCGTTCGAGGAGAAGTTCGACGTCACCGCCGCCGCGGCCGTCGCCGTTGCCGGTCCGGGTGCCCCCGCCGCCGCTGAGGCCGTCGAGGAGCAGGACGAGTTCGACGTCATCCTCACCGCCGCCGGTGACAAGAAGATCCAGGTCATCAAGGTCGTCCGCGAGCTGACCTCCCTCGGCCTGAAGGAGGCCAAGGACCTCGTCGACGGCGCTCCGAAGCCCGTCCTCGAGAAGGTCGCCAAGGAGGCCGCTGACAAGGCCGCCGAGACCCTCAAGGCCGCCGGCGCTTCCGTCGAGGTCAAGTAACACCCCTGAGGCCTCTCTGAGGCCTCAACCAAGGGCGATCACCCGTAAGGGTGGTCGCCCTTTGGCGTACCCGGAGTGCCTGATTTGCCCCCGTCTCGTTGGGGAGTAGGGTGATCTTCGTTGCTCTGCGGCAGGGTCCTTCGATGATCCGCTCGGAGCAGGGGGCCTTGACGAACGGGACGCGGCGCGCAATTCTCAGATCCGTCGTGAGATCGGCAGGCCCGATCCGAGATCCGAGGCATGGATCGGGTCCGCATCGGGCATGGATCGACTACGAAGAGGGCAGTACTGCTACGCGCTCTGTATGCGAGCCGGGCAGCACGCACGGTTGACGCACGGTTGTTCAAACGACATGGGGAAGGCCTGTTGCCGGTTTCCGGAAACCTGGTCTGGACATCAGTGAGCCTAGTGGCTACACTGACCCTTTGCGCTGCCTGTTAGCTGCCCCCTGCCCGTCGCCAGGGGCATGCCCACGCATGAGCACACTTGATTGAACGGCCCTGAGCTGGTCCTTTTGACCAGATGGGGGGCGCTTGTCTTCTGTGTCAGCTGGGACCGGTACGCGCGTAGTGAGTCCGAGCCCTCGGAAGGACCCCCTCTTGGCCGCCTCGCGCAACGCCTCGACCAATACGAACAACGGTGCCAGCACCGCCCCGCTGCGCATCTCCTTTGCAAAGATCAAGGAGCCCCTCGAGGTTCCGAACCTCCTGGCGCTGCAGACCGAGAGCTTTGACTGGCTGCTCGGCAACGCCGCCTGGAAGTCTCGCGTCGAGTCGGCGCTTGAGAGCGGACAGGACGTTCCCACCAAGTCCGGTCTGGAAGAGATCTTCGAGGAGATCTCGCCGATCGAGGACTTCTCCGGGTCGATGTCGCTGACGTTCCGCGACCACCGTTTCGAGCCGGCGAAGAACTCGGTCGACGAGTGCAAGGACCGCGACTTCACGTACGCGGCGCCGCTTTTCGTCACTGCCGAGTTCACGAACAACGAGACCGGAGAGATCAAGTCTCAGACGGTCTTCATGGGCGATTTCCCGCTCATGACCAACAAGGGCACCTTCGTCATCAACGGCACCGAGCGTGTCGTCGTGTCGCAGCTCGTCCGTTCCCCCGGTGTCTACTTCGACTCCTCCATCGACAAGACGTCCGACAAGGACATCTTCGCCGCCAAGATCATCCCTTCCCGGGGTGCCTGGCTCGAGATGGAGATCGACAAGCGCGACATGGTCGGTGTTCGCATCGACCGCAAGCGCAAGCAGTCCGTCACCGTTCTCCTGAAGGCTCTCGGCTGGACCACCGAGCAGATCCTCGAGGAGTTCGGCGAGTACGAGTCCATGCGCGCCACCCTGGAGAAGGACCACACCCAGGGCCAGGACGACGCGCTGCTCGACATCTACCGCAAGCTGCGTCCGGGCGAACCGCCGACCCGCGAGGCCGCTCAGACGCTGCTCGAGAACCTCTACTTCAACCCGAAGCGCTACGACCTCGCGAAGGTCGGCCGCTACAAGGTGAACAAGAAGCTCGGCGCGGACGAGCCGCTGGACGCCGGCGTGCTCACCACCGACGACGTCATCGCGACCATCAAGTACCTGGTCAAGCTGCACGCCGGTGAGACCGAGACCGTCGGTGAGTCGGGTCGTTCGATCGTCGTCGAGACCGACGACATCGACCACTTCGGCAACCGTCGTCTGCGCAACGTCGGCGAGCTCATCCAGAACCAGGTCCGTACGGGTCTGGCTCGTATGGAGCGCGTCGTCCGCGAGCGGATGACGACCCAGGACGTCGAGGCGATCACGCCGCAGACCCTGATCAACATCCGGCCGGTCGTCGCCTCCATCAAGGAGTTCTTCGGCACCAGCCAGCTGTCGCAGTTCATGGACCAGAACAACCCGCTGTCGGGTCTCACCCACAAGCGCCGTCTGTCGGCGCTTGGTCCGGGTGGTCTGTCCCGTGAGCGGGCCGGCTTCGAGGTCCGAGACGTTCACCCGTCGCACTACGGCCGCATGTGCCCGATCGAGACCCCTGAAGGTCCGAACATCGGTCTGATCGGCTCGCTCGCGTCCTACGGCCGCGTCAACGCGTTCGGTTTCGTCGAGACCCCGTACCGCAAGGTCATCGAGGGTGTCGTCACCGACGAGGTCGACTACCTGACGGCCGACGAGGAAGACCGCTTCGTCATCGCCCAGGCCAACGCCGGCCTGTCCGACGACATGCGCTTCACCGAGAACCGCGTGCTGGTTCGCCGTCGTGGTGGCGAGATCGACTACATCGCCGGCGACGACGTCGACTACATGGACGTCTCCCCGCGCCAGATGGTGTCCGTCGCGACCGCGATGATCCCCTTCCTGGAGCACGACGACGCCAACCGTGCCCTCATGGGCGCGAACATGATGCGCCAGGCCGTTCCGCTCATCAAGGCGGAGGCGCCGCTCGTCGGCACCGGCATGGAGTACCGCTGTGCGGTCGACGCCGGTGACTCGATCCGTGCGGAGAAGGACGGTGTCGTCCAGGAGGTCTCGGCCGACTACATCACCGTCGCCAACGACGACGGCACGTACACCACGTACCGCGTCGCCAAGTTCTCCCGCTCGAACCAGGGCACCTCGGTCAACCAGAAGGTCATCGTCAACGAGGGTGACCGGATCGTTGAGTCCCAGGTCCTCGCCGACGGTCCTGCGACCGAAGAGGGCGAAATGGCCCTCGGCAAGAACCTGCTCGTGGCGTTCATGCCCTGGGAAGGTCACAACTACGAGGACGCGATCATCCTGTCGCAGCGCCTCGTACAGGACGACGTCCTCTCCTCGATCCACATCGAGGAGCACGAGGTCGATGCCCGTGACACCAAGCTGGGCCCCGAGGAGATCACCCGGGACATCCCGAACGTCTCCGAGGAGGTCCTGGCGGACCTCGACGAGCGCGGCATCATCCGCATCGGTGCGGACGTAGTCGCCGGCGACATCCTGGTCGGAAAGGTCACGCCCAAGGGCGAGACCGAGCTGACCCCGGAAGAGCGCCTGCTCCGCGCGATCTTCGGTGAGAAGGCCCGCGAGGTGCGTGACACCTCGCTCAAGGTTCCTCACGGTGAGATCGGCAAGGTCATCGGTGTCCGCGTCTTCGACCGCGAGGAGGGCGACGAGCTTCCCCCGGGCGTGAACCAGCTGGTCCGCGTCTACGTCGCCCAGAAGCGCAAGATCACCGACGGTGACAAGCTCGCCGGCCGCCACGGCAACAAGGGTGTCATCTCCAAGATCCTTCCGATCGAGGACATGCCCTTCCTTGAGGACGGCACGCCGGTCGACATCATCCTGAACCCGCTGGGTGTCCCGTCCCGAATGAACCCGGGACAGGTCCTGGAGATCCACCTCGGCTGGCTCGCCAGCCGCGGCTGGGACGTCTCCGGCCTCGCGGAGGAGTGGGCCGAGCGACTGAAGGTCATCGGCGCCGACCGCGTCGAGCCCGGCACCAACGTCGCCACCCCGGTGTTCGACGGTGCCCGCGAGGACGAGATCTCCGGCCTCTTCGAGCACACGATCCCGAACCGCGACGGGGACCGCCTGGTCCTCCCGACCGGCAAGGCGCACCTGTTCGACGGCCGCTCCGGCGAGCCGTTCCCGGAGCCGGTCTCGGTCGGCTACATGTACATCCTGAAGCTCCACCACCTGGTCGATGACAAGCTCCACGCTCGGTCGACCGGTCCGTACTCGATGATCACGCAGCAGCCGCTGGGTGGTAAGGCGCAGTTCGGTGGCCAGCGCTTCGGTGAGATGGAGGTGTGGGCGCTTGAGGCTTATGGCGCCGCTTACGCCCTCCAGGAGCTCCTGACCATCAAGTCCGATGACGTGACCGGCCGCGTGAAGGTCTACGAGGCCATCGTCAAGGGCGAGAACATCCCCGAGCCGGGCATTCCCGAGTCCTTCAAGGTGCTCATCAAGGAAATGCAGTCGCTCTGCCTCAACGTGGAGGTGCTGTCCTCGGACGGCATGTCCATCGAGATGCGCGACACCGACGAGGACGTCTTCCGCGCGGCGGAGGAGCTCGGTATCGACCTGTCCCGGCGTGAGCCGAGCAGCGTCGAAGAGGTCTGACGGGCCTGACGGGGGGCTCGCTCAAGAGCCCCCCGTCATCCCCGGGACCGTTCAGACCATGATTGAGACTCGACCCCGAAAGAGGGATTGACGCACAGTGCTCGACGTCAACTTCTTCGACGAGCTGCGGATCGGCCTTGCCACCGCGGACGACATCCGAACCTGGTCCCACGGCGAGGTCAAGAAGCCGGAGACCATCAACTACCGCACCCTCAAGCCCGAGAAGGACGGACTCTTCTGCGAGAAGATCTTCGGTCCGACCCGGGACTGGGAGTGCTACTGCGGCAAGTACAAGCGTGTCCGCTTCAAGGGCATCATCTGTGAGCGTTGTGGCGTCGAAGTCACGCGCGCCAAGGTGCGTCGCGAGCGGATGGGCCACATCGAGCTTGCCGCTCCCGTCACCCACATCTGGTACTTCAAGGGCGTCCCGTCGCGCCTCGGATACCTGCTGGACCTCGCGCCGAAGGACCTCGAAAAGGTCATCTACTTCGCCGCGTACATGATCACGTTCGTGGACGACGAGCGCCGCACCCGCGACCTCCCGTCCCTGGAGGCGCACGTCTCCGTCGAGCGCCAGCAGATCGAGAACCGACGCGACTCGGACCTCGAAGGCCGTGCCAAGAAGCTCGAGACCGACCTGGCCGAGCTCGAGGCCGAGGGCGCGAAGGCCGACGTACGCCGCAAGGTGCGCGAAGGTGCCGAGCGCGAGATGAAGCAGCTCCGTGACCGCGCCCAGCGCGAGATCGACCGCCTCGACGAGGTGTGGGCCCGCTTCAAGAACCTCAAGGTCCAGGACCTCGAGGGCGACGAGCTGCTCTACCGCGAGCTGCGCGACCGCTTCGGTACGTACTTCGACGGCTGCATGGGCGCCGCGGCGCTCCAGAAGCGTCTGGAGTCCTTCGACCTCGACGAAGAGGCCGAGCGCCTCCGCGAGATCATCCGTACCGGCAAGGGACAGAAGAAGACCCGTGCGCTCAAGCGCCTCAAGGTCGTCTCCGCGTTCCTGCAGACCAGCAACAAGCCCAAGGGCATGGTTCTGGACTGCGTGCCGGTGATCCCGCCGGACCTGCGTCCGATGGTGCAGCTGGACGGTGGCCGCTTCGCGACCTCCGACCTGAACGACCTGTACCGCCGCGTGATCAACCGCAACAACCGTCTGAAGCGCCTTCTCGACCTCGGTGCCCCCGAGATCATCGTGAACAACGAGAAGCGCATGCTTCAGGAGGCCGTCGACGCCCTCTTCGACAACGGTCGTCGTGGTCGTCCGGTGACCGGTCCCGGTAACCGCCCGCTGAAGTCCCTGAGCGACATGCTCAAGGGCAAGCAGGGTCGTTTCCGTCAGAACCTTCTCGGCAAGCGCGTGGACTACTCCGCGCGTTCCGTGATCGTCGTCGGTCCCCAGCTGAAGCTGCACCAGTGTGGTCTGCCCAAGGCCATGGCGCTGGAGCTCTTCAAGCCGTTCGTGATGAAGCGCCTGGTCGACCTGAACCACGCGCAGAACATCAAGTCGGCGAAGCGCATGGTCGAGCGCGGCCGCACGGTCGTCTACGACGTGCTCGAAGAGGTCATCGCCGAGCACCCGGTTCTGCTGAACCGTGCGCCCACGCTGCACCGCCTCGGCATCCAGGCCTTCGAGCCCCAGCTGGTCGAAGGCAAGGCCATCCAGATCCACCCGCTCGTCTGCACCGCGTTCAACGCGGACTTCGACGGTGACCAGATGGCCGTGCACCTGCCGCTTTCGGCAGAGGCGCAGGCCGAGGCCCGCATCCTGATGCTGTCCTCGAACAACATCCTGAAGCCGGCGGACGGTCGTCCCGTCACCATGCCGACCCAGGACATGGTGCTGGGTCTGTTCTTCCTCACCACCGACGGCGAGCTCCGTGACGTCAAGGGCGAGGGCCGTGCGTTCGGCTCGACCGCCGAGGCGACCATGGCGTTCGACAACGGCGAGCTGGCTCTCCAGTCGGCCGTGGACATCCGCTTCCCGGTGGGCACCATCCCGCCGCGCGGCTGGGTGCACCCGGTCGCCGAGGAAGGCGAGCAGGAGTTCCAGGCGGGCGACAGCTTCCGTCTGAGGACGACCCTGGGTCGCGCGCTCTTCAACGAGCTGCTGCCCGAGGACTACCCGTTCGTCGACTACTCGGTGGGCAAGAAGCAGCTCTCCGAGATCGTCAACGACCTGGCGGAGCGCTACCCCAAGGTGATCGTGGCGGCGACGCTCGACAACCTGAAGGCGGCCGGCTTCCACTGGGCGACCCGTTCGGGCGTCACCGTGGCCATCTCCGACGTCGTCGTGCCCGAGGCCAAGAAGGCCATCGTCAAGGGCTACGAGGAGCTGGACGAGAAGGTCCAGAAGCAGTACGAGCGCGGTCTGATCACCAAGGACGAGCGCACGCAGGAGCTCATCGCGATCTGGACCAAGGCGACCAACGAGGTTGCCGAGGCGATGAACGCGAACTTCCCCAAGACGAACCCCATCTTCATGATGGTTGACTCGGGTGCCCGAGGAAACATGATGCAGATGCGACAGATCGCCGGTATGCGTGGTCTGGTGTCGAACGCGAAGAACGAGACCATCCCGCGTCCGATCAAGGCGTCCTTCCGTGAGGGCCTCACCGTTCTGGAGTACTTCATCTCCACGCACGGTGCCCGTAAGGGTCTGGCGGACACCGCCCTGCGTACCGCCGACTCGGGTTACCTCACCCGTCGTCTGGTGGACGTCTCGCAGGACGTCATCATCCGCGAGGAGGACTGCGGCACCGAGCGCGGCCTGAAGCTGAAGATCGCCGTTCGCGGCGAGGACGGCGCGCTGCGCAAGGCCGACGACGTCGAGACCTCGATCTACGCCCGCATGCTGGCCGAGGACGTCGTCATCGACGGCAAGGTCATCGCGCCGGCCAACGTCGACCTCGGTGACGTGCTCATCGACGCCCTGGTCGCCAACGGCGTCGAGGAGGTCAAGACCCGCTCGGTCCTGACCTGTGAGTCCGCGGTCGGCACCTGTGCCTTCTGCTACGGACGCTCGCTCGCCACCGGCAAGCTGGTCGACATCGGTGAGGCGGTCGGCATCATCGCCGCCCAGTCCATCGGTGAGCCCGGTACCCAGCTGACGATGCGTACCTTCCACACCGGTGGTGTGGCCGGTGACGACATCACGCAGGGTCTGCCGCGTGTCGTCGAGCTCTTCGAGGCCCGTACCCCGAAGGGTGTCGCCCCGATCTCCGAGGCCGCCGGCCGCGTGCGGATCGAGGAGACGGAGAAGACGAAGAAGATCGTCATCACTCCGGACGACGGCAGCGAGGAGACGGCCTTCCCGATCTCCAAGCGCGCCAAGGTCATCGTCGGCGAGGGCGACCACGTCGAGGTCGGCCAGAAGCTGACCATGGGTGCCACCAACCCGCACGACGTGCTGCGCATCCTCGGCCAGCGTGCGGTCCAGGTCCACCTGGTCGGCGAAGTCCAGAAGGTCTACAACTCGCAGGGCGTGTCGATCCACGACAAGCACATCGAGATCATCATCCGGCAGATGCTGCGCCGCGTGACGATCATCGAGTCCGGCGACGCGGAGCTCCTGCCGGGCGAGCTGGTCGAGCGGTCGAAGTTCGAGACCGAGAACCGTCGTGTGGTCACCGAGGGCGGTCACCCCGCCTCCGGCCGTCCGCAGCTGATGGGTATCACCAAGGCCTCGCTCGCGACCGAGTCCTGGCTGTCGGCGGCGTCCTTCCAGGAGACGACCAGGGTTCTGACGGACGCGGCGATCAACGCCAAGTCCGACTCCCTGATCGGCCTCAAGGAGAACGTCATCATCGGTAAGCTCATCCCGGCCGGTACGGGCCTCGCCCGCTACCGCAACATCCGGGTCGAGCCGACCGAGGAAGCCAAGGCCGCGATGTACTCGGCCGTCGGCTACGACGACATCGACTACTCGCCCTTCGGCACCGGCTCCGGCCAGGCTGTCCCGCTGGAGGACTACGACTACGGCCCGTACAACGGCTGAGTTCGTTAGCTGGTACGAAGAAGCCCCCCGCCGCTCCGAGAGGAGCGGCGGGGGGCTTCTTCGCGTCCTGGGTCAGGCACAGCTGGGTCGGTCAGGTCCGCCGGCGGCGGCGCAGGCCCGTGACGGTGACCGAGGCCAGGGCCAGGAGGGCGAGGGTGGCGCCGGCCAGGCCGGGGGTGAGGCCCTGGGGGGTGAAGGTGCAGGAGAGCTTGTTCGTGTTCGGGGGGATGTCCAGGGAGACCAGGCCGTGGAAGCTCTTGACCGGGGCCGAGCACTGCCAGCCGGGGACGGCGGTCATCGCGAAGACGGCGGTGCCGGAGGCCCCCTTCGGGAGGGTGGCCTCGATGCCGTGGCCGCCCGCGGTGACGTGGGTTGCGCCCGTGACCGTGAGGCGGCCCACCGTCGTGGCGAGCGCGGCCCGGTCCAGGCAGCCGACGGGGTGCGCGCCCGCGGTGCCGCCCCGGGTACGGGTCCGTACGGTGACGTCGACCCGGCCGGAGGCGGGGACCTCGCCGAGACGGACGACCCCGGCCGTGCGGTCCGCCAGGGGCTTCTCGGCGCCTGCGAAGGCGACGGTGCCGTACAGCTGGGGCGAGTACCAGAAGGCTTCGGAGCCCGGGGTGCACGTGGCGGTGTACCGCTGCTTCGAGGCGCTGCCGCCCCGGGTGACGGGCGGGACCTGGTAGACGGTGGCGCCGAGGACCTGCTCTTGGTGGGCGTAGACGCTGGCCGGGGGGTTGGGGGAGGCGTACGGGGCGCTGCGGACGGTGACCAGGGGCGGGGCGGGGAAGGTGCGGGCCGTCCAGCTGTTCTTCTCGGGACCCGGTTCGGTGCGGGCGCCGATCGAGAAGATCGCGTCCAGGACGGGGTTGTCGGCGCCGAAGAAGGTGCGGCCGTCGTTCGTGTAGCCGTAGCCGAGGGGTTCGAGGGCCTTGTACGTGCTCTCGGGGAGGTAGCTGCTGTAGTACTGCGGGCCCTCGGCCCGGAGCGAGAGCGTGTCGTTGTACGAGGTCTGCGGGGTGCCGGAGTCGGTCCGGTAGGCGGGCCAGCCGTCGACCGAGCGGACGGCGTCGAAGTGGTTCGTGATCGACCTGCCGGAGGTGGCGATCGGCTTCGCCCAGCGTTCGCGGGCGCGGCGGGCGTCCGCGTTGACCGCGGCGGCGGTGGATTCGGCGAAGACGACGCCGACCATGAGGACCGCGGCCACGGGGATCAGTACCCGGCGCTTCTCGCCCAGCGCCAGCAGGACCAGGGCGAGGAGCGACACCGCGCCGCCGCCCAGGACGGCCGGCCAGGTGGTGCCGCCGAAGTCGTTGGTGTGGCGGAGCGCGAAGGTCGCGGCGACCAGCAGGGCGGCGGTCAGCGCCAGGTGCGCCGGGCGGGGGCGGTTGGCCAGCGAGAGCCAGGCGATGATCACGAGGATGCCGCTGAAGACGAAGGTCTCGCGGTAGGGGTTGCCGTTCGGTACCGCCAGCCCGTGCCACACGTACTGGGTGGGCGGGAACTGGAAGGAGAGGGCGACGAGCAGGGCCGCCCCCGCCCACACCAGGCGGGTCCTGCGGGCGACGGCCTTGTTGAGGAGGAAGGACCCGGCCAGGATCAGGCCGAGCGAGGCCACGTACAGGCGCGGGCGGCCGCCCCACAGGTGGGTGCCGGGGAGCATGCCGGTCAGGAAGACCTCGATCCGGACGGGATCGAAGGCGGCCGCCCGGGTGGGCTGGGAGGCTCCGCTGGAGAGGAACGAGGGCAGCAGGAGGGGGAGCGTGAGGAGGATGCCGGTCACGGCGGCGGTCGCGGCCCGCCACGCGGCGCGCAGCCGCTGGGCCCGGGTCAGGTCGAGGACGATCAGGCGGACGGCGAGCAGCACGCAGGCGGCGATCGTCGCCATGATCGCGGTGTAGAAGTTCCCGAACCAGGCGACGGCGACCAGCAGCGCGGCGCCCGGCCAGTGGCGTTCCTCCAGGCACCACTCGACGGCGATGCCCAGGAGCGGGAGCGCGGCCAGGCCCCACATCCACATGGGGATGTACGAGGCGTCGCTGAGGGCCCAGCCGCACAGTCCGTAGACGGCTCCGAGCACGCCGCGCTGCCACCACGGGCCGGGCTGAAGCTTGCCGAGGTAGACGGCCATCAGGGCGGCGGCGGTGCCCATCGTGAGGGGGGTGATCAGGAAGACGGCGAGGTCCACGTGGGCGCGGGGGACCAGGACGGCCAGCCACGAGAAGGGATTGCCGAGGTAGGTGGAGTAGTCGGACAGGAACTGCTGGCCGAAGCCGCCGCGCCAGGTGAAGAGGAGGTCGCCGGCGGACTGGCCGTGGACCAGGTCCCACAGGGCCCGGTGGAAGGGGACGTACTGGTTGGCCTGGTCGTTGATGGCCCGGCCGGTGGTGCCGAAGGGGAAGGTGCCCCGGGCCGCCCAGGACGTGCAGAAGGCGCCCGAGGCGATGAGGAACGCGAGGAGCGGGCCGTAGGAGCGGGTGGCGCGGCGTGGGGCGGGCCGGTCCCGGTCGGGTGGCGGACTGCTCTGCGTCGCGGGCTCGACGGCCAAGGTCCCCAAGGGTCTGCTCCCTGCTGGTCTGCTGTCTGACTAGTGATACATATGGATGGTTTGTCTGACTCGTCAGTTTAGGTCGGGGATGGGCCCGCCCGGCGTCGCGGCGTTGGGATGTCGCGCCGGATTTCGGGGGTCCGGCGGGTCCATCGGCCCCCATTTCGCAGGGCCGTTGGGCCGGGCGGCCGCCTCCGGCGGGGGATCACCTGGCGGTGATCCGCCACGCGGTCATGGCGATCGCGGAGACCGCCGCCATCGCGGTGACGCCGGCGAGCGGCCGGCGGGCCCGCTCGAGGGCGTCCAAGCGGGCCTCGTGGTCCGCGAGCTGACGGTCGGTCTGGTCGCCGCGCTGGACCAGGAGGGCGAGCGAGCCGTCGACCCGGGCGAACCCGGCCTCCATGGTGCCGCGCAGCCGCTCCAGTTCCACGGCGGCGGAGAGCGGGTCCGGGGTGTGCGGATCCGTCATGCGCGCTCGTCCCGCGGCCGCGGGGTCCGGCCGTCGGCCTCGGGGGCGGTACGGGTGACGAGGGCCGGGAGCGCGCGGCCGGGGTCGCACGGCCACTCGGTGCGGAGCCATCCGGGCAGGACGGCCTGTACGCCGGGCAGCGCCATCACCCGGGTGAGGGCGCCGGCGGCGGTGAGGGCGGCGGCGACCCAGGGCAGGGCCGCGGGGATGCCGGACGCGTCGACCAGGGCGGGCAGCAGGACGGCTATCGCCAGGGCGGTCTGGACGAGTGTGCGCAGGGTGCGCTTGCCGGCTTCGGACGTGGGGGTTCCTTCTTTCGGTGGAGCGCGGGGGGCGCGGTTGTCAGCCGGGGCGGCCGCCCGTGGCGGAGGCGAGGGGGCCGGGGAGCGCGGCGTAGCCGTCGTGGCCGGGCCCCAGGCGCCCCTGTGGTTGCGGTTGTGTGTGCGCCAGCCGGGGTGCTCGATGGCGGTCACCCCTTCGGTGTGGAGCGCGGCGAGGAGGGCGTCGGCGGTGAGGGGGGCCATGTCGGGCCCCTTCGGGCATGAAAAGGCTCCGGGCCGGGGGGTGGCAGGTGGCTCGGGGCAGGGCGGCTTGGGGCCGGGCGGGGCGGGGTGGCTCAGCTCTGGGTGCCGAACCTCATGAGCGGCTGGGCGTAGACGAGCCCGGTGCCGCCGGTGACCATCGCCTGGATCTCCACCTTGGCCAGGCTGCCGAAGCGGCCGGTGAAGTCGTCGGTGACGGCAGCGGTGCGGTCGAAGAGGGTGCCGGCGGTGACCGGATCGCCCCGCTGCGGCCCGTCCACGAGGATCCGTACCTGCCCGGTGACCCCCGCCGCGGCGGCGGTGGTGCACTGCACCGAGGCCGCCGCACACTCCGTCGAACCGGGGCGCGGCCGGGGCGACGGCCTCCCCGCACTCGCGCGGGAATGACCCCGCGCGGGACGGGGGAGCCGCCGCGGACGAGGGGGACGGAGGCCTCCGCATAGCACACGCGCACCACGGCCGCACATCGGAGGGACTGCATCCCGGCCTCGGCCTTGTGGAGACTGGCCCCGGGATCCTTCGGGCTTCCGGGTCAGGGGCTTTTGTTTTGACCGGAGTGGATGCGATGGGTACGCTCAGACCTTGTGCCTGGGGTGTGCCTGGGCTCCTGTGCGTGTCCATCAACCGCACTCGAGCCGTAGTCGGCCACCGCGATTCATGCGTTTCCACGCTTGCGTGGAGGTCCGCCGGATCCGACACACCCGACCGCGTGGGTCGGCAAATGTTCCAGGTTAGCTTCACTACACGGCACACAGAAACCGGAGAAGTAGTGCCTACGATCCAGCAGCTGGTCCGTAAGGGCCGGCAGGACAAGGTCGAGAAGACAAAGACCCCCGCGCTTGAGGCTTCGCCCCAGCGTCGTGGCGTCTGCACGCGAGTGTTCACGACCACCCCGAAGAAGCCGAACTCGGCGCTGCGTAAGGTCGCGCGTGTGCGTCTGACCTCTGGCATCGAGGTCACCGCTTACATTCCGGGTGAGGGACACAACCTGCAGGAGCACTCCATCGTGCTCGTGCGTGGTGGCCGTGTGAAGGACCTGCCGGGTGTTCGTTACAAGATCATCCGCGGTGCGCTTGACACCCAGGCTGTCAAGAACCGCAAGCAGGCCCGCAGCCGCTACGGCGCCAAGAAGGAGAAGTAAAAAATGCCTCGTAAGGGCCCCGCCCCGAAGCGCCCGGTCATCATCGACCCGGTCTACGCATCTCCTCTGGTGACGTCGCTCATCAACAAGATCCTCCTGAACGGCAAGCGCTCCACCGCCGAGCGCATCGTTTACGGCGCCATGGAAGGCCTCCGCGAGAAGACCGGCAACGACCCGGTCATCACGCTGAAGCGCGCGCTGGAGAACGTCAAGCCGTCGCTCGAGGTCAAGTCCCGCCGTGTCGGTGGCGCCACCTACCAGGTGCCGATCGAGGTCAAGCCGGGTCGTCAGTCGACCCTCGCGCTGCGCTGGCTCGTGGGTTACTCCCGCGCCCGCCGCGAGAAGACGATGACCGAGCGCCTCATGAACGAGCTGCTCGACGCGTCGAACGGTCTTGGCGCCGCTGTCAAGAAGCGCGAAGACACGCACAAGATGGCCGAGTCCAACAAGGCCTTCGCGCACTACCGCTGGTAGTCCGAACCCACATCGAGACCGAGAGAAGACTGAGCCGATATGGCTACCACTTCGCTTGACCTGGCCAAGGTGCGCAACATCGGCATCATGGCCCACATCGACGCGGGCAAGACGACCACCACCGAGCGCATCCTGTTCTACACCGGTGTGTCTTACAAGATCGGTGAGGTCCACGACGGCGCTGCCACGATGGACTGGATGGAGCAGGAGCAGGAGCGTGGTATCACCATCACGTCTGCCGCTACCACCTGCCACTGGCCGCTCGAAGATGTTGACCACACCATCAACATCATCGACACCCCGGGTCACGTCGACTTCACCGTCGAGGTGGAGCGTTCGCTCCGCGTCCTCGACGGTGCCGTCACCGTCTTCGACGGTGTGGCCGGCGTCGAGCCGCAGTCCGAGACCGTTTGGCGTCAGGCGGACCGCTACGGCGTCCCGCGCATCTGCTTCGTCAACAAGCTGGACCGCACCGGCGCCGAGTTCCACCGCTGTGTCGACATGATCAAGGACCGCCTCGGTGCGGTTCCGATCGTCATGCAGCTCCCCATCGGCGCCGAGATGGACTTCCAGGGCGTTGTCGACCTGGTCACCATGAAGGCGTTCGTCTGGTCCGCCGAGGCGACCAAGGGCGAGATGTACGACATCGTCGACATCCCGGACACCCACACGGAAGCCGCTGAAGAGTGGCACGCCAAGCTGGTCGAGACGGTCGCCGAGAACGACGACCAGATCATGGAGCTGTTCCTCGAGGGCGTCGAGCCCACCGTCGAGCAGCTGCACGCCGCTGTGCGTCGCATCATCATCGGCTCCAAGGGCGACAAGGGTGCCACCGTCACCGCGGTGTTCTGTGGCACGGCGTTCAAGAACAAGGGCGTTCAGCCCCTGCTCGACGCCGTCGTCCGCTACCTCCCGTCGCCCCTGGACATCGAGGCCATCGAAGGCCACGACGTCCGGGACGCCGAGGTCGTCGTGAAGCGCAAGCCGTCTGACGAGGAGCCCCTCGCGGCGCTCGCGTTCAAGATCATGCGCGACCCGCACCTCGGCAAGCTCACCTTCGTCCGGGTTTACTCGGGCCGCCTGGAGGCCGGCACTGCGGTGCTGAACTCCGTCAAGGGCAAGAAGGAGCGCATCGGCAAGATCTACCGCATGCACGCGAACAAGCGTGAAGAGATCGAAGCGGTGGGCGCCGGTGACATCGTCGCCGTCATGGGCCTGAAGCAGACCACCACCGGTGAGACGCTGTGTGACGACAAGAACCCGGTCATCCTGGAGTCCATGGACTTCCCGGCCCCGGTCATTCAGGTCGCCATCGAGCCCAAGTCCAAGGGTGACCAGGAGAAGCTGGGTGTCGCCATCCAGTCTCTCGCGGAGGAGGACCCCTCCTTCCACGTTCACTCGGACGAAGAGACCGGCCAGACCATCCTCGGCGGTATGGGCGAGCTGCACCTCGAGGTGCTGGTCGACCGTATGAAGCGCGAGTTCAAGGTCGAGGCCAACGTCGGCAAGCCGCAGGTCGCTTACCGCGAGACGATCCGCCAGACGGTGGAGCGTCACGACTACACCCACAAGAAGCAGACCGGTGGTACCGGTCAGTTCGCCAAGGTGCAGATCGCGATCGAGCCGATCCTCGAGGCCGACGGTCCGGCGTACGAGTTCGTGAACAAGGTCACCGGTGGCCGCATCCCGAGGGAGTACATCCCCTCGGTCGACGCGGGTGCGCAGGAAGCCATGAAGTTCGGCATCCTCGCCGGCTACGAGATGACTGGCGTCCGCGTCATTCTTCTCGACGGTGGCTACCACGAGGTCGACTCCTCCGAGCTCGCCTTCAAGATCGCCGGTTCGCAGGCGTTCAAGGAGGCCGCGCGCAAGGCTTCTCCCGTGCTCCTCGAGCCGATGATGGCCGTCGAGGTCACCACGCCGGAGGAGTCCATGGGTGACGTCATCGGTGACATCAACTCCCGCCGTGGCCAGATCCAGGCCATGGAGGAGCGTCACGGCGCTCGCCTCGTGAAGGGCCTCGTGCCCCTCTCGGAGATGTTCGGCTACGTCGGAGACCTCCGCAGCAAGACCTCGGGTCGCGCCAGCTACTCGATGCAGTTCGACTCCTACGCCGAGGTTCCCCGGAACGTCGCTGAGGAGATCATCGCGAAGGCCAAGGGCGAGTAACTCTTCCGAGTACACGCTTTAGGCTTGTCACCGGAGCCTCTGGGGCAACAGGAGCAACCCTCCCGTTGTCCCCGGGGAACCGGCTATCCAGCAAAGATCACCTGGCGCCGATCTGTAAGGCGTACAGAACCACTCTCCAGGAGGACCCCGTGGCGAAGGCGAAGTTCGAGCGGACTAAGCCGCACGTCAACATCGGCACCATCGGTCACATTGACCACGGTAAGACGACCCTCACGGCCGCCATTACCAAGGTGCTGCATGACGCGTACCCGGACCTGAACGAGGCCTCGGCCTTCGACCAGATCGACAAGGCTCCCGAAGAGCGCCAGCGCGGTATCACCATCTCCATCGCGCACGTCGAGTACCAGACCGAGGCGCGTCACTACGCCCACGTCGACTGCCCGGGTCACGCGGACTACATCAAGAACATGATCACCGGTGCCGCGCAGATGGACGGCGCGATCCTCGTGGTCGCCGCCACCGACGGCCCGATGCCGCAGACCAAGGAGCACGTGCTCCTGGCCCGCCAGGTCGGCGTTCCGTACATCGTCGTCGCCCTGAACAAGGCCGACATGGTGGACGACGAGGAGATCCTGGAGCTCGTCGAGCTCGAGGTTCGTGAGCTCCTCTCCGACTACGACTTCCCGGGCGACGACCTTCCGGTCGTCCGCGTCTCGGCGCTGAAGGCGCTCGAGGGCGACAAGGAGTGGGGCGAGAAGCTTCTCGGCCTCATGGCTGCCGTCGACGAGGCGATCCCGACCCCGCCGCGTGACACCGAGCTGCCGTTCCTCATGCCCGTCGAGGACGTCTTCACGATCACCGGTCGCGGTACCGTCGTCACCGGCCGTATCGAGCGTGGTGTCCTGAAGGTCAACGAGACCGTCGACATCATCGGTATCAAGGAGACCAAGACCACCACCACGGTCACCGGTATCGAGATGTTCCGCAAGCTGCTCGACGAGGGCCAGGCGGGCGAGAACGTCGGTCTGCTCCTCCGTGGCATCAAGCGCGAGGACGTCGAGCGCGGCCAGGTCATCATCAAGCCCGGTTCGGTCACCCCGCACACCGAGTTCGAGGCCCAGTCGTACATCCTGTCGAAGGACGAGGGTGGCCGTCACACCCCGTTCTTCAACAACTACCGTCCCCAGTTCTACTTCCGTACCACGGACGTCACGGGTGTCGTCACCCTGCCGGCCGGCACGGAGATGGTCATGCCGGGCGACAACACCGAGATGACGGTCACGCTGATTCAGCCGGTCGCCATGGAGGAAGGCCTCAAGTTCGCCATCCGTGAGGGTGGTCGTACCGTGGGCGCCGGCCAGGTCACCAAGATCACGAAGTAATTCGTGTTCTGACCTGGTAGCTCGCTGACGCGGGCACCACGTTTGACAGGAGGGCCCCTGCCCCGTCGTTCACGCGACGGGGGAGGGGCCCTTCGTCGTACGTGCCTTCCCTACGTGCCTTCCCTGCGTGCCTGCGCGCCGCGGGCGGGCACACGAAGAGGGCCGCACCCCGGGGGTGCGGCCCTCTTCCGTACGTCGCTCAGTGCGCGGCGGTCACTTCACCCGCAGCGACTCCGTGAACTCGACACAGGCGGCGTAGTCCGGCAGCAGGCCCGACGCGGCGGCGTCGGCCAGCGAGGGGGCCGCGTCGTCGCGGGCGGACAGCAGCGGCACGTCCGCCGGCCAGTCGATGCCCAGGTCGGGGTCGAGCGGGTGGACCGAGTGCTCGGCCGTCGGGTTGTACGTCTCCGAGCAGATGTAGGACAGCGTGGCGTCGTCCGTCAGCGCGCAGAAGCCGTGGCCCATGCCCTCGGGCAGGTAGACGGCACGCCGGTCCACGTCGTCCAGGCGGACGCCCTCCCAGCGGCCGAAGGTCGGGGAGCCGACCCGGATGTCCACGATGATGTCCAGCACGGCGCCGCGCACGCAGGTGATGTACTTGGCCTGGCCGCGCGGGACGTCGGCGAAGTGGATGCCCCGGACCACGCCGCGCTGGGAGACCGAGAGGTTGGCCTGCGCCAGCTTCAGCGGGTGCCCGACGACCTCGGCGAGGTGGTCGAAGCGGTACCACTCCATGAACATGCCGCGCGGGTCACCGTGCTGCTGGGGCGTGATCTCGAAGACTCCCTCAATGGAGAGTTCGCGGAACTTCATCGTGCGGCTTCCTCTTCGAGCAGACCGATCAGGTAGTCGCCGTAACCGCTCTTGGTGAGCGGTTCGGCCAGTGCGCGCAGCTGCGCGGAGTCGATGAGGCCCGCCCGCCAGGCGGCCTCCTCGATGCAGCCGATCTTGAACCCCTGGCGCTCCTCGATGACGCGCACGAACTCCGAGGCCTGCACCATCGAGACGAAGGTGCCGGTGTCCAGCCAGGCCGTACCGCGGTCGAGGATCGTGACGTTCAGCTCGCCGGCCTGGAGGTACGCGTCGTTGACGGCGGTGATCTCCAGCTCGCCGCGGGCGCTGGGCTTCAGGCCGCGGGCTATCTCCACGACGCGGTTGTCGTAGAAGTACAGACCGGGCACGGCATAACGGGACTTCGGCTTCTCGGGCTTCTCCTCGATGGAGATGGCCTGGCCGTCCGCGTCGAACTCGACCACGCCGTAGGCCGACGGGTCCGCCACCGGGTACGCGAAGACCCGGCCGCCCTTGGAGTCGGTGTGCTGCGCCAGGCGCGTGCCGAGGCCGCTGCCGTGGAAGATGTTGTCGCCGAGGATCAGTGCGACGGAGTCGTCGCCGATGAAGTCGGCGCCGAGCACGAAGGCCTGGGCGATGCCCTCGGGGCGTTCCTGGACGGCGTACTCCAGCCGGATGCCGAACTGCGAGCCGTCGCCGAGCAGACGCTCGAACTGGTCGCGGTCTTCCGGGGTGGTGATGACGAGGATTTCGCTGATCCCGGCCATGACCAGCGTAGAGAGCGGGTAGTAGATCATCGGCTTGTCGAAGACGGGCAGCAGCTGCTTCGACACGGCCCGCGTCAGCGGCCAGAGTCGGGATCCGGTGCCGCCGGCCAAGAGAATTCCACGCATGGCGACAACCCTATGCGAGAGGGCGGGGCAGTTTTCGATTCGGACCGTGCCGAACGCACCACACGGCTACTGTTCGGATCATGCGCATCCTGGTGAGGGGCGGATCCTGGCCCAGACGGAACGACGAGTTATCGGACAAGGGCATTTCGCGGTACGGCAATGGGGAAGCCGGCCATGGATGTGCCCCGCGGGCCGAGCAGAAGGCGGCGCCGCAGAAGTGACCGGTGACGGGGGGAAAGGCCGCTGGCTCGTTACGGGCGCGGCCGGAATGCTGGGCCGGGAAGTGCTGGCCGAACTGCAGCGCCATGAGATCAAGACCGTCGGCCTCAGCCGTGCGGAGCTCGACATCACCGATCCGGGGGCCGTCCGGTCCGCCGTCGAGGGCGCCGCCATCGTCGTCAACTGCGCCGGCTGGACCGATGTGGACGGAGCCGAGACGGCCGAGGAGGCCGCCGCCGCCGTCAACGGCACCGGCGTACGGATCCTCGCGGCGGCCTGCGCCGCGACCGGCGCGCGGCTGCTCCAGATCTCCACCGACTACGTGCTTCCCGGGGACGCCTCGGAGCCCTACGCGGAGGACGCGGCCACCGGGCCCGTGAACGCGTACGGCCGTTCCAAGCTGATCGGCGAGCGGGCCGTGGCCGAACTCCTGCCGCAGGACGGCTATGTGGTCCGCACCGCCTGGCTGTACGGAGAGCACGGCCCGAACTTCGTCGCCACGATGCTCAAGCTGGCCGCGCAGCGGGACACCTTGGACGTGGTCGACGACCAGCAGGGCCAGCCCACCTGGTCCGTCGCCCTCGCCGGGCGGCTCGTCGAACTCGGACGCGCCGCGCTGGACGGCCGGGCCCCCGCGGGCATTTACCACGCCACCGCGAGCGGCGCGACCACCTGGTTCGGGCTGGCGCGCGAGGTCTACCGGCTGTGCGGCCTGGACCCCGAGCGGATCCGCCCGACCACGTCCGAGTCCTTCGTCCGGCCCGCGGTCCGCCCCGCCTTCAGCGTTCTCGGACACGCCCGGTGGGCCGAGGTGGGCCTGGTACCGATGAGCGACTGGCGGGAGCAGCTGGCCGATGCCCTGGCCACCCCCGGTTTCACCGTTCTGGCCCGGGCGGCCCGGGACCGCCGGGCGCTCTGAGGACGTCACTGGACAACGAGCCGTGTGTGTGATCGTTGCCTGCGGGCCAGCTTCGGGGTGCCCGAACTCGCTATGCTAGAAGGCCTGGGGCCCCGACACACGGCCGACGTGAACGGCCCGGACTTGAGTGAGCTCGGAGACGGCGATGCCGAATTGCGACCTCACACCGATCACTGAGCACTCGTACGTGCCTCGTTCCGTTGGAGCTACCGTGTCCGAATACGACGATGTCTGGCTGGTCATACCCGCCTATAACGAGGGCCAAGTGATCGCCGGCGTAGTCGAGGCGGCCCGGAAGACCTTTCCGAACATCGTCGTCGTCGACGACGGCAGCACGGACGATTCGGCGGAGCACATCGCGACCACCGGCGCCCACCTGGTGCGGCACCCGGTCAACCTCGGTCAGGGCGCGGCCCTGCAGACCGGCCTGACGTACGCGCTCGCCCAGCCCGGAGCCCAGTACTTCGCGACCTTCGACGCGGACGGTCAGCACCAGACCAAGGACGTCGAGACGATGGTCGCGGTCCTGCGGGCCGGTGACGCCGACGTGGTGCTCGGCTCCCGGTTCATCGAACAGAACGGCCAGGTGCCGTGGATCAAGCAGGTCGTCCTGCGCACGGCCGCCGCCGTCAGCCCCACCGCGCGCAAGCTCAAGCTCACCGACGCGCACAACGGTCTGCGCGTGCTGGGCCGTGAGGCCGCCGAGCGGCTGAACATCACGATGAACGGCATGGCCCACGCCTCCGAGCTCGTCGGTTTCCTCGCCGGCTCCGACCTGCGGGTCACCGAGGTCCCGGTCGACATCCTCTACACCGACTACTCGCGCGCCAAGGGTCAGTCCCTGATCAACGGCGTCAACATCGTTTTTGACATTTCACTGCGGGAGCGTGGGCGTCGATGAAGTACTTCTGGATTCAGCTGCTGCTGATCGCCGGTTCGGTGTCCATGGCACTGATGTTCATACGGACCTGGAGCCAGGCCCAGAACCGTGCCTGGAAGCGCATCGCCTTCTCGGCCTTCGTCGTCGTCAACGTGTACGCGGTGCTCCGCCCGACGGACGTCACCTGGGTCGCCCAGCACCTCGGCGTCGGCCGCGGCACCGACCTGGTGCTCTACATGATGGTGCTCGCGATGGGCTTCCTCACGCTCAACACCTTCCTGCGCTTCCGGTCGCTGGAGAAGAAGATCACCGACCTCGCCCGGACCGTGGCCATCAACGAGGGCCTGCGGCACAACGACGTCCGGCTCGGCGCGAGCGACGACGCCCCCGCGGCCACCGGCGCCGAGTCCTCCACCGGCACGGACTCCGTGAAGGCCTGACGCCCCGTGGGGTCCTTCGACTTCATGCTCCCGTACTACGGGGACGTGGGGCAGATGCAGGACGCGGTCCGCAGCGTCCTGGCCCAGACCGACCGGGACTTCCGGCTCGTCGTGATCGACGACGGCGGGGAACCGGAGGTGCCCGGCTGGTTCGAAGGGCTGGGCGACCCGCGGGTGCGCTACCTGCGCAACGAGCGCAACCTCGGCATCACGAAGAACTTCCAGAAGTGCGTCGAGCTCTCCGAGGCCGACCACGTCGTCATCATGGGCTGTGACGACCTGCTGCGCCCGCACTACCTGGAGACCGTGCGCGCGATCCTCGGCGCCCACCCCGGGATCGGCATGGTCCAGCCCGGCGTCGAGGTGATCGACGGCTCGGGCCGGGTCGCGCGGGGCCTGACCGACGCGGCCAAGCGGTGGATGTTCGCCCCGCGGGTCAAGGGCCGGGCCCTGATGGCCGGTGAGGAGCTGGCCGCCAGCGTCCTGCGCGGGAACTGGCTCTACTTCCCGTCGATCACCTGGCGCGGACCGGCGCTGCGCCGGGTGAACTTCCGGGACGGCTACTCGGTGCTCCTGGACCTGGCCCTCGTCGTGGACCTGCTCGAAGCCGGCGAGCGGATGGTGATCGACGGGACCACCACGGTCTTCCAGTACCGCCGCCACGCGGACAGCGAGTCCTCCGTCCAGGCCGTCTCCGGTACCCGCTTCACCGAGTCCGAGCGCTACTTCTCGGCCGTCGCCGAGCGGATGGAGGCCCGCGGCTGGCCCAGGGCCGCCCGCGCGGCCCGGCTGCGCTACGGCTCCCGACTGCACGCCCTGCGCATGCTGCCCGGAGCGCTGGGCCGCGGGCACCGGGCGGGCGTCCGCACGCTGGCCCGGCACGCCTTCGCCGCCGGGCGGGCCTCCGGGCGGGGCTGAGGAACGAAGAACGGCCCGCCACCGGTCCGAGGACCGGTGGCGGGCCGTTCGCGTACCTACGGCGCGTGCGTCAGTTCTTCTTCGTGCGCTGCAGCGGGGTGTACGTCGAGCACTTGCCGCGAGGCGCGTACTTCGAGCACTTCCCGTTGGGATTGCCCGTCACGTGCGAGGTCCAGGCCAGGGTGCCGAGGGTGTTTTCGGAGGGCTTCCTCGGCATGTACGCGTCGGCCGTGGCCGAGCCCGCCGAGCCGAAGAGCAGCCCGAGCGCGACCAGGATGCCGATCACCGTGGCCCGGGGCTTGCGCCGGGCCGCCTGCAGGGCTTCCCGGCCGGGGAGCCGTCCCTCGTTGGCCCGGGTCCAGGCCGCGATGCGCTGCGCGCCGAGGTACACGGCCAGGCCCGACAGCGCGAGCAGGCAGTAGACGATCTGCAGGCTGGTGCGCGGGTACAGCTGCACCGCGCCCTCGGCCGACATGTGCGAGGCGTACCAGTAGCGCAGCAGGAAGGCGCTGCCGGTGCAGGCCAGCAGGGTCAGCACCAGCGGCCTGCGCAGGCCGAGCGCGATGACCGCGCCCAGGCCGACCACCAGCAGGATGGTGAAGAGGCCGACGCCGCCGAGTTCGCCCGGCAGCGGCCACCCGAGGGAGCGCAGCGGGCCCGGGAAGGCCGAGCCCTGCATGGCGAAGTAGGCCGGGTCGCTGGCGGAGTCGAAGTAGAAGTAGGTGTCCTTGGTCGATCCGCTCGCACGGAGCAGGCGGATCATGTACGGCCCCGCCAGCGCGAGGAAGACGACGGTGGTGGCCGCCAGCGGCAGTACCGCGTCCAGCAGTCCGCGGACCCCGCCCGAGCGGGCGCGGCCGGTCAGGATCACGGCGAAGAGCACGACCACGCCGACCGCGGACCACACGAACCAGCCGGCGTACAGCAGGAACAGCGCGGCGAGCAGTGCTCCGAGCCCCGCACCGATCGTGAGCGAGAGCTTGCGCCCGTACTTCGCGGACTCCATCACCACCTGCGCGAGCTTGGCCAGCACGGGGATGACGATGATCAGGACGACGGGGGAGTACGGCTTGTACGGCTCCATCAGCGGCAGGGAAGCCGTGACGCCGATGCCGAGGGCCCACAGCGGCGGCAGCAGCATGCGCCAGGCCAGGTAGGCGGCCGGTCCGGAGATCGCCAGGAAGCCGATCATCACCCACTTGACCGCGACCGAGGCGTTGCCGTCGAAGAACAGCTGGGCGACCCACGCCAGCAGGTGCGGGAAGCCGGGCGGGTACTCGGGCAGCAGCGGCACCCCGTCCATGACGTGGTACGCCCACTGCTGCAGGTTGCCGACGTCACCGCCGTACGCGTTGAACGTCCAGGAGGTTCCGCGCAGGGCCACCACGCTGCCGCTCGCGGTCACACCGGTGGCCAGGCCGGCCACGGCCGCCGCGCTGATCCGCACCGCCGCGGTCGGCATCCACCGGGTCAGGACCAGGTAGAGCACCACGGTCGCGGCCAGCAGCACCAAGAGCCGCAGCTGGATGCCGGCCAGGCCGCTGACCTGCCCGATCCGCTGCATGGGGTTCACGTCGAGGCGCATGCTCAGCAGGACCAGGAGGATCGCCGCGGAAACGGACACGACCGCCTCGGCGGCCGTGAGGGCGAAAGCGCGGGATATCCGACCACTGGAGCCGCTCGGGGCCCGGTGCTCGGCTACCGGGGCGGGCGCGGGAGCGGTGACAGTCATGTCCGCTGACTTTACCGTCACGAGGCCCCCCGCCATGACCTCGGGCCGCCCGCTTCAGGTACCCCGTTCGGCCCCGTTGGTACCGTTGCCGCTGCCGCCACCGCACTCGCGTGCGCGGACGCGGTCTCAAGTGAACGGGAAGTGCCAGAAGTGCAGTCGGGAACGGAAACGGTCGGCGAAGCCGGAATGGACGAGGCGTCCGATGCCGGGCGGTCCGGCCCGTCGGCGGGGGCCGGGAGGCTCCTCGCACTGCGGACGTCCCTCCTCGGCCGGCGGTGGTTCTGGCCGGCGGCGCTCCTTGCCGGATACGTGACGCAGGTGCTGTTCCGCCTCTGGCTGGTGTGGGGCGGCACGCACCCTTCGGTACAGGCCGACGAGTCCTCGTACCTCGTCCTGGCCCGGGTGCTCGCGGGGCGGCCGACCACAGAGATGCCGGTCGGATCGGTCATCCCCGGCGGCTATCCGCTGCTCATCTCCCCGGCCCTGCGGATCGCGGACGACCCGGTCACCGCGTACCAGCTGGTCCTGGGCATCAACACGCTGCTGAACGCGCTCGTCTTCCTGCTGGCCTACGCCGCCTTGCGCAGGCTCGACCTGTCCAGGGGGCTCTCGTTCGTGACGGCCACGGCGGCCGCGCTGATGCCGCCCGTGATCTTCTACGCCGAGTTCGCCATGTCGGACACGGTGTTCCCCGTGGTCCTGCTCGGCTGGCTGATCACGCTGCACGGCTGGCTGACCGAGGGGGACGCCCGCCGCCGCGCGCGGCACGGGGCGGGGGCCGGTCTGCTGGCCGGCTACGCCATGGCGGTGCACGACCGGGGCGGGGTCGTGGTGGCCCTGACGGCGGCGGTCTTCCTCGGCGCACTCGTCTTCCGCTGGGCGCCGCGGCGGGCCGCGCTCGCGGCCTGGGGCGGGCTCGCGGTCTCCGTGGTGGGCGCGCGGCTGCTGGCCATGTGGCTGGAGGCACAGTTCAAGGACCAGCCGCCGAGCTCGGTGGGCACGAAGGTCCTGGACAACCTGGTCGACCCCGAACTGCTGCGCCGCACGGTGACGCGCATGATCGGCCAGTTCTGGTACTTCTCGGTCTCGTCCTGGGGCTTCGGCGCGCTCGCCATCGCCCTGTGCGCGTTCGTGGTGTTCAGCTCCCGCTTCACCCGGGCCTCGCGGGTGGTGTCCTTCGTGATGGTCGCCCTGCTGTGCGGGATCGCGCTCGCCTCCGCCGCGGGACTGCCGGGGGACCGCCGGGTCGACAACTGGATCTACGCCCGCTACCTGGCCCCGCTGCTGCCGGCGTTCTTCGTGGTCGGCGTCGCGACGCTGCGGCGGGCGCGGACCGGTGCGCTGCTGCGGCTGGTGACGGGCGCCGTGCTGCTGACCGTGGTTACGGGCGGGATCGTCGTCCAGGTGGTCGGCAGTCGCCTCCACAAGGTGGCCATCATCCCGTGGGCGATGCCGGACGCGCTGTTCCTGGCCTCGGACTGGACGAGGCTGCACATGGGGCGGACGACGGCCGGCGCCCTGCTGGTGTTCGCCGTCTGCGTGGTCCTGCGGCTCGCCGCCGGGCGCCGGGCGGTGTGGGCCGTGGCGGCGGCGCTGGCCGTGTTCGCCACGTACGCGACGGTGGCGGTCACCTCTCACGTGGCCGTGCCGCGCGCCCAGCAGCACGAGGCCGACGCGCTGGGCTTCACGAAGGCGGCGGGGCTGGAGCCGGGCGAGAACCTGGTGATGGACCCGAGCACCAGCTGGGAGCTGCGGATGGCCCAGGGGTACGAGGTGTACGACGGGCGGGTCTGGACCAGGGACCTCAAGCACGGCGCGCTGCCGCCGGCCGCCGCGGACGCGGCCGTACTCAGGCTGACCTGGAAGGACGCGAGGCCGGAGGACACCTGGACGCGGGCGCCCGCGGGCTGGTACGTGGCCGAGGCGAGCAGGAAGCACGGCTGGGTGCTCTGGCGCCACCGCTGACGCCGGCGGCCCGAAGAGGGGCCCCGCGAGAACCCTGCTGCGTGGTGCAGCTTGACCACGCAGCGTGGCGGGGTATTGTCTTCGGCCCGATTGGCCAGGCACGTGTCTCGTATGGCAGACTACTCAAGTTGCTCGGCCGTGTGCCGATGCTGCGCGCCTCCCGCCGGGAGGACCGGAAGCGAGTCCCACAGTACTCGTCGCCCTACCTGCCCCCTCGGGGCAGCAATGGGGCGGACGTACGGGAATCTTCTGGGAAGCGTCAGCACGGTGCCTGCCAGGTACTCGGTGGGTGTTTGCCCCCGATCTGCGGTCTTGGGACCGCGCCCCCTTGGACGAGGGAATTTCCGTATGGGAATTTTCTGTAGAGGGAGCGCGACACGCCCGACCGCGTGGGTCGGAGGAGAGCGGCGGAGTGATCCGCAGCCGACCGAGGACCAGAGCGTTTCCACAACAGACAGGACTACGGAGTAGCCATGGCGGGACAGAAGATCCGCATCCGGCTCAAGGCCTACGACCACGAGGTCATCGATTCGTCGGCGAAGAAGATCGTCGAGACGGTGACGCGCACTGGTGCGTCGGTCGCGGGCCCGGTGCCGCTGCCCACTGAGAAGAACGTGTACTGCGTCATCAAGTCGCCGCACAAGTACAAGGACTCGCGCGAGCACTTCGAGATGCGCACTCACAAGCGCCTGATCGACATCCTCGACCCGACGCCCAAGACCGTTGACTCGCTGATGCGCCTGGACCTTCCGGCCGGCGTTGACATCGAGATCAAGCTCTGAGAGGCACGGAGAAGATGGCAAAGCAGATCAAGGGCGTCCTGGGCGAGAAGCTCGGCATGACCCAGGTCTGGGACGAGAACAACCGTGTCGTCCCGGTGACCGTGGTCAAGGCCGGGCCCTGCGTTGTTACCCAGGTCCGTACGAACGACGTCGACGGCTACGAGTCGGTCCAGATCGCCTTCGGCGAGATCGACCCTCGCAAGGTGAACAAGCCCCTCAAGGGTCACTTCGCCAAGGCTGACGTCACCCCCCGCCGCCACCTGGTGGAGCTCCGTACCTCCGACGCCAGCGAGTACACGCTCGGCCAGGAGATCACGGCTGCCGTGTTCGAGTCCGGCGTCAAGGTTGACGTCACGGGCAACAGCAAGGGCAAGGGCTTCGCCGGTGTCATGAAGCGTCACAACTTCAAGGGCCTCGGCGCCGGCCACGGCGTCCAGCGCAAGCACCGCTCCCCCGGTTCGATCGGTGGCTGTGCCACCCCTGGGCGTGTCTTCAAGGGCATGCGCATGGCCGGTCGCATGGGCAACGAGCGCGTCACCACCCAGAACCTGACCATCCACGCGGTTGACGCGGAGAAGGGTCTGCTCCTCATCAAGGGTGCGGTCCCCGGTCCGAACGGCGGCCTCGTCCTGGTCCGTACCGCGGTTAAGGGGGCTTGAGTTAATGAGCACCATTGACATCCTTTCGCCGGCAGGCGACAAGGCCGGTACCGTCGAGCTCCCCGCGGAGATCTTCGACGCGAAGACCAGCGTTCCGCTGATCCACCAGGTCGTCGTCGCTCAGCTGGCCGCTGCCCGTCAGGGCACGCACAAGACCAAGCGTCGTGGCGAAGTCCGTGGTGGTGGCCGCAAGCCGTACCGCCAGAAGGGCACCGGCCGCGCTCGCCAGGGTTCCACCCGCGCTCCGCAGTTCGTCGGCGGTGGCGTCGTCCACGGCCCGCAGCCGCGTGACTACTCGCAGCGGACCCCGAAGAAGATGAAGGCCGCCGCCCTCCGCGGTGCCCTCTCGGACCGTGCGCGTCACTCCCGCATCCACGTCGTCACCGGCGTGGTCGAGGGTGCCGCCTCCACGAAGGCCGCCAAGACGCTGTTCGGCAAGATCTCGGAGCGCAAGAACCTGCTCCTGGTCGTCGAGCGCGCCGACGAGGCTGCGTGGCTGTCCGCCCGCAACCTGCCCCAGGTGCACATCCTGGAGCCGGGCCAGCTGAACACGTACGACGTGATCGTCTCTGACGACGTGGTCTTCACTCAGGCCGCTTTCGAGTCCTTCGTGTCTGGCCCCAAGGCCGATGAGACCGAAGGGAGCGACGCCTGATGTCTGAGGCGACCGTTACCAGCAAGACCTTCAATGACCCGCGCGACCTGCTGATCAAGCCGGTTGTCTCGGAGAAGAGCTACGCGCTGCTGGACGAGAACAAGTACACGTTCATCGTCGCGCCCGGCTCCAACAAGACCCAGATCAAGCAGGCCGTCGAGGCGGTCTTCGGGGTCAAGGTCACCGGGGTCAACACGATCAACCGTCAGGGTAAGCGCAAGCGCACCAAGACCGGTTTCGGCAAGCGCGCTGACACCAAGCGCGCCATCGTGACCCTCGCTGAGGGCGACCGAATCGACATCTTCGGCGGCCAGGCCTCCTAACGGAGGTCTAGTCGTCCGGAATCGGACGAGGACTGAGAAATGGGTATCCGCAAGTACAAGCCGACGACCCCGGGCCGTCGTGGCTCCAGCGTCGCCGACTTTGTCGAGATCACGCGGTCCACGCCGGAGAAGTCGCTGGTCCGCCCCCTGCACAGCAAGGGCGGCCGTAACAACACCGGTCGGATCACGGTTCGACACCAGGGTGGCGGCCACAAGCGCGCCTACCGTGTGATCGACTTCCGTCGTCACGACAAGGACGGCGTGCCGGCCAAGGTCGCGCACATCGAGTACGACCCCAACCGCACTGCGCGCATCGCGCTCCTGCACTACGCCGACGGTGAGAAGCGCTACATCATTGCGCCGAAGAACCTGAAGCAGGGCGACCGGATTGAGAACGGCCCCACGGCCGACATCAAGCCCGGTAACAACCTGGCACTCCGCAACATCCCGGTCGGTACCACGATCCACGCGATCGAGCTCCGTCCCGGTGGCGGCGCCAAGTTCGCCCGCTCCGCTGGTGCCTCCGTGCAGCTGCTGGCGAAGGAGGGCGTCATGGCCCACCTTCGTATGCCGTCCGGTGAGATCCGTCTCGTCGACGCGCGCTGCCGCGCCACCGTCGGTGAGGTCGGTAACGCCGAGCAGTCGAACATCAACTGGGGCAAGGCCGGCCGCATGCGCTGGAAGGGCGTTCGCCCCTCCGTCCGCGGTGTCGCGATGAACCCGGTCGACCACCCGCACGGTGGTGGTGAGGGTAAGACCTCCGGTGGTCGTCACCCGGTCTCCCCGTGGGGTCAGAAGGAGGGTCGTACTCGCTCGCCGAAGAAGGCTTCGAGCAAGTACATCGTCCGCCGCCGCAAGACGAACAAGAAGCGCTAGGAGCGGGTTTAGATGCCGCGCAGTCTCAAGAAGGGACCCTTCGTCGACGGACACCTCATCAAGAAGGTGGACGTACAGAACGAAGCCGGTACCAAGAACGTCATCAAGACCTGGTCCCGTCGCTCGATGATCATCCCGGCCATGCTGGGTCACACCATCGCGGTGCACAACGGCAAGATCCACGTCCCGGTGTTCGTCACCGAGTCGATGGTCGGCCACAAGCTCGGCGAGTTCTCGCCGACTCGCACCTTCCGCGGCCACGTCAAGGACGACCGGAAGTCGAAGCGCCGCTAAAGGCGGGGTGGTTACGACTATGACTTACACCGAAGGGACAACCATGGAAGCCAGGGCCCAGGCGCGGTACATCCGCGTCACGCCCATGAAGGCCCGCCGAGTGGTGGACCTTATCCGTGGCATGGATGCCACGGAGGCTCAGGCGGTCCTGCGTTTCGCCCCGCAGGCCGCGAGCGTGCCGGTTGGCAAGGTGCTCGACAGCGCCATCGCCAACGCCGCACACAACTACAACCACCCGGACGCCTCCACGCTGGTCATCAGCGAGGCGTACGTGGACGAGGGCCCGACCCTGAAGCGGTTCCGTCCGCGTGCCCAGGGCCGTGCCTACCGGATCCGCAAGCGGACCAGCCACATCACCGTGGTCGTCAGCAGCAAGGAAGGTTCCCGGTAATGGGCCAGAAGGTAAACCCGCACGGGTTCCGGCTCGGCATCACCACCGACTTCAAGTCGCGTTGGTACGCCGACAAGCTGTACAAGGACTACGTCAAGGAAGACGTCGCCATCCGCAGGATGATGACGTCCGGCATGGAGCGCGCCGGCATCTCGAAGGTTGAGATCGAGCGCACCCGTGACCGCGTGCGTGTGGACATCCACACCGCTCGTCCGGGCATCGTCATCGGCCGCCGTGGCGCCGAGGCCGACCGCATCCGCGGTGACCTCGAGAAGCTCACGGGCAAGCAGGTGCAGCTGAACATCCTCGAGGTCAAGAACCCCGAGGTCGACGCTCAGCTCGTCGCGCAGGCCGTTGCCGAGCAGCTCTCCTCCCGCGTCTCCTTCCGTCGCGCCATGCGTAAGAGCATGCAGGGCACGATGAAGGCCGGCGCCAAGGGCATCAAGATCCAGTGTGGCGGTCGCCTCGGCGGCGCCGAGATGTCCCGCTCCGAGTTCTACCGCGAAGGCCGTGTGCCGCTGCACACCCTCCGCGCGAACGTGGACTACGGCTTCTTCGAGGCCAAGACCACCTTCGGTCGTATCGGTGTGAAGGTCTGGATCTACAAGGGCGACGTCAAGAACATCGCCGAGGTTCGCGCCGAGAACGCTGCGGCCCGTGCGGGTAACCGCCCGGCCCGTGGTGCCGCCGGCGCTGGCGACCGTCCCGCCGGCCGTGGTGGCCGTGGTGGCGAGCGCGGCGGCCGTGGTGGCCGCAAGCCGCAGCAGGCTGCTGGTGCCGAGGCTCCCAAGGCCGACGCTCCCGCCGCCGCTCCGGCTGAGAGCACCGGAACGGAGGCCTGACCGACATGCTGATCCCTCGTAGGGTCAAGCACCGCAAGCAGCACCACCCGAAGCGCCGCGGTATGGCCAAGGGCGGTACTGAGGTCTCGTTCGGCGAGTACGGCATCCAGGCGCTTACCCCCGCCTACGTGACGAACCGCCAGATCGAGGCGGCTCGTATCGCGATGACCCGCCACATCAAGCGTGGCGGCAAGGTCTGGATCAACATCTACCCGGACCGTCCCCTGACGAAGAAGCCTGCCGAGACCCGCATGGGTTCCGGTAAGGGTTCTCCCGAGTGGTGGATCGCGAACGTGCACCCGGGCCGGGTCATGTTCGAGCTGTCCTACCCGAACGAGAAGATTGCTCGTGAGGCGCTCACCCGCGCTGCTCACAAGCTTCCGATGAAGTGCCGGATTGTTCGGCGCGAGGCAGGTGAGTCGTGATGGCGACGGGAACCAAGGCGTCCGAGCTGCGTGAGCTCGGTAACGAGGAGCTCGTTGGCAAGCTGCGCGAGGCCAAGGAAGAGCTGTTCAAGCTGCGCTTCCAGGCGGCCACGGGTCAGCTGGAGAACAACGGCCGGCTCAAGTCCGTCCGTAAGGACATCGCTCGCATCTACACCCTGATGCACGAGCGTGAGCTCGGTATCGAGACGGTGGAGAGCGCCTGATGAGCGAGAAGAACGTGACTGAGACGACTGACCGCGGCTTCCGCAAGACCCGTGAGGGTCTTGTCGTCAGCGACAAGATGGACAAGACCGTCGTCGTCGCTGTCGAGGACCGCGTGAAGCACGCTCTGTACGGCAAGGTCATCCGCCGTACGAACAAGCTCAAGGCGCACGACGAGCAGAACGCTGCCGGCGTCGGCGACCGCGTCCTCATCATGGAGACGCGTCCGCTGTCGGCGAGCAAGCGCTGGCGCATCGTCGAGATCCTCGAGAAGGCCAAGTAATTATCTGAGGCCCTGGGCATCAAGCCCAGGGGCCCCTCAGGTTCGTTCCGCCAGGCTCGGTGGGGGCGGTAGCTCTTCGGAGTGATGCCCCCGCCGGGAACCGGCAGACAAACAGGAGATAGACGTGATCCAGCAGGAGTCGCGACTGCGTGTCGCCGACAACACTGGTGCCAAGGAGATCCTTTGCATCCGTGTTCTCGGTGGTTCCGGTCGCCGCTACGCGGGCATCGGTGACGTCATCGTTGCCACCGTCAAGGACGCGATCCCCGGTGGCAACGTGAAGAAGGGTGACGTCGTCAAGGCGGTCATCGTTCGCACCGTGAAGGAACGCCGCCGCCAGGACGGCTCGTACATCCGCTTCGACGAGAACGCCGCCGTCATTCTGAAGAACGACGGCGACCCTCGCGGCACCCGTATCTTCGGCCCGGTGGGCCGTGAGCTGCGCGAGAAGAAGTTCATGAAGATCATCTCGCTCGCGCCGGAGGTGCTGTAAGCATGAAGATCAAGAAGGGCGACCTGGTTCAGGTCATCACCGGTAAGGACAAGGGCAAGCAGGGCAAGGTCATTCTGGCCATCCCTACTGAGAACCGCGTCCTGGTCGAGGGTGTCAACCGGGTCAAGAAGCACACCAAGGCCGGCCAGACCGCTGGTGGCTCGCAGACCGGTGGCATCGTGATCACCGAGGCGCCGATCCACGTCAGCAACGTTCAGCTGGTTGTGGAGAAGGACGGCCAGAAGGTCGTTACCCGCGTCGGTTTCCGCTTCGACGACGAGGGCAACAAGATCCGCGTTGCCAAGCGGACGGGTGAGGACATCTGATGGCTACCACTCCGCGTCTCAAGACGAAGTACCGCGAGGACATCGCGGGCAAGCTGCGTGAAGAGTTCTCCTACGAGAACGTCATGCAGATTCCCGGCCTCGTGAAGATCGTGGTCAACATGGGTGTGGGCGACGCCGCCCGCGACTCCAAGCTGATCGACGGCGCCATCAAGGACCTGACGACGATCACCGGTCAGAAGCCGGCCGTCACGAAGGCCCGCAAGTCCATCGCGCAGTTCAAGCTGCGCGAGGGTCAGCCGATCGGCTGCCACGTCACCCTCCGTGGTGACCGCATGTGGGAGTTCCTGGACCGTACGCTGTCGCTCGCGCTGCCGCGTATCCGTGACTTCCGTGGTCTGTCGCCGAAGCAGTTCGACGGCCGTGGCAACTACACCTTCGGTCTCACGGAGCAGGTCATGTTCCACGAGATCGACCAGGACAAGATCGACCGTACCCGGGGTATGGACATCACCGTGGTCACCACGGCGACCAACGACGACGAGGGCCGCGCCCTCCTTCGTCACCTCGGCTTCCCCTTCAAGGAGGCGTAAGCGAGATGGCGAAGAAGGCTCTCATCGCGAAGGCTGCCCGTAAGCCCAAGTTCGGTGTGCGTGCGTACACCCGCTGCCAGCGCTGCGGTCGCCCCCACTCCGTGTACCGCAAGTTCGGCCTGTGCCGCGTCTGCCTTCGTGAGATGGCTCACCGTGGCGAGCTGCCGGGCGTGACCAAGAGCTCCTGGTAATTCCCTCTCGTCCGCAAGGACTTGAGGAGTACCAGGCACTCTCGGTAAGCATCTGGACGGCGGATGCCCGGCCGCGCATGCCTTAGGCTTGTGTGGTTGGGCGTCCGCCGCCCATAACGACTTACTACGCCGTAGGTCCCCGCACCGCACCCGTCCCGCCACTGAGCGGGGAGAGGGATGGCGCATACAGGAAACCCCGGCGAGAGAGGCCGAAGGCCACTTCATGACCATGACTGACCCGATCGCAGACATGCTCACGCGTCTGCGTAACGCTAACTCGGCGTACCACGACTCCGTCGTGATGCCGCACAGCAAGATCAAGTCGCACATCGCAGAAATCCTCAAGCAGGAGGGTTTCATCACCGGCTGGAAGGTCGAGGACGCCGAGGTCGGCAAGAACCTCGTCCTCGAGCTGAAGTTCGGCCCGAACCGTGAGCGCTCCATTGCGGGCATCAAGCGGATCTCGAAGCCCGGTCTGCGTGTGTACGCAAAGTCCACCAACCTGCCGAAGGTGCTCGGCGGCCTGGGCGTGGCGATCATCTCCACGTCCCACGGTCTGCTCACCGGCCAGCAGGCAGGCAAGAAGGGCGTAGGTGGGGAAGTCCTCGCCTACGTCTGGTAGTCGGGAACGGAGGAAAAGCAATGTCGCGAATCGGCAAGCTCCCCATCCAGGTTCCCGCCGGTGTGGACGTCACCATCGACGGCCAGGCTGTGGCTGTGAAGGGCCCCAAGGGTTCCCTCGCGCTCACCGTCAAGGCGCCGATCGAGATCGTCAAGGGTGAGGACGGCGTTCTGAACGTCACCCGCCCCAACGACGAGCGTCAGAACAAGGCCCTGCACGGCCTGTCCCGCACGCTGGTGGCGAACATGATCACCGGCGTGACCACGGGTTACGTCAAGGCTCTTGAGATCAGCGGTGTCGGTTACCGCGTCGCCGCGAAGGGCTCCAACCTGGAGTTCCAGCTTGGCTACAGCCACCCGATCCTGATCGAGGCGCCCGAGGGCATCTCCTTCAAGGTCGAGTCGCCCACCAAGTTCTCGGTCGAGGGCATCGACAAGCAGAAGGTCGGCGAGGTCGCCGCCAACATCCGCAAGCTGCGGAAGCCCGACCCGTACAAGGCCAAGGGTGTCAAGTACGCCGGCGAAGTCATCCGCCGCAAGGTCGGAAAGGCTGGTAAGTAGCCATGGCATACGGTGTAAAGATCGCCAAGGGCGACGCGTACAAGCGTGCCGCCAAGGCCCGCCGTCACATCCGCATCCGCAAGAACGTCTCGGGTACGGCGGAGCGTCCGCGCCTCGTCGTGACGCGTTCCAACCGCAACATCGTTGCTCAGGTCATCGACGACCTCCAGGGTCACACCCTGGCGTCCGCGTCGACCCTGGACACCTCGATCCGCGGTGGCGAAGGCGACAAGAGCGCCCAGGCCCAGGCCGTCGGCGCACTCGTCGCCGAGCGTGCCAAGGCCGCGGGTGTCGAGACCGTCGTGTTCGACCGCGGTGGCAACCGATACGCCGGGCGCATTGCCGCTCTGGCTGACGCCGCCCGCGAAGCCGGGCTGAAGTTCTAAGCCCCGTTTTCCGGGACTCACGGACGTAACAGAGAGAGGTAATCCAATGGCTGGACCCCAGCGCCGCGGAAGCGGTGCCGGTGGCGGCGAGCGGCGAGACCGGAAGGGTCGCGACGGTGGCCCTGCCGCCGAGAAGACCGCTTACGTTGAGCGCGTTGTCGCGATCAACCGCGTCGCCAAGGTTGTCAAGGGTGGTCGCCGCTTCAGCTTCACCGCGCTGGTCGTGGTGGGCGACGGTGACGGCACTGTAGGTGTCGGTTACGGCAAGGCCAAGGAAGTTCCCGCGGCCATCGCCAAGGGTGTCGAGGAAGCCAAGAAGTCCTTCTTCAAGGTTCCGCGCATCCAGGGCACCATTCCTCACCCGATCACGGGCGAGCGCGCCGCGGGCGTCGTGCTGCTGAAGCCGGCCGCCCCTGGTACCGGTGTTATCGCCGGTGGCCCGGTGCGCGCCGTTCTGGAGTGCGCCGGCGTTCACGACATCCTGTCGAAGTCGCTCGGCTCTTCCAACGCGATCAACATCGTGCACGCGACCGTGGCGGCCCTCAAGGGCCTGCAGCGTCCCGAGGAGATCGCGGCTCGCCGTGGTCTGCCCCTCGAGGACGTCGCTCCCGCGGCTCTGCTGCGTGCACGTGCCGGGGCGGGTGCGTAATGGCTCGCCTCAAGGTCACGCAGATCAAGTCGTACATCGGCAGCAAGCAGAACCACCGCGACACGCTGCGTTCGCTCGGGCTCAAGCGCCTGAACGACGTCGTCGTCAAGGAGGACCGCCCCGAGTTCCGCGGAATGGTTCACACCGTCCGCCACCTCGTGACGGTTGAGGAGGTTGACTAACATGGCTGAGAGCAGCCCGCTGAAGGCCCACAACCTCCGTCCCGCCCCCGGCGCCAAGACCGCGAAGACCCGTGTCGGTCGTGGTGAGGCGTCGAAGGGTAAGACGGCAGGTCGTGGTACGAAGGGCCAGAAGGCCCGCTACCAGATCCCGCAGCGCTTCGAGGGTGGGCAGATGCCCCTCCACATGCGTCTGCCGAAGCTCAAGGGCTTCAAGAACCCGTTCCGCACCGAGTTCCAGGTCGTGAACCTGGACAAGCTCGGCGCTCTCTACCCCGAGGGTGGAGAAGTCACGGTGGCCGACCTGGTCGCCAAGGGCGCGGTTCGCAAGAACAGCCTCGTCAAGGTCCTGGGCCAGGGCGAGATCTCCGTGGCGCTGCAGGTTTCGGTTGACGCCGTTTCCGGCTCCGCCAAGGAGAAGATTGCCGCCGCTGGTGGCTCTGTGACCGAGCTCGTCTAAGACGAACTCAGTGACAAATAGCTAGAAACCCGACCGGGGATGCCTCACATATGGGGCATCCCCGGTTGGTCGTTCCATGGGAGGTGCAGACGCCGGTAAGGTGGCTGCACCTTTGCTTGTAAACATTCGTCGATCCCTCAGACCGTCACCTCTGACGCAGTAGCGCGGGGGTCGCAGGAGGCACCGTGCTCACCGCGTTCGCCCGGGCGTTCAAGACGCCCGACCTGCGCAAGAAGCTGCTTTTCACGCTCGCCATGATCGTGCTGTACCGACTCGGATCCCATATCCCGGTACCCGGCGTGAGCTACAAGAACGTTCAGATCTGTGTGGACCAGATGGGGGCGGGCAACAACAGCCTCTTCGGTCTGGTCAACATGTTCAGTGGCGGCGCGCTGCTGCAGATCACGATCTTTGCGCTCGGCATCATGCCGTACATCACGGCGAGCATCATCCTGCAGCTGCTGACCGTGGTCATCCCGAAGCTGGAGACCCTCAAAAAAGAGGGTCAGTCCGGCACGGCGAAGATCACTCAGTACACGCGCTATCTGACGGTCGCGCTCGCGATCCTGCAGGGCACCGGCCTCGTCGCCACCGCCCGCAGCGGCGCCCTCTTCCAGGGCTGCCAGGTCAAGGACCAGATCGTCCCCGACCGTTCGATCTTCACGACCGTCGTCATGGTGATCACCATGACCGCCGGTACCTGCCTCGTCATGTGGCTCGGTGAGCTCATCACCGACCGGGGCATCGGCAACGGTATGTCGATCCTGATGTTCATCTCGATCGCCGCGGGCTTCGTCGGCTCCCTGTGGGCCATCAAGGAGCAGGGCAAGATCGCGGACGGCTGGGTCGAGTTCGGCGTGGTCATGCTGGTCGGCCTGGCGATGGTGGGTCTGGTGGTCTTCGTCGAACAGGCGCAGCGACGGATCCCGGTCCAGTACGCGAAGCGCATGATCGGCCGCCGTGCCTACGGCGGTACCTCGACGTACATCCCGCTCAAGGTGAACCAGGCGGGCATCATCCCCGTCATCTTCGCCTCGTCGCTGCTCTACATCCCGGCACTGGTCGTGCAGTTCAGCGGTTCCACCGCCGGCTGGGCCACCTGGATCCAGAAGTACTTCGTCAAGGGCGACCACCCGTACTACATCGCGGTCTACTTCCTCCTGATCGTCTTCTTCGCGTTCTTCTACGTGGCGATCTCGTTCAACCCCGAGGAAGTTGCAGACAACATGAAGAAGTATGGTGGGTTCATTCCGGGCATCCGCGCCGGTCGGCCTACCGCCGAGTACCTGAGCTACGTACTCAACCGGATCACCTGGCCGGGGTCGCTGTACCTGGGTCTGATCGCTCTTGTGCCGACGATGGCGTTGGCCGGCTTCGGAGCGAACCAGAACTTCCCGTTCGGCGGGACGAGCATCCTGATCATCGTGGGTGTGGGTCTGGAAACCGTGAAGCAGATCGAGAGCCAGCTCCAGCAGCGTAATTACGAAGGGTTCCTCCGCTGATGCGAATCGTCCTCGTCGGCCCGCCGGGTGCGGGCAAGGGAACGCAGGCGACTGTGCTTGCCGAGACCTTGTCGATCCCGCACATCTCCACGGGCGACCTGTTCCGGGCCAACATCAGCCAGGGCACCGAGCTCGGCCGGCGTGCGAAGGCGTTCATGGACGCGGGTGACCTCGTCCCGGACGAGATCACCATCGGCATGGCCAAGGACCGCATGGAGCAGGAGGACGCCGCCGGCGGTTTCCTGCTCGACGGTTTCCCGCGCAACGTGTCCCAGGCCGAGGCCCTCGACGTGATGCTGAAGGCCGGCGCAATGAACCTCGACGCCGTCCTCGACCTGGAGGTCGAGGAGGACGAGGTCGTCAAGCGTCTCGCCGGCCGGCGCACCTGCCGCAAGGACAGCTCGCACATCTACCACGTGGACTACCGCCCGTCGAAGGTCGAGGGTGTCTGCGACGTCGACGGCGGCGAGCTGTACGTGCGCGAGGACCAGACCGAGGAAGCCGTGCGCAACCGGCTGGAGGTCTACCACACCCAGACCGAGCCGATCATCGACTACTACAAGGCCCAGGGCCTCGTGTCGACGATCCCGGCCCTGGGTGAGGTCAAGGACGTCACGCAGCGCGCGCTGGACGCCCTCAAGAAGTAGCGAGCAGTAGTTTCACCTGTAGTGCAGCCCCGGCCGCGGTGTCCCCAGGACGCCGCGGCCGTACTGTTGAAAGACCCGAATCCGAAGGTGGCAGGTACGTCATGGTCCAGATCAAGACCCCCGAGCAGATCGCGAAGATGCGTGAGGCGGGGCTCGTCGTCGCTGCGATCCACGCGGCGACCCGTGAGGCGGCCGTGCCGGGCGCCACGACGCGGGATCTGGACATGGTGGCCCGCAAGGTCATCGCGGACGCCGGTGCGAAGTCGAACTTCCTCGGGTACGGCGGGTTCCCCGCGACCATCTGCACCTCGGTGAACGAGGTCGTGGTCCACGGGATCCCCGACGACAAGACGGTCCTCAAGGACGGCGACATCATCTCGATCGACGCCGGCGCGATCGTCGACGGCTGGCACGGCGACGCCGCGTACACCGCATTCGTGGGCTCTGGGCACGCCCCTGAGCTCGTGGAGCTCTCCCGGGTGACCGAGGAGTCCATGTGGGCGGGTATCGCCGCCATGAAGCTCGGCAACCGCCTCGTGGACATCTCGAAGGCGATCGAGACGTACATCAGGCGACAGCCGCGTCCCACCACGGGTGAGCACAGCCTCGGCAAGTTCGGGATCATCGAGGACTACGGCGGCCACGGCATCGGTTCCGAGATGCACATGGACCCGCACCTGCTGAACTACGTCTCGCGCAAGCGGGGCAAGGGCATCAAGCTCGTCCCGGGCCTGTGCCTGGCCATCGAGCCGATGGTCTCCCTGGGCACCGCCCAGACGGAGGTCCTGGCGGACGACTGGACGGTCATCACCACGGACGGCACCTGGTCCTCGCACTGGGAGCACTCCATCGCCCTGACCGAGGAGGGGCCGATCGTGCTGACTTCCCCGGACTGCGGCAAGGCGAAGCTGGCGGAGTACGGCGTGACGACGGCGCCGGACCCGCTGGGCTGAGCGGGGTCGGCCCAGCTGGGCCAACCGGTATGACCAGGATTGATGATCTATCCTGTCGGGCACACTTTCCGGATTCGTTTTTCAGTGGGCCCTGACGTAGACTGACTCGTCGGCTCCTTTGCACCCGCATGTCCGCATGCGAACGCGGGGAGCTGATCAAGGTAGCCGATTCGAAAGGCGAAGCGTGGCCAAGAAGCAAGGTGCCATCGAAATCGAGGGCACCGTGATCGAGTCCCTCCCGAACGCGATGTTCCGGGTGGAACTCCAGAACGGTCACAAGGTCCTCGCGCACATCAGCGGCAAGATGCGCATGCACTACATCCGCATCCTCCCTGATGACCGGGTTGTCGTGGAGCTCTCTCCGTACGACCTCACGCGTGGCCGGATCGTCTACCGATACAAGTAGATCTTGTCTTCACTCCCGTCCGGACGTCCTGTCCCGGCGCGGGTGGTGGCACTGACCCGGAGAACCTCACCAACATGAAGGTCAAGCCGAGCGTCAAGAAGATCTGCGACAAGTGCAAGGTGATCCGCCGTCACGGTCGGGTCATGGTCATCTGCGACAACCTGCGCCACAAGCAGCGCCAGGGCTGACGCACGCCGACCGACCTGCACTACGCAGTTCTTCGCGCGACGTAAGAAAACGTACATACGCAGAACCCGCCCAGTCCTGACCAGGACCGGCGGCACCTCCGGCGGGGGCCGGGGACCCGGGCGTACCACCACCCATCAGGTGTGGTCGGCGGTCGGGGTTCGGTTCTGCGGAAGACCCCCGAACACACAGGAGCCATTGAATGGCACGCGTTTCCGGTGTTGACATCCCGCGCGAAAAGCGTGTGGAGATCGCACTTACCTACGTCTTCGGTGTCGGTCGCACCCGGTCCAAGGAAATCCTTGCGGCCACCGGTGTGAACCCCGACACCCGCGTTCGTGACCTGGCCGAAGAGGACCTGGTCAAGATCCGCGAGTACGTGGACGCCAACCTCCGCACCGAGGGTGACCTCCGCCGCGAGATCCAGGCCGACATCCGTCGCAAGGTCGAGATCCAGTGCTACCAGGGTGTTCGCCACCGTCGTGGCCTCCCCGTGCACGGGCAGCGCACCAGCACGAACGCCCGTACCCGCAAGGGTCCGCGTCGCGCGATCGCCGGTAAGAAGAAGCCGGGCAAGAAGTAGTCCTGTTCAGCGGTCTTGCGCTGTAGGACCGACCACCTCCCGTAGGAGATTTAGATGCCCCCCAAGGGTCGTCAGGGCGCTGCCAAGAAGGTGCGCCGCAAGGAAAAGAAGAACGTCGCTCATGGGCACGCCCACATCAAGAGCACGTTCAACAACACCATCGTCTCGATCACGGACCCCGCGGGCAACGTGATCTCCTGGGCCTCCGCCGGCCACGTCGGCTTCAAGGGCTCGCGCAAGTCCACCCCCTTCGCCGCGCAGATGGCCGCTGAGTCGGCCGCCCGTCGCGCGCAGGAGCACGGCATGCGCAAGGTCGACGTCTTCGTCAAGGGTCCCGGCTCCGGCCGTGAGACCGCGATCCGCTCCCTCCAGGCCACTGGCCTCGAGGTCGGCTCGATCCAGGACGTCACCCCCACCCCGCACAACGGCTGCCGTCCGCCCAAGCGTCGCCGCGTCTGATTCGGCGACGCCGGGCTTCGCGCCTGTGCGTCTTTGAGTGTCCGGGCGGTACGAACCCCTCGCGGGGGACGTACCGCCCGTACCCTTGTAGTCCGCGGACCCGTGCACACATCGGGGCCGCATCCGTCGGGCGTCAAATAGTGGGCGTCCACGAATGAAGGAATCCACATGCTTATCGCTCAGCGCCCCTCGCTGACCGAAGAGGTCGTAGACGAGTACCGTTCGCGGTTCGTGATCGAGCCGCTCGAGCCGGGCTTCGGCTACACCCTCGGCAACTCGCTCCGCCGCACGCTCCTGTCCTCGATCCCGGGTGCCGCTGTCACCAGCATCCGCGTGGACGGCGTCCTGCACGAGTTCACCACCGTGCCGGGTGTCAAGGAAGACGTCACCGACATCATCCTCAACATCAAGCAGCTGGTCGTCTCCTCGGAGCACGACGAGCCGGTCGTGATGTACCTGCGCAAGCAGGGTCCCGGCCTGGTCACCGCTGCCGACATCGCGCCCCCGGCCGGTGTCGAGGTGCACAACCCGGACCTGGTCCTCGCCACGCTCAACGGCAAGGGCAAGCTGGAGATGGAGCTGACCGTCGAGCGCGGTCGCGGCTACGTCTCCGCCGTCCAGAACAAGCAGCTGGGCCAGGAGATCGGTCGCATCCCGATCGACTCCATCTACAGCCCGGTCCTCAAGGTCACCTACAAGGTCGAGGCGACCCGAGTCGAGCAGCGCACCGACTTCGACAAGCTGATCGTCGACGTCGAGACCAAGCAGGCCATGCGCCCGCGCGACGCCATGGCGTCCGCCGGCAAGACCCTGGTCGAGCTGTTCGGTCTGGCCCGCGAGCTCAACATCGACGCCGAGGGCATCGACATGGGCCCCTCGCCGACGGACGCGGCCCTGGCCGCTGATCTCGCCCTGCCGATCGAGGAGCTCGAGCTCACCGTTCGGTCGTACAACTGCCTCAAGCGCGAGGGCATCCACTCCGTGGGTGAGCTCGTCGCCCGCTCCGAGGCCGACCTGCTCGACATCCGCAACTTCGGTGCGAAGTCGATCGACGAGGTCAAGGCGAAGCTGGCCGGCATGGGCCTGGCCCTCAAGGACAGCCCGCCCGGATTCGACCCGACCGCCGCGGCCGACGCCTTCGGCGCCGACGACGACGCGGACGCCGGTTTCGTCGAGACCGAGCAGTACTAAGCACCACCCGTAGAACTTTCCCGCGGCATCCGCCGCGGGGGAACTGACACCGGTACCTGACACGGCCGGTGCAGATATGAAGGAGTATGACCATGCCGCGTCCCGCAAAGGGTGCCCGTCTGGGCGGCAGCGCCGCGCACGAGAAGCACCTCCTCGCGAACCTCGCGAAGGCGCTCTTCGAGCACGGCCGCATCACCACCACCGAGGCCAAGGCCCGCCGCCTGCGTCCCTACGCCGAGCGTCTGGTGACCAAGGCCAAGAAGGGCGACATCCACAACCGTCGCCTGGTGCTGCAGACGATCACGGACAAGAGCATCGTGCACACGCTCTTCACCGAGATCGCCCCGCGCTACGAGAACCGCCCCGGTGGTTACACGCGCATCACCAAGATCGGCAACCGTCGTGGCGACAACGCCCCGATGGCCGTGATCGAGCTGGTCGAGGCCCTTACGGTCGCCCAGCAGGCCACTGGTGAGGCCGAGGCCGCCACCAAGCGCGCCGTGAAGGAGGCGGAGGCCGCTGAGGCTCCCGCCGCCGAGGAGACCAAGGAGGCGTGATCCGGCTTCCCCGCCGAGGCGGGGGTGCACCGGAGGCCTGATCTCTTCCGGGATCACGCTGAATGGCTCTGAACGGGTCCGCCCCCTCACCGGGGCGGGCCCGTTCTGCATTCGTGCCGAAGACGCGGCCGAGAGAGGATCTGTCACGTGAGTGACGAGGTGGAGCCCGGGCACGTCCGGGTCAGGCTGGACCTGAGCTACGACGGCAAGGACTTCTCCGGCTGGGCGAAGCAGCGCGTGCTGCGGACCGTCCAGGGGGAGCTGGAGTCGGCCCTGCAGACCGTGATGCGGCTGCCCGACCCGGTGGAGCTGACCGTGGCCGGCCGGACCGACGCGGGCGTGCACGCGCGCGGGCAGGTCGCGCAGTTCGACGTACGGGACGAGGTGTGGGCCGAGCACCAGGACAAGCTGCTGCGCCGCCTCGCGGGGCGGCTGCCGCACGACGTACGGGTGTGGAAGGCCGCCGAGGCCCCCGCGGGCTTCAACGCGCGGTTCTCGGCGATCTGGCGCCGCTACGCCTACCGCGTCGGCGACCACCAGGCCGGCGTGGACCCGCTGCGCCGCGGGCACGTGCTCTGGTACCAGTGGCCGCTCGACGTGGACGCCATGAACGAGGCCGCAGCCAGACTGGTCGGGGAGCACGACTTCGCCGCGTACTGCAAGAAGCGCGAGGGGGCCACGACCATCCGCACCCTCCAGCAGCTCAGCTGGGAGCGGGACGCGGAGGGGATCATCACCGCGACCGTCCGCGCCGACGCCTTCTGCCACAACATGGTCCGGTCCCTGGTCGGGGCCCTGCTGCACGTCGGCGACGGCCACCGGAGCACCGACTGGCCCGGGCAGGTGCTGGCCGCGGCCGTACGGGATTCCTCGGTGCACGTGGTCAAGCCGCACGGGCTGACGCTGGAGGAGGTCGGCTACCCGGCCGACGAGCTGCTCGCCGCCCGCAGCAAGGAAGCGCGGAACCTGCGGACGCTGCCCGCGGCCGGCTGCTGCTAGGCCGGTCCGGTCCGGGCCTAATCCGTTTGGGCGGATCGGGGCCGGACCTGGACAATGCCCCGCATGGGACATCTCGAAGCCAGCCACCTGGAGTACTACCTTCCCGACGGGCGGGTACTGCTCCCCGACGTCTCCTTCCGGGTGGGGGAGGGGTCGGTCGTCGCCCTGGTCGGGGCGAACGGGGCCGGCAAGACCACGCTGCTGAAGATGATCTCCGGCGAGCTCCAGCCGCACGGCGGCGGCGTGACCGTCAGCGGCGGGCTGGGCGTGATGTCGCAGTTCGTGGGCTCCGTCCGCGACGAGACGACCGTACGGGACCTGCTGGTCTCGGTGGCCCAGCCGCGGATCCGGGAGGCGGCGAAGGCGGTGGACCGCGCCGAGCAGCTCATCCTGACCGTGGACGACGAGCCCGCCCAGATGGCCTACGCCCAGGCGCTGAGCGACTGGGCCGACGTGCAGGGGTACGAGGCGGAGACGCTGTGGGACGTCTGCACGATGGCCGCGCTGGCGATCCCGTACGACTCGGCGCAGTTCCGCGAGGTGCGCACGCTCTCCGGCGGTGAGCAGAAGCGGCTGGTCCTGGAGGCGCTGCTGCGCGGGCCGGACGAGGTGCTGCTGCTCGACGAGCCGGACAACTACCTGGACGTCCCGGGCAAGCGGTGGCTGGAGGAGCAGCTCAAGGCCACCCGCAAGACGGTGCTCTTCGTCAGCCACGACCGGGAGCTGCTGACCCAGTCCGCCGAGAAGATCATCAGCCTGGAGGCGAGCCCGAACGGCTCGGACGTGTGGGTGCACGGCGCGGGTTTCGCCACCTTCCACGACGCCCGCAAGGAGCGCTTCGCGCGCTTCGAGGAGCTCAAGCGGCGCTGGGACGAGGAGCACGCCCGGCTGAAGGCCCTGGTGCTGCGCCTGCGCGGCCAGGCCGCGATCAGCCCGGACATGGCCTCGCGGTACCACGCGATGCAGACCCGCTTCAAGAAGTTCGAGGAGGCCGGGCCGCCGCCCGAGCCGCCGCGCGAGCAGGACATCAAGATGCGGCTCAAGGGCGGCCGTACGGGCGTGCGCGCGCTCACGGTGGAGAACCTGGAGCTCACCGGGCTGATGAAGCCCTTCTCCCTGGAGGTCTTCTACGGGGAGCGGGTCGCGGTCCTGGGCTCGAACGGCTCCGGGAAGTCGCACTTCCTGCGCCTGATGGCGGGGGAGGACGTCAAGCACACGGGTACGTGGAAGCTCGGCGCCCGCGTGGTCCCCGGCCACTTCGCGCAGACCCACGCCCACCCCGAGCTGTTCGGCCGTACGCTCGTCGACATCCTGTGGACGGAGGCGGCGAAGCCGCTCGGCCAGGCGATGGGCGCCCTGCGCCGCTACGAGCTGGAGCGCCAGGGCGAGCAGCCCTTCGAGCGGCTCTCGGGCGGCCAGCAGGCGCGTTTCCAGATCCTGCTGCTGGAGCTGGCCGGTACGACGGCGCTGCTCCTGGACGAGCCGACGGACAACCTCGACCTGGAATCGGCCGAGGCGCTGCAGGACGGGCTGGAGGCGTACGACGGCACTGTGCTGTGCGTCACGCACGACCGGTGGTTCGCGCGCACATTTGACCGTTACCTGGTCTTCGGTTCAGACGGTGTTGTGCGGGAGACTACGGAGCCCGTCTGGGACGAACGTAGGGTCGAGCGGAAGCGCTAGGGGGAGACCGCCCCCGGCTTGGGTCGAGGGGACTTCGTAGTGGGGCTGCGGCCGAGTGTCTGGGTCATGAAGTGGGACAGCCCGTCCTCCTGGGACCGGGGGGTGGCCTGGCTGCTGAAGCCGGCCCCCCGGTCCTGGCGGTTCGTGGGCCTGGTGATCCTGCTGTCGGTGTCGGTCGCGGCGAGCCTGCGGGTGAACTGGGGATCGGACAACGCCTTCGTGGTCAAGGCGGCCGACGCCCTGCTCGCGGGGGTCTCCCCGTACGAGGACAAGCGGTTCCTCTACCTGCCCAGCGCCGTGATCATGGCGATTCCCGAGGCCCTGCTGCCGCCGCCGCTGCTGCGCGTCGTGCTCCCGCTGGGGATCACCGGGCTCGTCGGCCTCGGCTGGTGGGCCTCGCTGCGATTGTTCTCGGTACCGGTGCGCTCCCGGCTCGCGGTCGGCGGTTTCGCACTGTTCGCGCTGGCGTACAAGCCGTACATCAACCTCGTGCTGATCGGGAACTGGACGGCCATCTCGGCCGCCGCCCTGCCGGTGGCGCTGCTGCTGGCGCACCGCAAGCACTGGGCCGCGGCCGGGCTGGTGGTGGGCCTCGCCATCGCCTGCAAGCCGATGCTGGTGCCGGTCGGGCTGCTCTTCCTGCTGGCCCGGCAGTGGCGGGGGCTGGCGCTCGCGGTGGGCGTCCCGGTGGGGCTCTCCCTGGCGGGGGCGCTGATGATGCCGCACCCGATGCTGTTCTTCACCAAGACCCTGCCGTTCCTGCTCCAGGGCCAGGATTCCTACGCGCTGCCGTGGGACGCCTCGCCGATCGCCGCGCTGCCGCGGCTGGGGGTGCCCGAGCCGCTGGCGGTGCTGCTGGCCTTCGCGGGGGCCGGCTGCGGGCTGTGGGCGACCTGGCGGCGATGGCGGCGGCCGGTCGAGGCGGACGGGGACGGCGGTGAGCTGAGGCTGGTGGAGACCGCCTGCATGGTGATGCTCGCCGCGTTCCTGGTGTCGCGGCCCTCCTTCGACCACTACCTGATCGTGGTGCTCCCGCTGCTGCTGGCGTCGGGGGTGCGGGAGGGCTCGATGCCGCGCTCGCCCTGGTTCTGGGTGGCTCTGGTGCCCCAGACGGCGGGCATCCCGTGGCCCTCGGAGTTCGAGGCCAAGAGGCGGGCATTCCGGGACATGGTGACCCTGTGCGCACTCGCCGGACTGCTGGCGCGTCGAGCACTGCGGCCGCGCCGGGGTACTCTGGAACCTGTACGAACTACGGGGTCCCCACCCAGGACCGAACCGGAGTGCGCCGCGAGCCCCGTTCAGACGGGATCGCGGACCGCGTTTTGACCCTTCCAGGTCTTCAGGGGTACCCTGCTGGTTCGTTATGCGTATTGGCTTGTTCATTCTCACGTGACTTCGCCTTACGCCGGTCCACCGGGCCGATGACCAGCGGTACACACGGGTTGCGTCTCCGATGTGAACCAGGGCTGTCGTGATCGTCCGTGGTGACCCATGTCAGGACCCGTCCCTCGGGCTCACCCCCCGGGGATGACCCACCACTGAAGAAGCGAAGGCATACGCGTGCGTACGTTCAGCCCCAAGCCCGGCGACATCTCGCGCCAGTGGCACGTCATCGACGCCCAGGACGTTGTCCTCGGCCGTCTGGCGACCCAGGCCGCTACCCTCCTGCGGGGTAAGCACAAGCCGACCTACGCCCCCCACATGGACATGGGCGACTTTGTCATCATCATCAACGCCGACAAGGTCCACCTGTCCGGCAACAAGGCGACCCAGAAGATGGCGTACCGCCACTCCGGGTTCCCGGGCGGCCTGCGTTCGGTCCGCTACGACGACCTCCTGGCGAACAACCCGGAGAAGGCCGTCGAGAAGGCCATCAAGGGCATGATCCCCAAGAACACCCTGGGCCGTCAGATGCTCTCGAAGCTGAAGGTCTACTCGGGCGATGTGCACCCCCACGCTGCTCAGCAGCCGGTGCCGTTCGAGATCACCCAGGTCGCGCAGTAGTTCCGGCCACCACACCCCCTAAGACAAGAAACTTCTGAGGAGCATCGTGGCCGAGACCACCGCCGAGACGACCCCCGTCGAAGAGTTCGAGGGCAACGTCGAGGAGTACACCACCGAGACCGCGGACGTAGTCGAGGGTGACTACACGTCCGAGTCCCTTGCCGGTCGCTTCGGTGACCCCCAGCCGGCCGCCGGCCTGGGCCGTCGCAAGAACGCCATCGCCCGCGTCCGGATCGTTCCGGGCACCGGCAAGTGGAAGATCAACGGTCGCACCCTTGAGGACTACTTCCCCAACAAGGTGCACCAGCAGGAAGTCAACGAGCCGTTCAAGCTGCTCGAGCTCGACAACCGCTACGACGTCATCGCCCGCATCTCGGGTGGCGGCGTGTCCGGTCAGGCCGGCGCCCTGCGCCTCGGCGTGGCCCGTGCGCTGAACGAGGCGGACCAGGACAACAACCGCCCGGCGCTGAAGAAGGCCGGCTTCCTCTCCCGCGACGACCGTGCGGTCGAGCGCAAGAAGGCCGGTCTCAAGAAGGCCCGTAAGGCTCCGCAGTACAGCAAGCGTTAATCACGCCCGCTGTTCAGCACGAATCCGCCCCGGCAGCACTCTGTGTGCTGCCGGGGCGGTTCGTTTACCGCCAAAAGCGGCAAATAATTGGCACAACTGCTCACAGCGAAGTGTGAACTCGGGAGGACAACAGTGGGACGACTCTTCGGGACGGACGGTGTACGGGGCGTCGCCAACGCGGATCTGACGGCCGAGCTCGCGCTCGGTCTCTCCGTGGCGGCCGCGCACGTACTGGCCGAGGCGGGCACCTTCGAGGGTCATCGGGCCACGGCCGTGGTCGGCCGGGACCCCCGGGCCTCGGGCGAGTTCCTGGAGGCCGCAGTCGTCGCGGGCCTCGCGAGCGCGGGCGTGGACGTCCTGCGCGTCGGTGTGCTGCCCACCCCGGCGGTGGCGTATCTCACCGGTGCGCTGGGCGCCGACCTCGGTGTCATGCTCTCGGCCAGCCACAACGCCATGCCCGACAACGGCATCAAGTTCTTCGCGCGCGGCGGCCACAAGCTCGCCGACGAGCTGGAGGACCGGATCGAGTCGGTCTACGAGGACCACCGCACGGGTGCCCCCTGGGACCGCCCGACGGGCGCCGGTGTCGGCCGCGTCTCCGACTACACCGAGGGCTTCGACAAGTACGTCGCCCACCTCATGGGTGTCCTGCCCAACCGCCTCGACGGCCTCAAGGTGGTCCTGGACGAGGCGCACGGCGCGGCCGCCTTCGTCTCGCCCGAGGCCTTCACCCGGGCCGGCGCGGAGATCGTCACGATCGGCGCCGAGCCCGACGGCCTGAACATCAACGACGGCTGCGGCTCCACCCACCTCGGTCTGCTCAAGCAGGCCGTCCTCGAGCACGGGGCCGACCTCGGCGTCGCGCACGACGGTGACGCCGACCGCTGCCTCGCCGTGGACGCGAACGGCGAGGAGGTCGACGGGGACCAGATCCTCGCGGTGATCGCGCTGGCGATGCGCGAGGCCGGGCAGCTGCGCGAGGACACCGTCGTCGCCACCGTGATGTCGAACCTGGGCTTCAAGCTGGCCATGGAGTCCGAGGGCATCAACGTCGTGCAGACGGGCGTCGGCGACCGGTACGTGCTGGAGTCGATGAAGGAGCACGGGTACGCGCTGGGCGGCGAGCAGTCCGGCCACGTGATCATCCTCGACCACGCCACCACCGGTGACGGCACCCTGACCGGCCTGATGCTGGCGGCCCGCATCGCGGCCACCGGTACGCCGCTGGCCGAGCTGACCGGGATCATGACGCGGCTGCCGCAGGTCCTGGTCAACGTCCCCGACGTGGACAAGTCGAGGGTCACCACCTCGGGCGAGCTGGCCGCGGCCGTCGCCGAAGCGGAGCGGGAGCTCGGCACGACCGGGCGCGTCCTGCTGCGTTCGTCGGGCACCGAGCCCCTCGTACGGGTGATGGTGGAGGCCGCCGACATCGAGCAGGCCCGCTCGGTCGCCGGCCGCCTCGCGGACGTCGTGAAGTCGGCGCTCGGCTAGAGCCGGCCCCGAGCGTCATGACAGCGGCCCCGCGCTACGAAGCTTCGTAGCGCGGGGCCGCTGTCGTCGGCCGGAGCTCAGGCCTTGGCCTGCGTGCGCCGCCAGTGGCCGCGCTGGGTGCGCCACAGGAGCTTCTGGGCGAGCAGGGTCAGGACGCCGGCCAGCATGATGCCGAAGAGGTTCAGCAGCAGCTGCTCCATCGAGCCCCACATCTGGGCGAACCGGCCGTAGCCGAGCGCCACCGCCGCGTTGGCGGCCGCCGGGACGGTGGTGACCGAGATCGCGACGCCGACCAGCGCGCCGGACTTCGCCGAGGTCAGGGAGAGCACCCCGGCCACTCCGGCGAGCACCGCCACGACGAATGAGAACGGGTCCGGGTTCCAGATGAAGTTGGTGTTGGGGCGGGGATTGTCCAGCATGCCGGCGTGGAACAGGCCGAGCGCGTCCATGACCAGGGTGAAGAGGGTGGTCGCGACCATCGCGGCGGCGAAGCCCACCAGCAGGGCGATGAGGGAGCGGGCGGCCAGTTTCGGGGCGCGCCGCACCAGCGCGGTGCAGACGCCGGCGAGCGGGCCGAACTCGGGGCCGACCGCCATCGCGCCCACGATGAGGATGGCGTTGTCGAGGACCACACCGCAGGCCGCGATCATCGTGGCGACGATCATGAAGGCGCAGTAGGTGATGCTGAGGGTGGACTCCTCGTGGGTCGCCTCGCTCAACTGCTCCCACAGGACGGCGTCGGCGCCCTCGCCCGGGGCCTCCTCCTCGGCCCGGTCGGCGCGCTCCGAGAGGGACAGGTCGATGTTCTCGACCGCGATCGACCCGTCCTTGTCGATGCCGAGCCCCCGGAGCTCGTTCAGGAGCTCGTCGCCCGCCTCCCGCGCGACGTCGCACAGCACGATGTCGCCCCGCGGGATGCGGGCGGCGCCGGGCAGCACGGCCAGATGGGTGGTGCCGACCGTGCCCTCGATGATCCTGACCACGGCATCGGTCCGGTCCGACGGAATGATCATCCGTAGATGCAGCATGGCCGCACCCTAGCGTCCGTCGCAGTCCTGCGCCGAGCCTGGATTCCCGTGGCGCTCAGAGCTTGCGCAGACTCAGCTTCTGCACCTTGTGGTCCGGTCCCTTGCGGACGACGAGGGTGGCGCGGCCGCGGGTCGGGGCCACGTTCTCCAGCAGGTTGGGCCTGTTGATGGTCCGCCACATCGTCTGCGCGTACTCCAGCGCCTCCTCCTCGGAGACCTGGGTGTACTTGCGGAAGTAGGAGAAGGGGTTCTGGAACGCCGTCTCGCGCAGCTTGCGGAACCGGTTGAGGTACCAGCGCTCGATGTCCTCGGGGCGGGCGTCCACGTACACGCTGAAGTCGAAGTAGTCGGCGAGACCGACCCGGGTGCGGCCGTCCTTGCCGGGCATGGCGGGCTGCAGGACGTTGAGCCCCTCGACGATCAGGATGTCGGGACGGCGTACGACGAGCCGCTCGTCGGGGACGATGTCGTAGATCAGGTGGGAGTACACGGGCGCCGTGACCTCGTCCTTGCCCGCCTTGATGTCGGCGACGAAGCGGGTCAGCGCGCGGCGGTCGTAGGACTCGGGGAAGCCCTTGCGGGCGGTCAGGCCGCGCCGTTCGAGCTCCTTCATCGGGTAGAGGAACCCGTCGGTGGTGACCAGCTCCACGCGCGGGTGCTCCGGCCAGCGGGCCAGGAGCGCCTGCAGGAGACGGGCCACGGTGGACTTGCCCACCGCGACCGAGCCGGCGACCCCTATGACGAAGGGGGTGCCCGTCTGGGCGCCGTGGCCGTTGCCCGCGTCGCCCAGGAAGGTGTTGAGGGTGCCGCGCAGGTTGCTGGTGGCGCCGACGTACAGGTTCAGCAGGCGGGAGAGCGGCAGGTAGACGTCGCGGACCTCGTCGAGGTCGATGACGTCGCCCAGTCCCCGCAGCCGCTCGACCTCGTCGGCCGTCAGCGGGAGCGGGGTGCGCTCGCGCAGGGCGCTCCACTCGGCACGGGTGAGGTCTACATAAGGGGAGGCCTCGTGGCCCCGGCGGCGCGTGGGGTGCGCGGCGTGCTCGGGGTGCTCGGGCTGCTGGGCCTGCTGGGCCTGTGTAGGGGGCTCCGATCCCTCGGGGCGCTCCGTTGCGCGGTCCGGCGTGCTTCGTGGCGGCGAAGAGATCACACGGCCATTGTCACGGGTCGCGGGCTCCCGTGGGTGGTGTGGTCGGTCACGTGGAGCCGGGTCTTATGGCCCGGGGTGGGTGGGGTTGTACGGGAGGCGGTATCGATTGGAAGGCCTTGCGGTCTCTTCGGCATCACGATGCGCGGTGCGCGCGGATATCGGCGGGGCCCGGGTCCCGGGGCGCCGTACGGTGTCGATCACGGCGGCTCGCGCCGCCGATTTCCGTAGATCTTTTCCTGTGGGGGGAAACACCAGCATGCGCAACGCCTTCGTCCGCCGTACCGTCCTGTCCGCCTCGGCCGTGTCCCTGGCGCTGCTCGTGTCCGCGTGCGGGGGGTCCTCGGACTCCGACGCGAAGTCCGGCGCGAAGGCCGGCGCGAAGGCGTCCGGCGCGGCCTCCGCGTCGTCCGCCCCGGCGGCGAAGGGGAAGACGGACGCGGAGCTGACCCCCCTGCTGGTCACCGAGGCGGACGCGCCCGGGTTCGTGGTGGCGCCCGACGCGGAGGCCAAGCTCGCGGCCGGCGACGCGGACCAGATCTCCACCGACAAGCCCGAGTGCAAGGTCCTGGTCCAGAGCCAGGCCCTGCAGAAGATCGGCACGCCGACCGGCTCCGCCCGTACGGGCGTGACCGCCAAGCCCAAGGAAGACCCGAACGCCACGGCGGAGCAGAAGATCCAGAACGCGCTCGGCGTCACGGCGACGATGGTCGGCCTGAGCTCGTACGACGGCAAGGGCGCAGAGGACCTGATCGCCTCCGTCAAGGCGGCGGGCAAGGCGTGCGGGGGCGGCTTCACCGCCACCGCCCAGGGGGACACCACCAAGTACGAGAGCGTGACGGCCGGCACGGGCGCGCCCGTCACCTCCGGCGACGACAGCGCCAGCCTCGTCCTCACGGTGGACCTCGAGGACGGCGACAAGCTCGTCTCCTACCTGACGGTCCTGCGCACGGGCTCCACCGTGGCCACCTTCACCTCCGTCAGCCTGACGGGAAAGGCGGAGTCCCCGGTGACGCTGGTCGCCGCGCAGTCCGCGAAGCTCGGCTGACCCTCCGTCCGCACGCGCGTCACCCCGCCCCGGCGTATGCGCCGGGGCGGTTTTTTCGTCCGGTTCAGGTACCGGGCGCGGAGCCAACTACGGCGTACCCTGCGGCTTATGTGCGGAATCGTGGGTTACGTGGGAGCGCAGTCGGCGCTCGATGTGGTCATTGCCGGACTCAAGCGGCTGGAGTACCGCGGCTACGACTCGGCGGGTGTCGCCGTGCTCGCCGACGGGGAACTCGCCGCCGTCAAGAAGGCCGGCAAGCTGGTCAATCTGGAGAAGGAGCTGGTCGGGCACCCGCTGCCGGCCGGTTCCACGGGGCTCGGACACACCCGGTGGGCCACCCATGGGGGGCCCACCGACGTCAACGCCCACCCGCACCTCGACAATTCGGGGCGCGTGGCCGTCGTGCACAACGGGATCATCGAGAACTTCGCCGCGCTGCGGGCCGAGCTCGCGGGGCGCGGGCACCGGCTGGAGTCCGAGACGGACACCGAGGTCGTGGCGCACCTGCTGGCCGAGCGGTTCGAGGGCGCCGGCGGCGACCTGGCGGAGGCCATGCGGCAGGTGTGCCGGCAGCTCGACGGGGCCTTCACCCTGGTCGCCGTGCACGCGGACCAGCCGGACGTGGTGATCGGGGCGCGCCGCAACTCGCCGCTCGTGGTGGGCGTCGGGGAGGGCGAGAACTTCCTCGCCTCCGACGTGGCCGCCTTCATCGCCCACACCCGCTCCGCGATCGAGCTGGGACAGGACCAGGTCGTGGAGCTGCGCCGCGACGGGGTCACGGTGACCAACTTCGACGGCACGGCCGCGGACGTGCGGGCGTACCACGTGGACTGGGACGCCTCCGCGGCCGAGAAGGGGGGCTACGACTACTTCATGCTCAAGGAGATCGCCGAGCAGCCGAAGGCCGTCGCCGACACCCTCCTGGGCCGGATCGACGCGAACGGCCTGCTGACCCTCGACGAGGTGCGCATCCCCGACTCGGTGCTGCGCGAGGTCGACAAGGTCGTGATCGTGGCGTGCGGCACGGCGTACCACGCGGGCATGATCGCGAAGCTGGCCATCGAGCACTGGACGCGCATCCCCTGCGAGACGGAGCTGGCCAGCGAGTTCCGCTACCGCGACCCGATCCTGGACCAGCGGACGCTGGTGATCGCGATCTCGCAGTCCGGCGAGACGATGGACACCCTGATGGCGCTGCGCCACGCCCGCGAGCAGGGTGCCAAGGTGCTGGCGATCTGCAACACGAACGGCTCGACGATCCCGCGCGAGTCGGACGCCGTGCTGTACACGCACGCCGGGCCCGAGGTGGCCGTCGCCTCGACGAAGGCGTTCCTGACGCAGCTCGTGGCCTGCTACCTGGTCGCCCTCTACCTCGGGCAGGTCCGGGGCACGAAGTGGGGCGACGAGATCCGGTCCGTGATCCGGGAGCTGTCGGACATCGCCGGGGCGGTGGACACCGTACTGGAGACCATGGAGCCGGTACGGGAGCTGGCGCGCTCGCTCGCGGACAAGAACACCGTGCTGTTCCTCGGCCGGCACGTCGGCTACCCGGTGGCGCTGGAGGGCGCGCTCAAGCTCAAGGAGCTGGCGTACATGCACGCCGAGGGCTTCGCGGCGGGCGAGCTCAAGCACGGGCCGATCGCGCTCATCGAGAAGGACCTGCCGGTCGTGGTCGTCGTGCCGTCGCCGCGCGGGCGCTCGGTGCTGCACGACAAGATCGTGTCGAACATCCAGGAGATCCGGGCGCGCGGGGCGCGGACCATCGTGATCGCCGAGGAGGGGGACGAGGCGGTGGTCCCGTACGCCGACCACCTCATCCGCATCCCGGCCACCCCGACGCTGCTCCAGCCGCTCGTGGCCACCGTGCCGCTGCAGGTGTTCGCGTGCGAGCTGGCGACGGCGCGCGGCAACGAGGTGGACCAGCCGCGTAACCTCGCCAAGTCGGTGACCGTGGAGTGAGCGCAGCGAACGGGACAGGTCACCGACAATTGAGCACAGTGGTGACGGTGGAGTAGTGGCCTGGCTGGAGCTGTAGTTGTGATTATCGGCGTCGGGATCGATGTGGCGGAGATCGAGCGGTTCGGCGCGGCGATGGAGCGGACGCCGGGCCTCGCCGGGCGGTTGTTCCTCGACGCGGAGCTGACCCTGCCGGGCGGCGAGCGGCGCGGGACCGCCTCGCTCGCCGCCCGGTTCGCCGCCAAGGAGGCGCTCGCCAAGGCGCTCGGCGCGCCCGCCGGGCTGCTGTGGACCGACGCCGAGGTGTACGTGGAGGCCAGCGGGCAGCCGCGGCTGCGGGTGTCGGGGACGGTCGAGGCGCGGGCGAAGGCGCTGGGCGTGCGGTCCTGGCACATCTCCCTCAGCCACGACGCGGGCATCGCCTCCGCCGTGGTGATCGCCGAGGGATAGCGGCCCCTTTCGGGCACGCTGGTGGCATGCGTACTGCTTACAGCGTGGAGACCGTACGGGCCGCCGAGCGCGAGCTGATGGCCCGGCTGCCCGAAGGCACCCTGATGCGGCGGGCGGCGGGCGGACTGGCCGCCGTCTGCGTGCGGTTGCTGCCCCGCGTGTACGGGGCCCGCGTGGTGCTGCTGGTCGGCCCGGGGGACAACGGCGGCGACACCCTCTACGCGGGCGCGAAGCTGGCCCGGCGCGGGGCCGGGGTGACGGCCGTCGCGATGGACCCGGACCGGGTGCACGCGGGCGGACTGGCCGCGCTGCGGGCCGCCGGCGGGCGCCTCGACGGGGCCGTGCCCGAGCGGGCCGACCTGGTGCTCGACGGGCTGGTCGGCATCGGCGGCCGGGGCGCGCTGCGGCCGGCCGCGGCCGCGCTGGCCGCACGGATCCCGGCGGGCGCGGTGGTGGTCGCGGTGGACCTGCCGAGCGGGGTGGACGCGGACACCGGGGAAGTGGCCGGGGCGGCCGTCACGGCGGACGTGACGGTGACCTTCGGGGCGTACAAGCCGGGGCTGCTGACCGACCCGGGGGCCTCGCGGGCGGGAGCCTTGCACCTGGTGGACATCGGGCTGGACTTCGGAGCCCCGGAGCCTGGCTCCGGAGCCCCGGAGATGGAGGCCCTGCAGCACGCCGACGTGGCGGGACTGCTGCCGGAGCCGACGGCGTCGAGCGACAAGTACCGGCGCGGCGTGCTCGGGATCGTCGCCGGGTCCGCGCGCTACCCCGGCGCGGCGGTGCTCGCGGTGGCGGGGGCGCTGCGGGGCGGCGCGGGCGCGGTGCGCTACGTAGGGCCGCCGCCGGTGGCGGACGCCGTACTGGCCCGGTACCCGGAGACGCTGATCGGGACCGGCCGGGTGCAGGCGTGGGTGGTCGGGCCGGGGCTGGGCGACGAGGGCGGCCCGGAGGTGCGGGAGGCGCTGTCGCAGCCGGTACCGGTCCTGGTGGACGCGGACGGGCTGCGCGGGCTGGACCCCGGCGAGCTGCGGGCCCGGGCGGCCCCCACCCTGCTGACCCCGCACGCGGGGGAGGCGGCGGCGCTGCTGGGGCTCCCGCGGGAGACGGTCGAGGCGGGCCGCCTGGAGGCCGTACGGGCGCTCGCTGAGCGGTACGGGGCGGTGGCGCTGCTGAAGGGGTCGACGACCCTGATCGCCCCGGCCGGGGTCGGCCCCGTACGGGTGAACCCGACCGGGACCCCGTGGCTGGCCACCGCCGGGAGCGGGGACGTGCTGTCCGGGCTGGCCGGGTCCCTGCTGGCGGCCGGGCTGACCGCCGCGGACGCCGGGTCGGTGGCGGCGTACCTCCACGGCCTGGCGGCCCGCCTCACCGGCGGGCCCCTCCTGGCCCACCAGGTGGCGGAAGCCCTGCCGCGGGCCTGGCGCGATGTCGCTCGCCGCTAGTGGGACCCGGGTCCGGGGTGCCGGGCCGTTGCCGGGGTGCGGCGCCGTTGCCGGGGGCCGGGCCCCGGACTCCCGCGCCTCTAACGCCGGCGGGGCTGGTTTTGGCGTGCGGCGCCGTTCCCGGGAGCCGGGCCCCGGACTCCCGCGCCTCTAACGCCGGTGGGGCTGTTTTGGCGAGCGGCGCCGTTGCCGGGGGCCCCCGCGCCTCTAACGCCGGCGGGGCTGGATTCCGGTCGCGGGCGGCCCGCGCGTGCGGGTCGGCGGGCCCGGAGGCCGCCTCGGACGCCGCCGGGGCCGGAGGACCTCGCACGTGCGGCCGGGCTCGTGGGCACCGCCGCCGGGTGCTGGCCCCGCCTGTTCGGCCCGGTGGGCGGGGCTCTGAGAGACTGTGGGGGATGAACGAGACAGCCGCGCGCGTGTACGCCGAGATCGATCTTGACGCCGTCCGGGCGAACGTACGGGCCCTGCGCGAGCGGGCGCCCCGCTCCGCCCTGATGGCCGTCGTCAAGGCGGACGCCTACGGGCACGGGGCCGTGGCCTGCGCCAAGGCCGCCCAGGAGGCCGGTGCGAGCTGGCTGGGTACCGCCACGCCCCAGGAGGCCCTCGCGCTGCGCGCCGCCGGGCTCGAAGGGCCCGTCCTGTGCTGGCTGTGGACGCCCGGCGGACCCTGGCGGGAGGCCGTCGAGGCCGGTATCGACGTGGCCGTCAGCGCGATGTGGGCCCTCGACGAGGTACGGGCGGCCGCCCGCGCCGCCGGAATGACGGCCAGGATCCAGCTCAAGGCCGACACGGGCCTGGGCCGCAACGGCTGCCAGCCCGCCGACTGGGAGGCCCTGGTGACCGCGGCCGTCGCCGCCCAGTCCGAGGGGACCGTACGCGTCACCGGTGTCTGGTCGCACTTCGCCTGCGCCGACGAGCCCGGCCACCCTTCCATCCAGCTCCAGCTGGCCGCCTTCCGCGACATGCTCGCGTACGCGGAGAAGGAGGGCGTCGAGCCCGAGGTCCGGCACATCGCCAACTCCCCGGCCACGCTCACCCTCCCGGAGTCCCACTTCGACCTCGTCCGCTGCGGCCTGGCCGTCTACGGGGTCTCGCCCTCGCCCGAGCTCGGCACCCCCGCCCAGCTCGGCCTGCGGCCCGCGATGGCGCTCAAGGCCACCGTCGCGCTGGTCAAGACCGTTCCGGCCGGGCACGGGGTCAGCTACGGACACCACTTCGTCACCGAGCGGGAGACCAGCCTCGCGCTGATCCCGGCGGGCTACGCCGACGGGCTCCCGCGGCAGGCCTCCGGGCTCGGCCCGGTGCTCGTCGGCGGCCGCGTCCGTACCGTCGCCGGGCGCGTGGCCATGGACCAGTTCGTGGTCGACCTGGACGGGGACGAGGCCCGCGCGGGCGACGAGGCCGTCCTCTTCGGGGACGCGGAGCGCGGTGAACCCACCGCCGAGGACTGGGCTCAAGCGGCGCATACGATCGCCTATGAGATCGTCACCCGTATCGGGGGCCGGGTCCCCCGCGTGTACCTCAACCACTGACTGAGCGGGGGCGGCGGCGTGAGTGAGAACTGGCGCAAGGCGGGCTGGGCCGGCGCCGCCATCGGCGTGATAGCCGCCGGTGCGGCGGCCGGGGTCGCGGTCGAACGGATCACCGTCGGCCGGGGCATGCGGATGAAGGCGCGCCTCGCGCTCGACGCGACCGCGGACTTCGGATCCCTGCGCGGCGTCCCGGGCACCGCGCGGGCCGAGGACGGCACCGCGCTGTACTACGAGGTCGACGAGCTGCCCGAGGAGGGCAAGCGGCGCCGGCTGCGCCGCAAGGCCCCGCGCCGTCCGACCGTGGTGTTCTGCCACGGCTACTGCCTCTCCCAGGACTCCTGGCACTTCCAGCGCGCCGCCCTGCGCGGCCTGGTCCGGGCCGTCTACTGGGACCAGCGCAGCCACGGCCGCAGCGCGCGCGGCCTGTCCCAGGCCGAGGGCGAGCCGGTCACCTTCGAACAGCTCGGCCGCGACCTGAAGGCCGTCATCGACGCCGCCGCCCCCGAGGGCCCGCTGATCCTGGTCGGTCACTCGATGGGCGGGATGACCATCATGGGACTGGCCCATGAGTGGCCCGACCTCATCCGGGACCGGGTGGTCGGGGTGGCGCTGGTCGGCACCTCCAGCGGCCGGCTGGCCGAGGTCACGTACGGGCTGCCCGCCCTGGGCTTCTCGACGGTACGACGCCTGCTGCCCGGGGTGCTCAAGGCGCTCGGCTCCCAGGTGGAGCTGGTGGAGAAGGGCCGGCGGGCCACCGCCGACCTGTTCGCCGGCATGGTCAAGATGTACTCCTTCGCCTCGCGCGACGTCGATCCGGCCGTCTCCCGCTTCGCCGAGCGGCTCATCGAGGCCACGCCCATCGACGTGGTCGCCGAGTTCTACCCGGCGTTCCAGGCGCACGACAAGACGGCCGCCCTCCAGCGGTTCGCGGGCATCCCTGTCACGATCATCGCCGGGGCCGGCGACATGGTCACCCCGCCCGATCACAGCGAGTCCATCAAGGAAGCCGTGCCCTCCGCGGAACTGGTCGTCCTGGACGGCGCCGGGCACCTGATGATGCTGGAGCGCCCGGACACCGTGAACCGGCTGCTCACCGAACTCCTCGCGCGCACCGGGACGGTGCCCGCAGCGGCTAACGTTGCTGGGCATGGAAGAAGTACCTGACACGGAAACGCACGTCACCGTCGGCTCGCCCGACGCCATGCAGGACCTGGGGCGCCGGATCGCCGCCCTGCTGCGCCCCGGCGACCTCGTCCTGCTGACCGGGGAGCTCGGCGCCGGGAAGACCACCCTGACCCGCGGCCTCGGCGAGGGCCTGGGCGTGCGCGGGGCCGTGACCTCACCGACCTTCGTGATCGCCCGGGTCCACCCCTCGCTGACCGGCGGTCCGGCGCTGGTGCACGTGGACGCGTACCGGCTGGGCGGCGGGCTGGACGAGATGGAGGACCTGGACCTGGACGTCTCGCTGCCCGAGTCCGTCGTCGTCGTGGAGTGGGGCGACGGCAAGGTCGAGGAACTGTCCGACGACCGGCTGCACGTGCTGATCCAGCGGGCGGTCGGCCACGAGGAGGTCCTCGACGACGTGCGCGAGGTCGTCGTCCGCGGGATCGGTGGCCGCTGGTCGGCCGGGGCGGGTCTGGAGAGCCTCGCGGGCGTCCTGTCGCCGGAGTAGGCGCGGCGCGGCGAGAAACGTTCCGACAAGTCGTCGGGAAGATATTGCGCGGGTGGTGGGGCGCGTGGTCACATGGTACCGAGGGCTGGTTAGGCGTACCTAAGTACGGGCTGGCCCCGGCCAGGAGGCAGCCATGTCGGCAAGAGGAGCAGCGGGCGTCCCCCGCCCGTCCGCCGTGTCCATGGGGGCGCTGCTCGCCGCGGGCGCGGCCGCCAGCGCCGTATCGACGCCGCCCGCGCGCGGGCAGCACGCACCGGAGCACGGTCCCGGCCCCGGTCCCGTACGGGAAGGGGCGGAGGGCGTGGAGGGCACGGAGGGTGCGGAGGGCAGTGCACAGGCCGCTCCGGAGTCCGAAGCGGCCTGAAGCGGAGACCCGTCGCACTGTGGGCGGGGTCTCTTACGAGTGAACTTGGCGTGCCACCCCCGGGTCAGGGAACGACGACGACCTTCGAGCCGATCGTCGCGAAGGCCCACATCGCGTCCCCGTCCGCGCGCAGCATCCGGACACCGCCGGTCTTCTTCGCCGGATCGGGCGCCGGCAGGGTGTTGTCCACGCGGGCGCTGAAGCCGACCGTGACCCCCTGCGGACTGGCGAACCGGACGACGTGCTCGATCGGCACCCCGTCCGAGCCGGTCACCTTGCCCGTGCGGCCGCCCACCGTGTAACTGCCGGGCGCGGGGTGCACCGTGCTCGGCACGACCGCGAAGGACTTCGGCGCTCCGGTGGGTCCCACCAGCCATACGCGCTTGGCGCTCAGCGAGTACACGACGCGCACCCCGGTGCCGGATCCGGCCGGGAGGGCCACCGGCTTCGACGGGTCCGTCTTGGCCGGACCCGAGTCGCTCGGAGCGGGCACCGGGCTCTGCGCGACGGCCTTCGGCGGGAGCGCGGGAGCGGAGGCGGAGGCCTGGTAGCCGAGGAAACCGACGACGGCGAGCGCCCCGACGGTGAGCCCGGCCACGATTCCCGAGCTGCTGCGTGCCACCTTGCTCCACCTCTCCGCATGGTCAGTCGAAACGGGTCAGTCAAAAATGGTCAGTCGAAATGGTCAGTCGAACGATCACACCCTGACACCTGGTCCGAAGGTAGCAGCCGGGGTGCCCGCAGACCGGCCGCAAGGGCCGGGGGCCCCGGAGTCGTAGGCTGTTCGCGTGCTCTTGCTCGCTGTAGATACCGCCACGCCCGCCGTCACCGTCGCCCTGCACGACGGCGAGTCCGTCCTCGCCGAGTCGAACCAGGTCGACGCCCGCCGCCACGGGGAGCTCCTGCTGCCCTCCGTCGACAAGGTCCTCGCCGAGGCGGGGGTCAAGCTCGAAGCCGTCACCGGCATCGTCGTCGGCGTCGGCCCCGGCCCGTACACGGGACTGCGCGTCGGCCTCGTGACCGCCGCCACCTTCGCCTCCGTCCTCGGCGTGCCCGTCCACGGGCTGTGCACCCTGGACGGCCTGGCCCACGCGGCCGGCGAGGCCGGGATCGAGGGCCCCTTCGTCGTGGCCACCGACGCCCGGCGCAAGGAGGTCTACTGGGCGCGCTACGAGGACCCCCGCACCCGGGCCGGCGGGCCCGCGGTGGACCGGCCGGCCGATATCGCCGAGCGCGTCGCCGGACTGCCCGCCGTCGGGCAGGGAGCGCGGCTCTACCCCGAGGTCTTCACCGACGCGAGGGCCCCCGAGCACCAGAGCGCCGCGGCCCTGGCCGCCCTGGCCGCGCTGCGGCTGGCGGCGGGGGAGGCGTTCGAGAACGCCGACGGCATGGCGCCGACCCCGCTCTACCTGCGCCGGCCCGACGCCGAGGTGCCCAAGAACTACAAGGTGGTCACCCCGCAGTGACAGCCACCTCAGCGGTCGTCCTGCGCGAGATGCGCTGGTGGGACATCGAGCCCGTGCTGGAACTGGAGCACGAGCTGTTCCCCGAGGACGCCTGGTCCGCCGGGATGTTCTGGTCCGAGCTCGCCCACGCCCGCGGCCCCGGCGCCACGCGCCGGTACCTCGTGGCCGAGGAGGCGGGCCGGCTGGTCGGCTACGCCGGGCTGGCCTCCGCCGGTGACCTGGCCGACGTACAGACCATCGCCGCGGCCCGCGACCAGTGGGGCACCGGGCTCGGCGCCCGGCTGCTGACCGAGCTGCTGCGCGCCGCCACCGCGTTCGAGTGCGCCGAGGTGCTGCTGGAGGTGCGGGTGGACAACGTGCGCGCCCAGAAGCTCTACGCGCGCTTCGGCTTCGAGCCCATCGGCTTCCGGCGCGGCTACTACCAGCCCGGCAACGTGGACGCCCTCGTGATGCGCCGCGTCTCCGATCCGGCGACCCCCGTGGACCACGCAGACCCCGCGGACCATACGGACCCCGCGGACCCCACGGACCCCGATTCCGCACTCCCCGACTCCGCACACTCCGTACCCCTGCAAGGTGAGACGACCCATGGCTGACGAACCGCTCGTCCTCGGCATCGAGACCTCCTGCGACGAGACCGGCGTCGGCATCGTGCGCGGCACCACGCTGCTCGCGGACGCCATCGCGTCGAGCGTCGACGAGCACGCCCGCTTCGGCGGGGTCGTGCCCGAGGTGGCCTCCCGCGCGCACCTGGAGGCGATGGTCCCCACCATCGAGCGCGCCCTGAAGGAGGCCGGGGTCAGTGCCCGCGACCTCGACGGCATCGCCGTCACCGCCGGCCCCGGCCTCGCGGGGGCCCTGCTGGTGGGGGTCTCCGCCGCGAAGGCCTACGCGTACGCGCTGGGCAAGCCGCTCTACGGGGTGAACCACCTGGCCTCGCACATCTGCGTCGACCAGCTGGAGCACGGGCCGCTGCCCGAGCCGACGATGGCGCTGCTGGTCTCCGGCGGGCACTCCTCGCTGCTGCTGGCCCCCGACATCACCTCGGACGTACGGCCGCTCGGCGCGACCATCGACGACGCGGCGGGCGAGGCCTTCGACAAGATCGCCCGCGTCCTGCAGCTGGGCTTCCCCGGCGGCCCGGTCATCGACCGGCTCGCGCGCGAGGGGGACCCGAAGGCGATCGCCTTCCCGCGCGGGCTGACGGGGCCGCGCGACGCCCCGTACGACTTCTCCTTCTCCGGGCTCAAGACCTCGGTCGCCCGCTGGATCGAGGCGAAGCGCAAGGCGGGCGAGGACGTGCCGGTGCGCGACGTGGCGGCCTCCTTCCAGGAGGCCGTGGTGGACGTGCTGACGCGCAAGGCGATTCGCGCGTGCAAGGACGAGGGCGTCGACCACCTGATGATCGGCGGCGGTGTCGCGGCCAACTCCCGGCTGCGCTCGCTGGCCCAGGAGCGGTGCGACGACGCGGGGATCATCCTGCGCGTGCCGCGGCCGGGGCTGTGCACGGACAACGGCGCGATGGTGGCGGCGCTGGGCGCGGAGATGGTCAAGCGGAACAGGGCCCCCTCGGACTGGGACCTGTCGGCGGATTCCTCGCTGCCGGTGACCGACCCGCATGTTCCCGGCCATTCCCACGGCCATTCTCACGGGGACGGCGACGGGGGCGGCGACGGCCACGGGGGCGGCGACGGCCACGGGCACGGTACCGGCCACGCGCACGATCACGACCACGTGCACGAGCTGAGCAAGGACAACCTGTACTCGTGAGCATCATCGTGCTGATGTGGGAGGCCCGGGCCGTGCCCGGGCGGGCCAACGAGCTGCTGGAGTGGGCCCGTTCGCGGATCCTGGCCCAAGACCCGGTGCGGCGCGAGGTGTTCAGCGCCCCACAGGACCGGGTGCTCGTCATCACCTGGTGGGAGACCGCCGGGGGGATCGGCGCCGAACTGCCCGAACTGCCGGAGCCCGCAGCCGATTTGATCACGCGGGCGGTCCACCGCTGGCGCTTCGAATCGGTGGAGGTCGGCGGGACCGGCGAGGGCTGAGCCTCCGCTCGGCCGCCCTCCGGGCCCCTTGGCGTGCGGATATGGTCACGTGCATGCCCCGCCGTGACCTGCCGCCGCCTCCCCCTCCCGCGCACTTGCGCGCCTGGCTCGACGAGCACTCCCTGAGGGCGGTACGGGCCGACCGCGCCCGGTTCCTGGGGGAGCTCGGGCGGCGCAGCCTGGGCATCGGCCGGCTCCTGCTCCTCTGGGCGGTCTCGGCCGTCTTCGCCCTGGGGTGGTCCTTCGTCGGCATGGCCCTGATGGCCATCGAGACGCACGACCCGTTCGCGTACCTCTTCGGCCTGATCTTCGCCGTGCTCGGCGTGGGCGTGCTGATACCGGCCGGGTTCTGGTTCGCCTGGGGCGCCAAGCGGGACCGGCAGGTCCGCCGGCTGCTGTGCGCCTGGGCGGAGCTGGACCGGGACCCGCCCGTGGACGCCGCCCTACGCGCGCCCGGGCGCAGCCTGGTCTGGCTGCTGGCCTCCTTCGCCCTGGGCGGCCTCGGCCTCTGGGTGACCTTCGGCTCGGCGGCGACGGCCCGCCCCGGAGCCGACACCTACGGAGAGGTCGCCTACACCATGGGCCTCGGCATGATCCTGTGGATCACCGCCCTACTGGGCCTCGGCAAGGCGGGCGCGCACTACCGGTGGGCACTGCGGCTCCTCGGGAGAGCGGCCGGGGGACCCGGCGAGCCGTCAGGGGCGGGCGGTCGGTGAGCCGATCAGCATCGAGGGTGCTCCGGCGACCCGGGTCAGGAACACCGTCGCGGAGTTCGGTCCCTGCGGCTTCACCTTCTTGCGCAGCTCCTCGGGCTCGATCGCGGAGCCGCGCTTCTTCACCGTGAGGATGCCGACCCCGCGCTCGCGCAGCAGCGCCTTGAGCTTCTTCAGCCCGAACGGCAGGACGTCGGTGATCTCGTACGAGGTCGCGTACGGGGTCTCGCGCAGCTCGTCGGCGGTGATGTACGCGATGGTCGGGTCGATCAGCCGGCCGCCCAGCTGCTCGGCGACCTCGGCGACGAGGTGGGCGCGGATCACGGCGCCGTCGGGCTCGTAGAGGTAGCGGCCGACGGGGCCGGCCTCGGGGTCGGGCAGCGGATCGGCGGTGGCCAGCGCGCGCGGGCCGGGCAGCAGGGTGGCGCGGATCTCGCCCGGGGCCGTTCCGAACCAGAGCACGGCCTCCTTCACGTCCCCCTGGTCGGAGATCCACTCGGCCTGGGCCTCGGCGGGCACCGCCTCGTGCGGGATCCCGGGGGCGATCTTGATGGCGGCGACCTTCGCGGCGCGGGCGGTGGCGATCGCCCAGGACAGGGGAGGGGAGTAGGACTCCGGGTCGAAGATCCTGCCCCGCCCGCCCCGGCGGGCCGGGTCGATGAAGACGGCGTCGTAGCCGGCGGTGTCGACCTCCGTCACATCGGCCTCCCGGACCTCGATCAGGTCCGCCAGCCCCAGCGCCTCGGCGTTCGCCCGCGCCACGGCGACGGTCAGCGGATCGTGGTCCACCGCCAGGACGCGGATGCCGAGCCGGGCCAGGGCCAGCGCGTCGCCGCCGATCCCGCAGCAGAGGTCCGCGAGGCTCCGTACGCCCAGGGCGGCGAGCCGCTCGGCGCGGTACGAGGCCACGGAGGCGCGGGTGGCCATCTCCCCGCCGCCGGGGGTGAAGTACATCCGGCGGGCGTCCTCGGCCCCGAACTTCGCCACCGCGCGCTGCCGCAGCCGGGCCTGTCCGAGGGCGGCGGACACCAGCGCGGCGGGGTGTTCGCGGCGCAGCCGGGTGGCGACGGCGAGCTCCTGGGCGGGGTCGTAGTCCCGGAGCGAGTCGAGGAGGGCGTGGCCCTCGGGGGCGAGGAGCGCGGCGAAGTCTTCGGGGGTCACGGGTCCATTGTCGGCCACCGTGGGCCAGTCGGAGGAAGGTCGGATTCCCCTCGCGGTGTCGCCCGGGGCGCGCGCCTGGAGGGTGTAAAGATCCCGAACTATGCAGCTAGTCCGACAAACGGAACATAAGACGCAACACGGTCACCGGATCGCGGCAGTCGCGCGCGGCCGGTTGGGTACGGCCGCGATGGCCGCACTGCTCCTCGCCGCACTCGGCACGGGTTGCGGGACCGGCGGGTCCGACGCGCCGGACAAGGCGGCGAAGGCGAAGGCCGCCGCGGGCGCCGCCGGCGAGCAGGCCGGAGCGGCCGGCGCGCTCGGCACCTACGCCGAGAAGCTGAAGGCCCTCCAGCAGGCGCGGATCGTCGCCGCGAAGAAGTGGGGGCTGGCCAAGCCGCCGCTCGTCGCTCCGCAGGCACCCAAGGAGAAGCCGGAGATCTCCACCCGTGACGGCTTCGAGGTCGAGGGCCAGGACGAGCTGCCCCCGGTCTTCACCACCGTCCCCACGGAGGAGAAGGTCGTCTTCCTGACGATCGACGACGGGGCCGAGAAGGACCCCGAGTTCCTGAAGATGATGCAGGAGCTGAAGCTCCCGTACACCGCCTTCCTCAGCGACTACCTGGTCCGGGACAACTACCCGTACTTCAAGGAGATGCAGGCGGCGGGCGTCACGCTCAACAACCACACGCTCAACCACCGCTACATGCCGGCGCTCTCGTACGAGAAGCAGCGCCAGGAGATCTGCGGTCAGCAGGACACCATCCAGAAGACGTTCGGCAAGCGCCCGACGCTCTTCCGCCCGCCGTACGGGAACTACAACGAGGACACGCTGCGCGCGGCCAAGTCCTGTGGGATCAAGGCCGTTCCGCTGTGGAACGAGGAGGCCTTCCCGAACCGGATGGACTGGCGGGAGTGGGACAAGGACCTGCACCCCGGGGACATCATCCTGACCCACTTCCGGGGCAAGGAAGACTGGAAGGGCAGCATGACTGACATGATCCGTCACGTCATGAAGACCGTCACGGACAAGGGTTATGCCGTGGCTCGGCTGGAGGATTACTTGTGAGGTACGCGCGCCGGTTCGTAGCCGGAACGCTGACGGCCGGCGCGCTCGCGCTGTCCCTGACGGGGTGCGGGGACAGCGTGGACCCCATCGAGAGACTGGGGCGCAAGACCACGGAGGCCAGGGCGACCCCGTCGCCCTCGGGGGCGGCCTCCCCCTCCGCCGCGGGCCGGGGTTCGGTGGCCGCGGCGGACGAGGCGTACAAGAAATGGGGCCTCAGCGGCCCCCTCCAGTACGCGCCCAAGCCGGCCGTCACACCGCGGATCGCACCCGCCGAGGCGGGCCGGGTCCAGGTCGTCGACCGAATACCCGTCCCGGCGGACGACAAGGTCGTCTTCCTGACGTTCGACGACGGCGCGGAGAAGAGCCCCGAGTTCCTGAAGATGGCCGCCGATCTGAAGCTGCCGATCAGCATGTTCCTGACGGACAGCATCGCCTCCTCGGACTACGGCCACTTCGAGAAGCTCCGTGACAACGGCTCCGGCAGCACGATAAACAACCACACCCTGACGCACCCGAATCTCCGCACCCTGTCCTTCGAGGCACAGAAGAAGGAGATATGCGGGCAGCAGGAACGCCTGGAGAAGCGGTTCGGCAAGCGGCCGGCGTTCTTCCGCCCGCCGTACGGCAACCACAACGACGACACCCTCAGGGCCGCGCACGAGTGCGGGATATCCCAGCTCCTCCTGTGGCGCGTGTCGATGCAGATCAACAACTTCCAGTACGCCGAGGGCTCCGCCCTCAAACCGGGTGACATCATCCTGGCCCACTTCCGCGGCCCCGCCGAGCTGAAGGGCACGACGGAGACCGAGATGACGACCCGGATGCTCCGCCGGATACAGGAGCAGGGTTACCGCATCGGCCGCCTGGAGGATTACCTCTAGGGCGCGGCGGGGTGCGGTTCGGGCCCGGCGGCCTGCGGCGTGATCGTGGGCGTGATCGTCGTCTCCGCCGGGCCCCGCGCGTCCGCCTCGCGTTGTCGTTCGGTGCTGTCGGAGATCCGCAGCAGCAGGGCGATCATGATCCAGTTGGCCAGCAGGGACGAGCCGCCCGCGGCCAGGAAGGGCAGGGCCTTGCCCGTCAGCGGGATCAGTCCGGTGACGCCGCCCGCCACCACGAAGACCTGGAGCGCCAGGGCCGAAGCCAGGCCCACCGCCAGCAGCTTGCCGAAGGGGTCGCGGGCGCCGAGCGCCATCCGCAGCCCGCGCTGCACGAGGAGCGCGTAGAGGATCAGGACGGCCATGACCCCGGCCAGGCCGAGCTCCTCACCCACCGTCGTCAGGATGAAGTCGCTGCGGCCCGCGAACTTGATCAGTTCCGGATGGCCCAGGCCCAGGCCCGTGCCGGTGATGCCGCCCGTGCCGAAGCTGAACAGCGCCTGCGCCGACTGGTCCGAGACGATGCCCGGCGGCCGGTCCTTCCAGTAGTACGAGAGCGGGTTCAGCCAGGCGGCCACGCGGGCCTTGACGTGCGGTTCCGTCATGCCCACCACGAAGGCGCCCGCCGAGGCGAGGACCAGGCCGCAGATGATCCAACTGGTGCGCTCGGTGGCCACGTAGAGCATGACCACGAAGACGCCGAAGAAGATCAGCGAGGTGCCGAGGTCGCGCTCGAAGACCAGCACGAGCAGCGAGATGATCCACACCGTGATGAGCGGGCCGAGCTGGCGCATCGGCGGCAGCCGCATGCCCAGGAACTTGCGGCCCGACAGGGCCAGCGCGTCGCGGTGGATCACCAGGTAGCCCGCGAAGAACACCGCGATCATGATCTTCACGAACTCGCCGGGCTGGACCGAGAGCCCGCCGAACTTGATCCAGCGCTTCGCCCCGTAGGTGTCCGCGCCGAAGAAGGCGGGCGCGATCAGCGCCACCAGGGCCACGACCATCGTGATGTAGATGAACCGCTGGAGGAGGCGGTGGTCGCGCAGCAGTCCCAGCACCGCGATGCAGGCCGCGACGCCGATCACCGTCCACATCAGCTGGCCGGGCGCCACCGCCGGGGAGTTGTACCGGTCGAGGTACCCCTGGTCGAGCCGGTGCAGCAGCACCAGCCCCAGCCCGGTCAGCAGCAGGGCCAGCGGGAACACCAGCGGATCCGCGTACGCCGCGAACCGGCGCACGGCCAGGTGCCCCACCAGTGCGAGCAGCGTCATGCTGACCACGAAGCCGGTGAGGCCGGGCGGCAGCTCGTCGTTCATCGCGAGGCCGGCGGCGATGTGGCCGGAAATGGTCACCGCGAGGACGAGGACCAGGAGCAGTGCTTCCGTGCGGCGGCGCGCGCCCGCCGTGGTCAGGGGCTTCAGTCCACGCACGGGACGCCGCCGCCGTCGATGGCGGGGGTTCCGCTGCTGCTCCGGGGCGGTGAGGGGGCGGGCACGGAGCTCCCGGGGGAGCCCTGCGGCGCGGAGGGCGCGCCCGGCGCGTCGGAGGGCGCGCCCGGTGAGGAGGGAGCGGTGCCAGGCGCGCTCGGGCTCGCAGTGGCCCCGGGCCCGATCCGCTCGGCTATGAACCGCTTTATCTTCATATCGTCTACGACGTTTATCTCGGCGTCATGGTTCCGGCCGAAGCGTTCGATGGGAAGGGTCACAAACTCCACGTCGCCCCCGGACAGGTTCTTCGCCTGCTTCACGAAGGACAGCAGGTCCCATCCCCGGTCGGTGACCACGTCCTGCTTCGCCGAGCCGATCAGCTTCATCAGCTTCACCGGATCGGTGAAGGTCCCGGCCTGGTTCAGCTTGTAGGTGGCCCCGGCCAGGAAGGCCTGCTGCCGCTTCGTCCGGTCCAGGTCGCCCATGGTCAGCCCGTGCCGCTGCCGTACGAAGGCCAGCGACTGCTGCCCGTCGAGCGTCTGGCGCCCCGCCGGGAAATCGGCCCCCGAGAAACCGTCCTTCGCCGGCTTCTTCAGGCACACCGGTACGCCGCCCAGCGCGTCGGCCAGGTGATAGAAACCGGCCAGGTTCAGCTCGGCGAAGTGGTCGATCGGCAGCCCCAGGAAGGTGCGCACCGTCTCGATCTCCGCCCTGCGCCCCGCCTCGCGCCCCTCGAGCTCCAGCCGCCCCCGGTCCTTGACCCCCTGGGCGGAGAGCTGCTCCTCGGTCTTGGCCTTCGCCCGCCCGTACGCCTCCTTGATCTTGGCCTTGCCGGTGAAACCGGGCACCCCGTGCAGGTCGACGAAGTCGTCGCGCGGCACCGAGAAGGCCTTCGCCCGGCTCCCGTCGCCGGGGACGTGCAGCAGGATCAGGGTGTTGGTGTTGTAGCCGCCGACGTCCGAGCTCGCGCCCGCGTGCAGCTTGTCGAGCACGGCCGGGGGGAGGTCCTCGCCGTTCTGGTCCCGGCGGCTGTCCAGGCCCATCAGCAGGATGTTCACGTCGCCGTACTTCGACTTCTCGGCGCCCTTCAGGGCCTTGGAGCTGCCGATGCTGGAGGCGAGGTCGTCGTACAGGTACCAGGCGGTCGCCCCCGCGAGCACCACCAGGGCGCAGCCGGAAGCCGGCAGGGTGCGGGTGAGCCTGCGGCGGCGGGACGAGGCCGCCCGGGACTTCGGGGCACGGGTCTTCCTGCGGTGGGCGCTCATGCCTGTCGATGCTGGCGGAGCGGTGCTGAAGGAATCCTGAGAGTCCTGAAGGCGCCTTCAGGGGGCGGATCCGCCACCGCGGCCGGGTCCGGTGGACGCGGGCACGCGCAGCACCAGCCGCGCGCCGCCGGCGGGCGCCGGGAGCGCGCGGACGTCACCGCCGTGCGCCCGGGCGATCTCCCGGGCGATGGCCAGCCCCAGGCCGGTGCCGCCGCTGGCCCGGCCCCGGTCGGCGTCCAGCCGTACGAACCGCTCGAAGACCCGGTCCCGGTCCGCCTCCGGGATGCCCGGCCCGTCGTCCGTGACCTCGAGCAGCGCCCAGCCGTCCGCGGTCGAGGCCCGCACCACGACCCCGGTACGGGCGTGCCGCAGGGCGTTGTCCACCAGGTTCGCCAGCGCCCGCTCCAGCCGCGCTGGATCCCCGGCGGCCGGTACGGGAGCCCGCGCGTCCAGCCGTAGCGGAACCCGGGGCTCCGGGCGCCGCGCCGCGGCCTCGGCGGCCAGCAGCGCGAGGTCCACCGGCTCGGTGCGCGGCGCCGGCCCGCCGTCGAGGCGGGCCAGCAGGAGCAGATCGGCCGCGATGCCCTGGAGCCGCTCGGTATCGGCCAGCGCGGCCGCCACCGACTCCCGGTCGGGATCCCGCAAGGCCACCTCCAGCCGGGACCGGACGGCCGCGAGGGGGTTGCGCAGCTCGTGCGAGGCGTCGGCGGTGAACTGCCGCTGCCGGGCGTCGCTGCGCTCCAGCCGGTCCAGGGTGTCGTTGACGGTCCGGGCCAGCTGCGCGATCTCGTCGGCGCCGCCCGGGTCCGGGACCCGCCGGTCCAGCTCGCTCCCGGTGACCGCCGCCAGCCCGGTGCGGATCGCGGTGACCGGGCGCAGCGCGTGGCCCGTCACCCACCAGGCCAGCAGCGCCGCGAAGGCGATCAGCGGCGGCGCGCCGGCGAGCAGGCCGAGCGCGACGGCCCGGTTGGCGTCGTCGACGTCGCCGAGCACGGTCGCGGCGTAGACGGTGTGCGGGTCGCGCGCCCCCGGCGGGCCGGGCGCGTCCACGGCGACCACCACGCGCCGCTGCGCGCCGGGGCGTGCGGGCGGCAGCACGGCCGAGCGGACGTCCCGGCCGGGCGCGGGGCCCAGCTCCGTCAGCTCCGGGGTGTCCTTCAGGTCCCCGCTGGTGGCCACGACCGTCCCGGCCGCGTTCCGTACGAGGACCAGGTCGACCCCGCCCTCGGGCGCGGGCAGCCGGCCGCCGGCCGGGAGGCTCCCGGTGTCGTACCGGGCGGCCACCTTGCGGGCGGCCAGCTCGGTGCGGCCGGTGGTGTTCTCGATGAGGTTGGCGCGCAGCAGGGTGTAGAGCCACAGCCCGCCGGCGGCCAGCACGGCGGCCATCGCGAGGGCGGCGGCCGCGGCGGCGCGGGCGCGGAGGCCGCCGAGGCGGCGGTGCCACGGCTTCGACGGCGGCTCAGCCACCGTCCGGGGCCATCCGGTAGCCGGTGCCGTGGACGGTGAGGATCGAACGGCGCCCGAAGGGGGCGTCGATCTTCCGGCGGAGCGAGGAGACGTAGACCTCGACGATGTTCGGGTCGATGCCGTGCGGGGTGTCCCAGACCTCGTCGAGGATGTCCTGTTTGGCGACGGCCCGGCCGGGCTGCTCCATCAGGCAGCCCAGGACGCCGAGCTCACGGGCGGTCAGCTCGATCTCGTGCGTGCCCCGGCGGCAGCGGCGGCCCTGGGCGTCGAGGGTGAGGTCGCCCGCCTGCAGGACGCCGGTCCGGGCGGCGGCGCCGGCGGCGGTGCGGCGGGTGAGGGCGCGGAGGCGGGCGGCGAGGACGACGAAGGAGAACGGTTTCGTCAGGTAGTCGTCCGCACCCGAGTCCAGGCCCTCGGCCTCGTCGTACTCGCCGTCCTTGGCGGTCAGCATCAGCACGGGGGTGGTGACGCCGTGGGACCGCATCCGGGTGCAGATCTCGTAGCCCGAGAGGCCGGGGAGCATGAGGTCGAGGAGGACCACGTCGTACGGGCCTCCGGTGAGGGCCCGGTCCAGTCCGTGGTGGCCGTCGTGGGCGAGGTCGACCCAGTGGCCGTCGGCGGAGAGGCCGCGCCGCAGGGAATCGGCGAGGCTGACTTCGTCTTCGACGACCAGGATCCGCATGCCCCAAGCGTCACATACCGGGCACCCCACCTTCCCAACGCGGAGCCCCCTCCTCGACGCACCGCCCTCCTCCTCGACGCACCGCTGCGCGGGCTTCGCGCCGCTGCGCCGGACTCCGTCCGTCGGTGGCCGGTCGGGGCTGCCGCCACCGCCGCCCCGGCGCGGGCCCGGTGGGCGGGTGCGGCTGGGTCGGCCCTGCGGGGCGGAGTTCCCCTACCCGCCCTTCCACCGTTCCCCGGGCTCCGCCCGGACCCCGGTCCTCAAACGCCGGACCGGCTGGGAGGGGTACCGGGCTGCGCCCGGACCCCCCTGGGGCTCCGCCCCAGACCCAGGTCCTCAAACGCCGGACGGCTGAAAGGGCCCGGGCGGATGTTCCCCCGACCCGGGGTCGGTGGGGGCTGCGTGCCGGGGTCGGGGACGGGGGCGGGGTGGGGTGTTGGCCGGGACGTAAAGCGTGATTTGTGGCGCCCTACTCGGC